>CAZCRE010000058.1:1223-6789 GCA_964501075.1 uncultured Candidatus Bathyarchaeia archaeon
GCCTATCAGTATCACGCCGATCAGGCCGATGACACCGACGAGGCCATAGAAGTACCATTTGTTCGCTACATCTCCATACAGGTTGTACATGCCGAAGTGTTGTACGGCGAAAACGATTATGGCCATGATAATCAGCACTCCGCCCAAGACCATGCCGGTTGTTTTGCTATTCAAGTCATATCACACCTCCTAGCAGGATCTTAACAGACAACAAGGCGTTCGATAAGCTATTTAGTATCTTCGATGACTGGCGCCGCCAGTGACACTCAAATTGAGCACTGGAGTCAGATGCAATGCTATGGAAACAAAGTGTATGCTCCTGCTTGGTCTTCTGTTCGTCATCCTCCAGTTTGTGACAGTTACGGTCTACTGCTGTGCTCACTTGCAGGAATCGACGAAGCTACGTTGATTCGCACTGTGCACTAATAAGGCTCATGAACAATCTTTCGTCATAGGTCAACTAGCCTAATGAATCCCCAACAATTCCAGAAGATTGTATTTAATTATCAATACTGCGAACATCGAAGCGATAAGCGACATCACTGTGATCATCGTGTTAAGCGATGGTCCTGCTGTGTCCTTAAATGGGTCTCCGACTGTATCGCCTACGACAGCTGCCTTGTGTGCGTCTGATCCTTTTCCGCCGTGTTTTCCTGACTCAATTAATTTCTTGGCGTTGTCCCATAGACCGCCTGCATTTGACATCAACAGTGCCAGTAGCAAGCTTGAGAATATAGAGCCTGCTAAGAAACCTCCGAGTGCCTTTATCCCGCCTACGAAGCCGATTAGCAAGGTTGCGACAATCGCTACAATGCTTGCTGGCATGAGTTCGCGCAGTGCTCCGACAGTTGCGATGTCAACGCATCGTGCATAGTCAGGCTTCACGCCTGGTTTTCCTTCTTTCAGACCAACGATCTCTCTGAACTGTCTTCTGATCTCCGTAATCATTCTTTCAGCATTTCTAACGACGCCAAGTATAAGCATTGCGGAGAAGACTGCGGGAATCGCCAAGCCTATGAACGCGCCTAATAGAACCAGTGGATCCATGATATCGAAGATGACTGGCTTGCCTGCTCTTGCGGCTATTTCCTGGAAAGCTGCTAGAAGCGCGATCACGGTCAGTCCAGCCGCGCCTATTGCAAATCCTTTCGTTATGGCTTTTGCCGTGTTTCCTGCTGAGTCAAGCTCGTCCGTTATCGCGATGACTTCCTCGCTCAGCCCTGATTGCTCGGCTATTCCCTTTGAATTGTCCACAATCGGACCGTAGGCGTCGTTTGAAACGGTCAGTCCCACAATTGAAAGCATGCCAAGGGAGGCCATGGCTATTCCGTAAACAGCATATCCTAATCCTAGAGGTTCACATATTTTGTACGCAACCGCTGCTGCAACAGCTATTCCAATCAACGGAAAAATAACACTGCGCAGACCATATGAGAACCCCGTCAGAATATTCAGCGCCGGTCCAGTTTCAGATGCTTTAGCAGTTTTCAAGACCGGCGCCTTGTCTTCAGACGTGAAGTAGTCAGATGTAACTCCGATTATTATTCCAGCTGCAAGACCTACTATAGCTGCTCCCCATAGCTGCCATGCTCCCCATAGTTGCCATTGGTATTCCAAGTACCATGTGGTTAGAGCTGTGAGAATTCCGAAGATCGCGCATGTTACATAGGTGCCTCTGTTCAGTGCTCCTCCTGGGTTGCCTTTCTTGCCTACTCTGACCGTTAATGCACCTATGACAGCAGCTAGTATGCCTAGTCCGGCGAATACCAAGGGGATTTGAACGTAGGCGTTAGTTGTGCCAAGTCCTTGGCCAAGTATCATTACGGCCGCTATGCTTGCGATGTATGAGTCGAAAAGGTCTGCTCCCATGCCAGCAACGTCTCCCACGTTGTCTCCGACGTTGTCGGCTATGACCGCGGGGTTTCGCGGGTCATCTTCAGGGATTCCCAACTCCACTTTGCCCACTAAGTCTGCGCTGATGTCGGCTGTCTTGGTGTATATGCCCCCGCCTACTTTTGCAAAAAGTGAGAGAGAACTCGCTCCAAAGCTGTAAGCCAACACTGCTGGAACGGTGCCTACCATTCCCGTAAGCGAGTAGACTATGCTAATCCCGAGGAGGCCAACTCCTACTACCGATAATCCCATAACTGCGCCACCGCGGAAAGCGATGGGGAAGGCCTTGTTCAGTCCGCCCTGTGCTGCGTTTGCAACTTTTGCATTTGCCTTTGTAGCCACGTTCAGTCCTAAGTAACCTGCTAGAGCCGAGCAGAACGACCCGAATATGTAGGCTACTGGCAACTGAAGGTTCAGCCACAGGTCTTGGGCTTCCCATACTGGTTGCGGCAGGAATACGCCAATCAGTACCGCCACCACTGTTATGAACATTGCCAGTGTCGTGTATTCTCTTCTTATGAAAGTTGCAGCTCCTTCTTTGATTGCGTTAGAAATCTCTTTCATCTTCTCAGTTCCACTATCTTGCTTGTTCACGTATCTGTAGAAGTAGAGTCCTACTAGCACTGAGACCAGCGCAGATAGCGGTGCCACTAACCATGGTTGGAAGTCCATCATTTACCTCTCCTAATCGCCCATTCCAGTTTTCAAAGAAGCTTTAGTGTCCTTCGAAATCTCTTATAAACTTATTTGTTAACCCCCTATTCGTTCAGAGAAAAGAATATAACTCCATTATCTTTACAGCATATCTTCTAAATCGGCTGTAGAGGGAGAAAATGCAGAAGCCTTGGCACGCGATGAGCACTGAAGAAACGCTGGATTCTTTGGGTGTTAAGGAAACCGGATTAAGCCAAGAAGAAGCTCAGAATCGCTTACACCAATATGGACCTAACGAGTTGAAGAAAGAGAAAGGAACCTCATCAATAAAGATGTTTTTTGAGCAGTTCACTGATATTCTAATGGTCATTCTGCTCATTGCCGTGGGACTCTCAATTGGTTCATATTTCATCAAGCAAGATGTCGGCGAACTCTATGATGCAGCCGTAATAATCGCCATAGTCTTGGCAACAGCCACCCTGGGATTCTTTGAAGAATACAGATCTGAAAAAGCGGTAGAAGCGCTGAAGAAAATGACCGCGCCCACTGCGGTGGTGCTACGTGCAGGAAAGGAGGTTAAGGTACCTACAGTGGACATCGTTCCAGGAGACGTTGTTCTTCTCTATACAGGTGATAAAGTTCCCGCAGATTCTCGACTTATTGAGACGTTCAATCTCAAGGTCGATGAAGCTGCACTTACAGGGGAGTCGACACCAGTCAACAAGAGTGCCAACGTGCTCCCTGATAGAACTGCTCTTAATGATATGAAGAACATGGTTTTCACTGGAACGATAATTGTCTACGGTCGAGGCAAAGCTCTTGTTACTTCGACGGGTATGAGCACTGAATTCGGGAAAATTGCGAAAATGGTTCAGACGACTAAGGAAGAAACAACGCCTTTGGAGAAGAGAACCGCATCCATTGGCAAATGGATCGGAATCTTGTCAATAGCGATCTGTCTCACAGTTGGGCTGATAGGCATTATTGACGGCCGCGATTGGCTCGACATGATTCTTTGGGGAATAAGTCTTGCAGTAGCCGCAGTCCCAGAAGCGTTGCCTGCAATCGTAACCGGTGCCCTTGCAGTTGGCATGTATAGAATGGCAAGAGTGAACACCGTTGTTAAACGGCTTCCAGCCGTTGAGACTCTTGGATGCACAAGTGTAATATGTTCAGACAAGACCGGCACAATGACAAAGGGCGAAATGACAGTCCAAAGAATATACGTGAATGACAAGATAATCAAGGTTTCTGGAGTTGGTTACGAACCTGAAGGATACTTCCTTTTTGAAGACAAGAGAACTGAACCTTCAGATCCTGAGCTCCGCACCCTATTAACTGCAGCAACATTGTGCAATGATGCTAAGCTGGAGAAAGATCCCTCTACAGAGAGATGGATCATCAAGGGAGACCCGACTGAAGGAGCATTAGTTGTCACCGCAGGCAAGGCAGGAATCTGGAAAGAGGAGCTTGAAAAGAAACAACCTCGAATAGCTGAAATTCCATTTTCTTCCGAACGTAAATGCATGACAACAGTCCATGTTGGTTCTGGCAAGAAAATGGCTTACATGAAAGGCGCTCCTGAAATAGTCTTGGGAAAATGCAGCAATATCTTTGCAGATGGAAAAGCCCGAAAGATGACTCAGGACGACCAGACAAACATATCGAAGATAAATGAAGCAATGGCGATGCAAGCACTGAGAAACCTAGGCTTTGCCTTCCGAGAACTGCCTGACAGCATCGAGAACTTTGACGAGAAGATTGAAAAAGACTTTGTCTTTGTTGGAATAATGGGCATGATCGACCCGCCACGAGACGAAGTTAAGGATGCCATATACACGTGTAAGAGAGCAGGCATAAGCGTTGTAATGGTGACAGGGGACCATAAACTAACGGCAGTAGCTGTAGCCAAGGAACTTAACCTTCTGGGAGAAAAGGAGGAAGAGGGGAAGGTTCTCACAGGTGAAGAACTGGAGAAAATGAGCGATGAACGACTGGCCGATGTTGTTGAGAATGTTGCCATCTACGCTCGAGTTTCACCTGAGCACAAAATGAGAATTGTCAAAGCGTGGAAAGAGAAGGGTCGAGTCGTAGCCATGACTGGAGACGGCGTCAACGACGCACCTGCACTGAAGATGGCTGACATAGGCGTCGCAATGGGCATAACAGGCACAGAAGTGACCAAGGAAGCGTCGGACATGATTCTGACGGATGACAACTTTGCCTCAATCATAAAAGCTGCGAGAGAAGGACGAGAAATATATGACAACATCAAGAAATACCTGACCTACTTGCTGCGTTGCAACATAATGGAAATCCTCGTGATGTTCGTCGCCGTAGTTTCTGTTCCATACTTGGCAAGACTATTCTCATCGGGCGCAACGGGCATGACGGACGCAACTATTAGCGACGCTACAATTGCCCTGACGGCAACTCAGCTACTATGGATCAACTTAATCACTGATGGTCTGCCTGCCATAGCTTTAGGTGTTGACCCGGGCGATCCGGATTTGATGGAAAGAAAGCCAAGAGATCCAAACGAAAGCATATTCACGCGCGACGTCAAAACATATTTGTCAATCGTGCCGATAATAATGACGGCTATGCTTCTATTCGGCTACTTCTTTTACCACCCTTGGGAAGGCGAGCACCAGTTGGCTGAAGCAAGAACTCAACTACTGACAGCCATGATCTTGATGGAACTTGCCAACGCCATTTCTGCCCGATCACTTAAATATTCAGTTTTCAAAGTAGGCGTATTCAAGAACAAGTTCCTATGGTACTCAGTTCTTTCATCATTCGGTCTACAGCTTATGGTACTCTACACACCTGGCGTCAATTCCCTGTTTGACGTCCATGCACCCGAACCACTCGACTGGGGCTTCGCAATACTATTCACAGCAATAACCTTCAGCGCGCTAGAGATCGGCAAGTACGTCGCAAGCAGAAAACGAAAGACGTAGTATCCTTACACTCTTTGTTCAACATGCATCTCAATATTCCAGCAGACCATTCGCAC
>CAZCRE010000058.1:6889-8520 GCA_964501075.1 uncultured Candidatus Bathyarchaeia archaeon
TTTTTCGTGTACTTTTTTGGCAGTTCTTTTTTCTTCTTTTGTTTGTCTGGCATTTTTCCGCCTCTCCTCAGTTTTTCTTGTGGTTCTTATACTGTGACTGCAATTAATATAAACGATTGTTTATAAATACTTCTATTTTGCTATATTGAGTATGGAATGACTATTCTACAATAAGTATGTGTGAATGAATATATCCATCGGGCGCCTCATAAACATTATAAGCAGTTAAAGAAGCCATATATCAAATAGGGTTGTTCGCAATGTCTGAGGAGATTGTTGTTTCGGGGGAAGATGCTTTGCAGGTCGCTGACGCGTTAAACTCGACAAGCCTGCGAGTGTTGCAGTTGCTCTCAAAAGAACGTCTGGACATCTCAACAATAGCTGAGCGACTAGAGCTGAGTCAACCTTATGTCAGTGAGCAAGTTCGCAAACTGCAAGAAACAAACCTGATTAGAGTGAGTTATGAGAGCGGAAAGAGAGGAATAAGAAAGATATGTGAATTGGCAGTGAAGAAAATCGTCATAGAGATTCAGCCTTTTTGAAACATATGCTATTGGTGCCTCCAATTGACTACTGAAATCATAATTGGAGTATCAGTTCTCATTGGGAGCATCGCTCTTCTAGCATATTCCAGCAACAAAGCCGTAGATCGATCTCACATTTTTCAATTTTCTGTGGCTTAGCATCCAGTTTTCGTATGTATGATATAAGAGATACGCACAATAAGTGAGCGCTGGATAAATAGACAAATGCGTATAAGCCAACCAGTGATAGTTGATGGACAACCTATTTTTCGTTCTAGTTGAGGGTGTTTCGGCGGCAATAGCTTTTGTACTAGTATGGTTCATGGCTAAACCTTACAGGATGACTGGAGAGAACAGGTTTCTCGGTCTTCCCATAGGATTTGCATTTCTAGGAGTCTCATACATCTGTATGGGAGCTTCACTGTCACTAGGCGAGTCTTCACTTCTCGATGAAATGAGATGGCTCCAACTCTTCACTGGAGCATACGCCTTTGTTTTCATTGCCGTAACGTACCATTTGTCTTTCGAAACTCATGAGCGAAAAGCACGCTTATTGATGCAGGCTTTCGCGTCGCTAACGGTCCTTGTGTCGATTTTCCTATTCGTAGTCGTATTTTTGCCACCAGTGTTAGCCTTTCCAAGTTACAAGGCGGCTGACGAATACTTCAGGGTCTTCAACATGATGTTGGCTCTTTACGTCACTCTGCAAACGCTTAGAAGCCATGCCTTGAAACCTGAGTCAAAAACAATTCTTGCCCCGCTCGGCTACGCCTTGCTCGCCTTTTCTCAGTACTCTTTCCTGATTTGGTCACTTGACTCAAGCTTTTCCGCTTTCATAGGTGCACACGCATTTCGAATTGTTGGTCTGCTCGTTTTTCTTTTCGTATCTTATGAAGCCATAATCGCCCGCAAAAACGTAGCACGTGAGGCACAAGTCTGAAATGAAACGGCTCCGAAGGGACAGACTGAAGGTTTACATGGACATACTGTCAATAATAAGAGCTGAATCTAGAAAGGAGAAAATGGTTCTCACGCATATTCAGCAAGAATCTAATGTTCCTTTCGACCGTCTTAAGACGTACATTTCGGAACTCTTGGAGCTTGGCT
>CAZCRE010000059.1:0-8293 GCA_964501075.1 uncultured Candidatus Bathyarchaeia archaeon
AGCGTACAGTCTTGGAAAGGCTATGTATGAGCCGGAGCAGTTTCCTGGTTTGATCTACAGGATGGACGAGCCCAAAGTTGTTATCTTGCTGTTTGCAAGTGGAAAACTCGTTTGCACAGGCGCCAAGAAAGAAGAGGACGTCTATGACTCAGTGCACAAGCTTCACGGAATACTTGAAGAACAGAGTCTAATATTCTACGAGTAGCAGCCTCTTTTTCTCTCACTCTCAACCGTTTTGTTTCTTCTTAATCTGTTTCAGTATCGTCTTTGTCTGTTGTTCATCCAAGATTTCAAGTTCACACAGCTTCCTAGCTATCTCGCTGATATTAACCAAGGCATGCAGTTTTATTCCCTCTTTCCCAAGCTTTTCGCTTCCGCCCTCCTGGCGATCTATGAGTACAACGGCGTCTTTCACGATTCCGCCCTCTGCCTTTATGATCTTCGCAGTCTTTTTCAGTGACAGTCCACTCGTCACCAAATCATCTATCAACAACACGCGGTCTCCGGGCGCAAGTACTCCCTCGATTCTTCTTTGCCTTCCGTGTAGGCGAACACCCTTGCGGATGTAGAAAAACGGTTTCTTGAAGTTGTAAGCAGTCAAGGCAGCAAAAGGTATGCCCGCAATGGGGATACCGACTATTCTATCGAAGTCTCTGTTGCCAATCTCCTGCTTTATGAAGTCTACATACAAACTGCAGACTCTCTGATAGGCGTCTGGAAAGCTTGGCACTATCCTCAGATCAACGTAGTAAGGACTTATCTTTCCGCTCGTGAGTTTGAAAGCGCCAAACTGGAGTGCGCCAATCTTGCTCAGGATTTTGCAGAGTTCAAACTTGGCGTTTTCATCGATCCTATTGACTGGCATGTTCTCACGACCTCTTGGAAACTTGGTAGATTTTGCCAACTTCAGGCACAAGGCAAGTGATTTTCGGCAGTTCCTTCTTCAAAAGCTCTGCGAATCTTTTCTGATCTGCTGGCGAACCCGTGTGATAGGGAACGGCCACTTTTGGTTTTGTCAGCCTGGCAATGTCTACTCCGGTTTCTGGCGACGTGCCCGGTGCAATTCCGACTGTGCAGAAAACAACATCAAGCTTCTCTTTTTCACCTATAGCCACCATTTCTGGGAATGGAAGGCTGTCTGCAGTGTGAAAGATTTTGACCCCATCTTCGCTCGTTACTATGAAGGACACTGGGCTCGTCGCTGGCGGGTGATTAGATTTTTCAACTTTCACCGATACCTCGCCAAGCTTAGTTTCCGAACCTTTCTGGGCGATGCTCAGTTTGTCTTGAGGGATAGTGTTTCGAAGTCTTTTTGCAGAGGTCGGGTCAGCAACAACCATGCATTGATTAGTCTTGTAGACTTCTGAAATCAAGGCTTGGTCCAGATGATCATAATGCTCATGCGTGATTAGGATTGCGTCAATGTTCTGGAAATTTCTTGGCTTCACGTCGACTGGGTCTATTATCAGCGTCTTTGAAGGCGTTTTAATAGTCACTCCGGCATAATGATTAAACCACGTGAAGAAAACCTCGTTCTTTGCAGGTGTTTTATCAATTGACATATCGCATTCCTCGCAGCATATCTATTATGGATTCTCATTTTAAAGAGCTTGTGATGCTTTCAAGCACGTTTGGCAAGGCTTAATAGATTCTTGCGGCGTGTTTCACTATCTAAGTGATAGTCGATGGTTGACGTTTGGCTTCCCTATGGAAAAACAGAGATCTGCGTACGCGTTCCAACCCGAAACTTCCTAGGCTCAATTGCGCCAAAAGAGAAAGCTGGCGTGCCAGACGCCAAAGCCGAAGTCGAAAGAGCCTTGAGGGAACCCATCAGTTCCAAACACTTAAGCGAGATAGTCAAGGCTGAAAGCAAAGTGGCGATAGTGGTTGACGACGCAACTCGGCCTACGCCAAGCGAGTTTATGATCACGCCATTACTCAACGAACTGAATGCTGCGGGAATAAAAGACGAGAATCTGACAATCATTTTTGCCTGCGGAACACACAGGGCCGTCAAGCCGGAAGAAGCTGTTACGCTTTTAGGTCAGGAAATAGTCAACCGCGTCGAGACCATCAGCCACGACTGCAAGGCTTCAAATCTAATTCACGCAGGCACCACTCAGAAGCATGGAACGAAAGTCTATTTGAACCGTGTTTTCGCTGAGGCTGACGTGAGGATTCTTACTGGTGATATTTGTTTTCACTATTATGCTGGTTATGGCGGAGGAAGAAAAAGTGTCATGCCTGGCGTTTCAGGCGAGGAAACGATAAAACAGAATCATGCGATGCTCTTGGATGTAAACGCGCGGACAGGCGTTCTAGAGGGCAACCCCGTTCATGAGGATATGATGGAAGCAGCAAGGATGGCCAAGGTTGACTTCACGCTGAATATTGTGACCAATAGCAAAGGTGAACTTGTCAAGGCTTTTGCAGGCGATTTGGAGCAGGTTTTCATGGAAGGAGTCAAGCTTGTTGACGAAATGTATCGTGTAGAAGTGGATCGTAGAGCAGACGTAGTCGTGGTGAGCTCAGGCGGAAACCCCGCGGACGTGAACCTGTTCCAAGCCTACAAGGGCGTTGACAACGCGCTCGAAGTTGTCAAGCGAGGCGGCGTGATAGTTCTAGTCGCTGAGTGCCCTGAGGGGCATGGAAACCAGGTTTTCTATGACTGGATGGTCAAGTACGGAGACTTGAAGGCGGTTGAGCGGGAAATCAGAAGAAACTTTGTCCTAGGCGGACACAAGGCATACTACCTGTTGAAGGCGCTGCAGAATCATCAGATAATACTCGTTTCATCTATGCCGGACTACTATGCAACGAACATTTTCAGGTTGAAGACTGCAAGGGCTGTGAATGACGCGCTGAACGAGGCTTTAAACATCGCTGGCAAGAACGCCAGAGTCTGGGCCATTCCGCACGGCAACCTCACTTTGCCAAACGTCAAGACAACCGAGGAAAAACAGCTACCTCCTACTGGAAGCGGTTAAATACAGAGACGCGTTTAGACAGCGCTAAAACTGAACGTCTTGAAGCGAATGGTGCGTGAAAGCTTGCAGCAAACCTTTAGACTGCGAAAATTCGCCTTGAGCGACCTGCAAACGGTAATGGAGATCAACCGCATTTGTCTGCCTGAGAACTACACAGATTCCTTCTTTGTTGATTTGTACAAGAAATTCCCAGAAACGTTCACAGTCGCAGAAGAAAACGGCGAAATCGTCGGCTACATAATGTGCCGCATTGAAGTTGGCTTGTCAAACCTAAGCTTGGGCGGTGTGATCAAAAAGGGCC
Organism: uncultured Candidatus Bathyarchaeia archaeon; assembly: GCA_964501075.1. Lineage (GTDB taxonomy): Archaea > Thermoproteota > Bathyarchaeia > Bathyarchaeales > Bathycorpusculaceae > CAZCRE01. Next base: position 3,289 of record CAZCRE010000059.1, read on the forward strand.
ACGTGGTCTCAGTAGCTGTGGTGCATGATCATAGAAGAAAAGGCGTTGGAGAAGCTCTCGTGACCAGCGCAATGGAGGCGATGAAGCTCTACAAGGCGAAACAGTGTTTTCTAGAGGTAAGAGTGACAAATGATTCAGCAGTCAGCCTTTACAAGAAGCTTGGGTTTGAAGTTGCACGCACCGTGCATGGATACTATGCAGACGGCGAAGACGCTTGCATGATGACGAAAAAACTATAAACTAACTGTGATGCTCGCTTTTTCGTTCATGAAGTTTATTGCTTGAAAAACCGATCTCGCTAACCCTAATAAGCTCAAAAGCATGGCGATCACAAGAAACAGGCGCAGGTCAACAAGCAAGTTTATACTCCCGAATGATGTGCTCACGACTCCGCTTTTCAGTGATAGAATCAAATAGAAGATCACGAACAACGACTTGCCCGCTCCAAAAAAATAATGATAAATCGTATCGGCTAAGAAGTCGCCGATGACCATCAAAATCAGGTAAAGCGTGACAAAAGCTTCAATCGATTGCTGCAGAGTCGGAACCATCTCCATAAACGGGGCCAAAAACGACGACAAAACAAAGTACAAAATATATACAAGAATGCCCTTGGCCGCTGCCTTCAGGGCTCTAAACCCGATTTTCCGAAGATTCATCCTGAACTCACCACTTGATTAGCCGTACGCAATCACCTGTGGTCCATAACTGAAAAAGGGTGTCTGAAGCTCGATTTCTAACCGCCCAGTCGAGGAAATCGCGGATGCCATAACCCAAAACTCGATGCTTCCCTTGTAATGTGAGTTTTGAGGAACACTTATTGCAGTATCGCCTGAGCCTGCTAGCACGCCAGCGTTATTGTACATGCGTATCCTCACGTCTCCGCTGAAACCGAAAGACGCATGATTCTCAAAAGTCAGTGGTACTTCAACCTGAATGTGAGTGAGATTGAACGCAGGAAACCTTGGTTGCTCCAGCGTAAAGTTGTGCAATGGCGCGCCCCAAGGAATTGAGAAGTTGCCTGAAGCTTGGACAGGGATGATTTCAGCGAGTCTCATACTGACGCATTCAACGACACTCAATTGTGTATCATTGAACAGGTAGTTTTGGTTGCGTTGCAGCAAGTTGCCTATGTCCAAGGTCAGATTATGGAAAAAGGTCACCGCTCGATCTTTCTCTATGAGTGGCATCACCGATGATCCTTGTGTTACTATGGAACCGCCTTCGTCTAAGACGATGCTTGTCACGTTGAATACACCTATGCTGTAGTAGCTTTTGTTTGTAACGTTTATCGGCAACGAAAAAACCAATTTGTTGTCTAAACTCATGCCGATCTGAGGCTCTCCAAAGCCAAACTGCAAGTCCTTAACAGAATAGGCCACAGAAACAGAGAAAAGTATGAGAATTGTCCAAAAAACCGTTGTAGCAATGCCTATTGTTCGGATCGGAATGTTCATTGGCTCTCTGTTCTCCAACTGACTTGCAGGCGGGTTTTTAGTCAGATGATTCTCGGTGTGCCGTGCTGTTTCGTGTTTTCTTTGTTTGGTAAGCATCTTCTGGAGGTATTACTGCCATTTCTGGTTCAGATGGCACAGTTTCCTTTTGGTGAGTACTCACTGACTCCAGCGGCGCCGGACTTGGCTGACTAGTCATTGGCTTTTGAGGAATAAGGCTTTCAAGCTTAGGTGCGTTTGTGATCATTGTTACGCCTCTTATCGTTATGAGCGAGCCTATCCAGCCCATCACACCAAGATACATTACTCTGATGCACGTAGCGATTAAGGGCGCCAGTGCTTCTCCGAAGGTTTGCACAAGATCTTGAGAGGTGACGATCTGGAGGCTCTGGGTTAGGAATCCGTAGGTGCTTATGAATGTGAAAATCAGCAGGGCTACGCCTACTCCAAGTACCGTGATTCCTGAAACGGCTATTTTGTCTCTGTAGTTCTTGAACATGCTCTGGTCTACCGTTTATTTGGGTAGTCAGGCAGAGTATTAAATATTACTATATACTAAACAGTATTCGGGTTAACTAAGATAAAACAGAAAAATGGAGAATTGAAACTATGGCGACAAGCCAAGTTTCTGGTAAATCCTTTGTTTGTTCTCTTCAACGGTCTTCTGAACATCAGTGAACAGGTTGTTCCCGTGCGAATCAATTGCAACCGTAAGGGGACCAAATTCCTCAGCTTCAAAAACCCACATGGCCTCAGGCATGCCAAGGTCATACCATTCAACGGTTCTAACGTTCTTGATAGCTTTTGCAGCCAATATTGCGGCGCCACCCGTGAAGGCACCATAGACCGCACCGTATTTCGCCATGGCGTCTGTTGTTCTTTTGCCCATTCCACCCTTACCGATGACTACACGAACCTTGAAGTTCTTTATGAACTCGTCCTCGAAAATGTCCATCCTAGTGCTTGTAGTCGGTCCCGCCGCCACCGCGATCCACTTGTCACCTTGTTTACTCATGACTGGTCCGCAGTGAAAAACTGCTAAACCCTCTAGGCTGAGGGGCAACGGCTTTCCTTCCTTGAAATACTCCAAGGCTCTTCGATGAGCTTGATCCCTCGCAGTCACAATCGTTCCAGTTACGTACAACACATCATTTACTTTCAGTTTGCGAATGTCAGCTTCCGAAATTGGTGTTTTCAGTTTATAGACTGCCATTTTCTTCACCTTACCCTTTCAACTTACGAGTTAAGTATTCAACGGTGCCATCTGCCTTGATCAACGCTGAAGCCCTTCTTGAAGCCCAGCAATTGAAGGCGACTGCAGCTGGAAAAGACGCTGGGTGCCTAAAAGCGAAGTCTACGTGCACGCCTAGGACCGTGGTTTTTCCGCCTAATCCCATGGGACCAATTCCTGTCATGTTGGCCGCTTCATAAATCTCCTTTTCAAGTGCCGCTATTTCGGGATCTGGATTGTGTTCGGTCAAGGGCTTTAGCAAGGTTTTCTTGGCGAGCTTCATTGAAATGTCGGCTCCGCCGCCGATTGCGATACCAAGGATGGTCGGTGGACAAGGTTGGGCTCCTGCTTTTATGACAGTGTCAACGACGAATTTCTTAAGTCCTTTTATTCCTTCGCCTGGGACTAGCATTCCGCCCATGCAGACGTTTTCGGAACCTCCTCCTTTTGTCATCACTGTCATTTCTATGTCGCTTCCCTGCGTGATTTCCCAGTTCACAAACGGTATGTTACGTCCAGTGTTGTCTCCGCTGTTTTTTCCGGTGAAGGGGTTTACGGCGTTAGGACGTAAAGGAACTTCTGCCGTAGCCTTTTTCGTCGCCTTTATCAATGCTTCTTCAACTTTTCCGAGGTTTTTCGCTTTGTCGCCTGCTTTCACATAGAAGATTATCGTACCAGTATCTTGGCACACTGGCGCTTGGCTCTTCTCGGCAAGCTCAATGTTATCTAGAATGGCTTTTAATTGGATCTTACCCGTTTCTGTCTCTTCCGCGTAAGCTTTTTTCAATGCTTGTTTCACGTCGTCTGGCAAGTATATCACGGCTTGTTTCAAGATGTTGAAGGCAACTTCCTCGATCTTTGCAGTGTCCATTTCTTCTCCCTCAAATTTTGTTGATTTTTATGGACGATCTCGTGTACTTATGTCTTGTCTTGTGCCACCCGAAAAATTTAAGGACACATCATAGCAAGTGCTATATATGAGATCACTCAGGCCATCGCGAGAAAGACTGGAAAAAGCTGAGAAGCCAAGACTTGTTGACACTCCAAAGGGAAAGATGCTGATCCCGAAACCAGTGGATGTTGATAGACTGCTGCGCAAAGTTGAGAAAGGAAAACTGGTCACGGTGACCCAAATCATGGACAAGCTAGCGAAAGACTTTTGTGCTGCATACACTTGCCCACTTACACCCGAGATCTTCCTCTGGGTATCCGCCGAAACTGCTGAAGAGGACTTGAAGATCGGGCGAAAGCAGGTGGCACCGTATTGGCGAGTCATCAATGATGATGGTAGCCTAAGCGAGAAGTTCATGGGCGGCGTGGAAATACAGGCATCACGTCTAGCGGAGGAAGGACACACTATTCTGCTGGCTCAGGGCAAGAATCCTCCGAAAGTGAAGAATTTCGAGAGTTCTCTGCAAACACTTTGAGCAATGTGTTCTTCACTTTAACCTATCTCTCCATAGACTGGAAACCATGTTGCTTCACGTGTTTTAAATACAGCTTGTTTTTTACTGTATTATGCGCTGTGAGTAGCGAGGAAATGGTCGATGTCTGAAGAACGTGAAGAGACGACAGAGAAAGCGGATGCTGGTAGCAAGAAGAAATACGAGTTCTTAGAGGATTTACCCGGTATAGGACCTGCTACAGCTCAGAAACTCAAGGAATTAGGGTATCACACGATCGAGTCTCTGGCTATGGCTACTGCCAGGGAGCTTGAGCCTGTGGGCATAAGTGAAAAGAAAGCTTTTTCAGTCATTGAAACTGCACGTTCTTCGATTGGTGTTTCTTTCATTAGGGCAGATGAACTGCTTAGGTTGCGGAAGAGTGTCCTGCGCCTGACGACTGGAAGCAAGGTCGTGGACAGGCTTGTTGACGGTGGGCTGGAAACGCAGACCATAACCGAGTTTTACGGTGAATATGGAACTGGAAAAAGCCAAATCTGTCACCAGCTGTGCGTGAACGTCCAGTTGCCTCCTGAACGGGGCGGACTCAACGGTGCTGCTTTGTACGTCGACACTGAGAACACATTCAGAACCGAGAGAATTGTGTCGATGTCAAAGCATTTGGGATTGGATCCTGAGCAGGTGGTCAAGAACATCATCTATGCTGAGGCCTACACGTCTGATCACCAAGCGTTTCTGCTTGACAACGCTGATGAAGTGATCAAACAGAACAACGTGAAATTGATCATCGTGGATTCTTTGACGGCACATTTTAGAAGCGAGTACATCGGTCGTGAGATGTTGGCCCCCAGACAGCAGAGACTGAACAAGCACATGCACAAGCTCATCGGCTTAGCCAGAGCTTTCAACGCTGTGGC
>CAZCRE010000060.1:0-8257 GCA_964501075.1 uncultured Candidatus Bathyarchaeia archaeon
TGTTCCGTCTCTAAATTCTTTGATTTCAGGTTAGTCACATATGTTGAGTATCTTGGATAGAATTGTATTGCCTTACGTTTAAGATTCATGTAGTGTCTAGCTCCAACACTTTAGCTGTCCTGCCCTCAATGAAATCTGCAACACTCTCTGGTATGTTTAGCTGTTCTGAAGTCATCATGTCAAATACAAACTTTCTAAGATACTTGTAGCTAACAACATTAAATCTTCTTGTAGCTGAACCCATAATTTTCTTGTATGTAAGAGGCTTTTCACAATCTTTCAGAAGCTCCATTGTGTAGTCTGTTAAGAATCCAAAATAAGCTAGCTTTGTGTTTCTGAAATACCCTAGAGCTACCACATGGAAGCCATTTTGCCTTTCAGATTCAGAACTGTCTGTTACTAGTGAATTGTACAGTCTAACGCCCTCGATAAGCCTAAGTCCTGAATCCAAAAGCAGGTTATAGAGAGCTAAGATTCTCTTGCCAGAATCTCTTTTCTGTAATACTCTGAGAGAATCTATAATCTCTGTTTCACTTGGAATATTCAAGTCTACTCCAATGAACGTTCTGGGCAAGTTTTCTCTAAGAATGTCTAAGCATGGTTTGCTTTCTAGTCCTTGACTTTGATAGAAGTTAAACAGATTCCTCAAACCATTGGTCAAATGCCTCTTTTGACTATTGTTCAAGCTGCCAAACATACTTACGATATCCATAGGTCTATTGATAGGCTTGCTAAACTTCTCAAGATGTCTGATAAGCTGTTTTGCATAATTATCCCAGTCCAATCCTCTATTCCTTAACCACAACAGGAAATCATTCTTGACCTTCCAATAATCTATCCTAGACTTAAGATCCTCTGGCGAAGGCCTACGTGGGTTCGAATCCCACCCCTCGCATTCAGCACGCTCTTCACGGATGCACTCTTGAGTCGCTCTGCAGAACAAGACGCAAGCGCGCTATTAACGGACAAGGCAGCGCCCTATTAATAATAGTTTCAGTTCTATGATATTTGCTGGTGGTTGCCTGTGATTACTTGTCCAAAATGTGGAAACAGGATTCCAGCAAGAAAGCTACTATTTCTAACGAGGTTTAATACAACCATCACCTGTACAACGTGCGCCTCCAAGCTTCAATGGAAAAACAAGAGAACAGGTAGTCTTATTGGCGGCGTAGGAGGCGGGGTGGGAGGCGGATTCGGCACACTGCTTCTCATCAACTGGTCTCAGACAGGTAATGTCGTCTACTTGATCCTTTTCGCTGGACTCCTTGCTACCGTTTTTTTCGCGGCTTGGGTGGCAATGGTCAAATTCACAAGATTTGAACAAGTCACTGCGTGATCAGAGCGCGCGTTATGGAAAAGCCGGATCTAGAAAACTTTAATTCTTGCTGACATTCGTCATATGCGTGCTGCAGGGATAACATGGCAAGGCTTGGACAGCTAAAACTCGCGATGGGAACCTCAATATTCCTAGTAGCCTTCATCTTTGCCGCATTCCTAGCACTAATCATGTACATAGTCGATCTCAGCCTCATCTACGCGGTAATCGGCACGATCCTCTTCGTACTGCTCCAGTATCTCATCGGACCATCCATAGTCGCAGTCTCCTCACGCCTGCAATACTTGAAGCCAGGAGACAACCCGTGGCTTGAAACAACCGTGAAAGAGCTATCAGAAAAAAGCGGAATAAAAATGCCGAGACTGGCCATATCGCCAGACAACTCGCCCAATGCCTTCGTCTTTGGCAGAACCGCTAACAGCGCCACGTTAACAGTTCATGAAGGACTTCTAAAGAGCCTGAAGGAAGACGAAGTGAGAGGCGTCATAGGCCACGAACTAGGCCACATAAAACACAAGGACTACATCGTAATGACCCTGCTTTCAGCATTGCCACTACTAGCATACATCATAGCCAGAGGAACATGGCAAATCACATGGTTCGCCAGAGGATCATCAAGAGACAAAAACGAAGGCAGCATGAGAGCAGCCTTATTCGCTGTAGGAGCCATCTCTTACGCAGCTTACATAATCTCACTCCTGTTCGTCATGAGACTCAGCAGGCTTAGAGAGCATTATGCAGACGCGTATTCAGCTTATGTGACAGGCTCACCGAGAAACTTGGAAAGCGCTCTGACCAAGATCACTTATGGCCTTTCACTTTCCTCAAAACCTCCTTCCGGAGCCAGAGCCCTTTACATCGCCGATCCAGCAATGGCAAAGCAAGAGATCGCAGAAATAGTGGAGAAAAAAGATGAGTACGACCTAGACCACAACGGAGTTCTGGACGAGCGTGAATTAGAGCTTGCGATGGAGAAAGAGGCCAAGTCCACATGGCACAAGATCAACACATGGTTTTCAACGCATCCCACAACCTTCAGGCGCATACTGCTACTGCGCGAAATAGAGGAAGAGATGCAAAGCGGAAAATACGCAAGCGACCGCATCTACGCCAAAGTTTAGAAACATCGCAGACCGCCATTCAACGCGGGTTGCAGCGATCCGATCATTTGTAAACGGCAGTGACGACTTGGCCTGAACCAATTTCACCAAAGCCAGCGCAGGCTAGTTCAAAGACTCATGAGGATCTCAAACTTGAAAGCAGGCAATTAGCTCAGCCAACAGAATTGCTGACAAAACAGATTTATTACATAACTGATAGAAGATGCAAGAGAGGCCCAAGAGTTGAAAGTCATACTTCTTCGCTACACAACAGACGCTGAAAAACTGTGCGGAACAGCCGCATTAACAACAACCAAAAGCGGAACACCATCAAAAATCCTCGAAAAAATAGATCAAGAAACGGCAAAGCAAATCATAAAACGCGTAACTGGCTACGGACACTGCTCAGTGATTGAACACGCATCATTCACCTTCAGCATCGAAGGAGCCTCCAGAGCCATGACCCACCAACTTGTTAGACACCGCATCGCTTCATACACTCAACAGAGCCAACGCTACGTCGCATACAACACTCTTGAAAACTACGTCACACCACCAAGCATAGCAAAAAACGCACAAGCTAGAGAAGCCTTTGACAAAACGTTAGAGAAAATCTCCCAAACATACCAAGGACTTCTGAAAACTGGAATTGCAAAAGAAGATGCAAGATTCATTCTCCCAAACGCCGCGAAAACTAACATAATCGTTACAATGAACGCCCGGGAGTTACGCCACTTTTTCAATGTACGCTGCTGCGCAAGAGCTCAATGGGAAATGAGAGAAGCCGCAACTGAAATGCTCAAACAAGTGAAAAAGGCAACACCAGTACTGTTCGAGAACGCTGGTCCAACATGCGTGGAAAAAGGTTGCTGTTCTGAAGGGAAGATGAAACCACCCGAATGTGACATTGCAGAAATAAAGAAACTATTCCAAAATGCCTAGGAAACAAACGTGTTTTAGGACAATGTGGCCGGATGAGCAGATACAAAGCCCTAGCAATCACCACGGAATACTGGAAACCAAAAGACAACCACATGCAAAAAATCATGGACAGCATTAAAGGAAAAATCGCCGACAAAGACTTCATCGTCATATCAGAAAAAGCCATTTCAACCGCACTAGGCCGCATCGTTGACGAGAGCAAAATTGAGCCCAGCACAAACGCGAGATTCATCGCAAGGTTTTGGATGCGAATCATGTGGGGCTATTTTTTCGGGTCACTATGCCACTTTCGAGAAGACATGATTCAAAGGCTCCGAGCATATCCAATCGACCCTGGAAGCCGCCACAAGCAAGTTGCATTGGCGCACTATAACCTCTTGCAGGCGCTAATGTTCGGCTCAGAAGGCGGCATTGATGGAAGCAATTTGCCATATTCTTACGTGAGTTTGCCATTGAACGATTCTGACGAAGTCGCTCAAGCGATACGTAGGCATGTGCTGCAAAAACTCCGCAAGAAAGTTTACGTTATGATCGCGGATACGGACAAAACATATTCATTCGGTAGTTATCATTTTACACCAAGACCGAAGCCGATCCGCGGGATTCATTCCTTCGGAGGAGTATTTACCTACGTGTTCTGTCGAATGTTCAGACTCAGGAGGAGAGCGACTCCGACTGCGTTGGCGGGATGTAGAATGTCAATTGAGCAGGCATTAGAAATTGCTGATGTGGCAAACCACGTGAGAGGCTATGGAGCTGGAAAAACCGTGTGGGACATGGCTGACGAGTTCAAAACGCAATTAACAGACGTGACTTGGGAAATGCTTCAGACAGTAAGACATAAACCCATAGTCATCGTTAGAAGAAAAAAGGTGAATGACCCAAATGGATCCATCGGTTGAGCAGTTGTCAGCCTTTTTCAATCCAAAATCAGTTGCCGTCGTGGGAGCCACGAAAAGGATAAACAAGGCAGGGCACGTGATTTTCAAGAACTTCGCCGAGAACAAGAGGCGCGGAGTGTTCAAAGGAGAAATCTACGCAGTCAATCCAAACGAGGAATCCATTCTTGGTACACCATGCTATCCTTCAATAACTCAGATTCCGGGAGAAGTAGAGCTTGTCGTGATTGTCGTTCCAGCAAAAATCGTGCCAGAAATCATGAAAGACGCAGCAGCAAAAAAAGTGAAAAACGTCGTTATAATCAGTTCTGGCTTCGGCGAAATCGGAAACCATGACCTTGAAAATCAAGTCGTCACGATAGCCAAGAAAGCAGGCATCCGAATCCTCGGACCCAACTGCTTAGGAGTCTTCGACACCAAGACAGGCGTAGACATGCTGTTTTTGCCAGAGACCAAAATCCTGACAACAGGAGACGAAGTCGTTGCGACGCCGCGTCCGACACCTGGAGACATCGCGATAGTCACTCAAAGCGGCGCTTTCGGAGTCGCAGCCCTAGACTTCATGACAGGACGACAAATCGGAATAAGCAAATTCGTCAGTTTTGGCAATAAAGCCGACGTGACTGAAACAGAAATATTGGACTATTTACTTTATGACAATAGCACCAAAGTCATATTGCTATACATTGAAGACATAAAATCTGGAAGAGATTTTCTCAGAGTAGCTAAGAGAGTCTCAAGAAAAAAACCCATTGTAGCTCTCAAATCGGGCAGAACAGAAGCAGGTGCAAGAGCGGCAGCTTCACACACAGGCGCCATTGCCGGCTCGGATAGGATATACGATGCCGTTTTCGCACAGACAGGTGTTTTTAGGGCAAAGGACACAGAAGAGTTTTTTGACGCTGCAAAAGCATTGTCCATGCAACCTCCTGCGGCTGGATTCAATGTGGGAGTAATCACTGACGCTGGTGGTCCGGGTATTATGGCCGTTGATGAATGCGAGTTGAAAGGGTTATCTGTCAAGCGTCTTTCAGACAAAACACTGCAGAAATTTGAGAAATTGAAGGAAGCAGGAAAACTTCCAAAGTTCGCGACAAACTTCAACCCTGTCGATATAACTGGTTCTGGAACCTCTGAAATGTTTGAATATGCAACAGAAATCGTTTTTCAAGATCCAGAAATCGATGGCATAGTGTTGCTTGGTCTTCATCACACGCCTGCGTTGCAGGAAGATTTCATTGATAGAGTGGCTAGGATTGCCAACAAATACGACAAGCCTATCGTAGCATGTGACATTGGCGAAACGGAAATGGCCTTGTACACAAGATCGAGGTTTGACAAGCTGGACATCCCAGCCTATTCTACTCCAGAGGACGCGGCAAGAGCCATGAACGCTCTTGTGAGATACGGTGTATTTCTGAAGAAAGAGGGGCTCCTCAACGAATGCGTCCAGAACTGTCTTAGGGCCAGACAGAAAAGGTAGCTTTCTAGAGATGAACCCTAATGTCAAGTAAGTCGCCATCTCCAAGATGAAACCTATCTCTTAGATTAACGGGAGCAACTATCTCTAAAACATCTTCTGAATGGTCTGTGGCATCTGGAATTACGATAGCACCCCCAATGCCGTCCGCCAAACTGGCCCTGTAGCACTTGCCACGACGAAAACCGGCAACAGGAGAGATTTCAATTGCCTTTGCCTTTTCCAGTACATTTGCAAGTCTTTTAGCATCATCTTCTGTCAGTCTTATGTTCAGAGTCCCAACATATGGAACAAAGCCAAGTTTCCTGATGATCTGCTCCTCTACCCAAAGTAACCCAACGTACTTGGCTCCTTCACCCTTTCCAGAGAACACTGCTCCAGTAATACATAAGGTATCCAACTGTTGAAACCTCGCGCAAAATGTAGATCTCATGAAAAAAGAGGAATCTCTTGGACAGTCATTTTTGTTCTTTTAGCCATGCTGCAACTTTCTTGATCAACGCGTTCGAAGACATGTCAACCACAGGAACGATTATCTTTTCGCGAGTCTCGATGACTGGCTGATATTTCGGCATAAGGGCGTGTCCAACAAATGCCCAGTAGACCCGTTTGTGTTCAACAAACTCTTTAGCCAAAGTTTCTGTTGATGCAGGAATTGGAAAGTAGAGAAAAACCACGCCTTCAGCCCAGTACAATCCAGCAGTCTTGCCACCTGCGATTATTGACGCGAATCTCGCTATGTCATCTGGCGTTGTGAAGAAGTTGCGTTCCATGATCACGATCTCCGTGAACGGCTCGAATCTGACATTCACTTCGCTTCCGTCCATGCAATTTACACCTGTATCATTTCCTTTGCTCAAGTTGCCTTTTAACCTTGTTATCTTCCAAGAAAAAGTTAAAGAGCGAACAGCTGCTAAAGCGTTAGCTAAACAACGGCAAGAGGAACTGAAATTGACAGAAATTCGCGTGGCACTAGTAGGAGTCGGTAACTCGGCGTCCGCCCTCGTTCAAGGAACGCAATATTACAAAGACGCCAAACAAGATACGACCGTTCCTGGGCTCATGCATGTAAATTTCGGCGGATATCACATCAAAGATGTGAGTTTCGTCGCTGCTTTTGAGGTTAACAAGAAGAAGATTGGAAAGGATTTAGCTGAAGCTATATTCACGGAGCCAAATTGCTGCGCGAAATTTGCGGATGTCCCATCATTAGGTGTCAAAGTTTCGCCTGCTCCCATCATGGATGGCGCGGCCGAGCACATGAAGGAGACTTTTAACGTTTACAAGGAAGGGGAGATCAAACCTGTAGATATTGTCGAAACACTGAAAAAGGCGAAAGCTGAAATTCTTGTCAACTACTTGCCAGTTGGTAGCAAGCTGGCGACCCGATTTTATGCTCAGGCGGCCTTGGATGCTGGTTGTGCGTTTGTTAATTGCATGCCTGAGTTCATTGCTTCTGATTCCGCATGGGGAAGAAAGTTTGAGGAAAGGGGTTTGCCAATCGCGGGTGACGACATTAAGAGCCAACTAGGAGCAACCATTCTGCACAGAAACATTGCTAGGCTCTGCGTCGACAGAGGAGTAATCATCGACGAAACATACCAGCTAAACCTTGGAGGAGACACTGACTTCCAGAACATGACGGTTGAGGAAAGACTGAAGACAAAACGCATTAGCAAGACAGAAGCCGTCACAAGCCTAGTCCCGTATGATTTGCCTACACGGATTGGCCCTTCAGACTATGTGCCTTTTCTCAAGAACAAGAAAATCTGTTATCTTTGGCTCAAGGGAAGAAAATTCGGCGACAGACCCTTGACTATAATGGTGAAGCTTGAAGTGGAGGATTCGCCTAACAGTGCAGGTGTGGTCATTGACATAATCAGGGCAGTGAAGATAGCGCTAGACCGCAAGATAGCTGGCCAACTGCTGAGCATATCTTCATACGCGTTCAAACATCCACCAATCCAGGTACCAGACTCCTTAGCAAAACAGGCAGTGGAAGAGTTCATACAAGGAAAGAGACAACGATAACAGAAATCAATCCCGGCTAGTCATTCAATCTGCTCAAATTGCCAGAACACCCTTCTCAAGACCTCCGATCTAAGCTATGTTCAGCCTCAAAGCGCTTTAGAAATTTGTCACAGTACTCTGGCCGTCTGCAATCCTAGTTTGGCAAGCTCTTGTTTTGCATTGCCGAACGTTGCTCTAAACGATATGAATACCGCTTATAGAACCATTTCTTGACAGCTTCAACCATCAGAAAATAGACAGTGACCAACCCCGCGAGGATCACGAAGAACAGGGCAGGCGGTTCTACGAAACCGAACAAGGCGCCTAACGGCGTGAACGGCAATATCAGCGCACCGGCAAGTACACCCAAGCTACTCAGAAGCAAAAGCTTACCGGGCTTGCTCTTGTAGAAAGGTGTTCTTCGCGTTCTTATGGCGAAGATGATCAAAGTCTGTGTGAACAGTGATTCCATGAACCAAGCAGTCTGAAA
>CAZCRE010000061.1:0-8209 GCA_964501075.1 uncultured Candidatus Bathyarchaeia archaeon
TAGCGGGGTTTCTTCAGGATTTTCACGGTGAAGTTACCCGCTTGGCCTTTGACCTCGCCGAGTTCTGAGTATGTTAAGAGGTTGACGTTAGGGTGTCTGAAGCATTCTATCATTTTTGGTGCAAGTATGCAGATTGAGCAGTCCAGTGTCGGAAAGGTTTTGTCAAGCTGTGCCATGCGTCCACCTATGCTTGGAGTTTTCTCAACAAGGTAGACTTTGGTTCCGCGGTTGGCCAAGTCCAGTGAGGCTTGGATTCCCGCTATCCCGCCTCCGACGACTAAAACTGATTTAGGCATGGAATGGGGCCCCTTTCTTTCTTGGATGACTGACTGAAGGAAGCTAAATAATCTTTACGTTTGCAAAGCTCGGTTTTAATGGTTTTCCTATTGGTTTTATGAATAATGGGCATGGTGTCGGTGTGCTTCCTTCAGCATATGACATACGTCATACTATGTCGAGAGAACCACTAGATCTAATAAAGCTTCTCATGTTCAAGAATTGATTGGAACGAGTAAGCATTCTATTCTGAGATTGTTTCTGGCTTTTCTCTCTGGCTTCCTTGTTCTGTTTCATCCGGTTGGGTTTGGATCAGGGTTTCTTCAGCAGCTTTTGGCTCAGGGCAGATGCCAGATTCTTCCTCTTTGAGGTCTAGTGTTCCTTTGATGTTGCCGTCGTCCATGGAGGTGATTGCGAAGCCCATTTTCTTCATCAAGTTGACAGCTCGGAAATTCTCTGATAACATTATGGCGTAGACTGTTTCGATTTTCATGTCCTTGCAAATCTCTAGCACGTAGTCAACCATTTTCGTGCCAAGGCCCAGGCCTTGCCACGGATCAGCCACGATGAACGCGATTTCGCCCGTTTTGCTGTCAGGCTCGAAACTTACTCTCGCAACGCCTAGGATCTTTTTTCGCCCGTTTTCGGTCATTTCAGCAACTATGGCTATCTCTCTGTCATAATCGATGTTGCAGTAACGGACTCTTGTTTCGTGTGGAGTATCTTTCAGAATCTGGAAGAATCGGAAACGTATTGATTCTTCTGAAAAGTTCTGGAACATTTCCAGCCACAGCGGTTCATCCTCGGGTTTTATCGGTCTCAACACTACGGTGCGACCATCGCGCAAGGTCCAAATGGTTTCGTACTTCTTTGGATAGGGTGTTATGACGAGATGTTGATGGGGTTCAGGCTTCTCGAAGACTTGCTTCCTGTCTACTACGATTCGGGCGTCGATGGCGAGGGCATCATGTTCATTTATGAAGAGCGGGTTTATGTCGACTTCCTTGATCTGTGGAAAGTCCACCAGTAGCTGCGAGAAAAGCACCATCACTTCTTCCAGAAGCTTGATGTTTGCGGGTGGAACGTTTCTGTAGCCCTTCAGAAGCTGGTAGACCTTTGTGTCTTCCATCATTCTTCTGACCAAAGTCTGGTTCAGGGGTGGAAGCCCTAGCGCGAAGTCTTTGAAGAGTTCAACGCCGACGCCTCCCATTCCGAACAAGATAACCGGTCCGAACAATGGATCCCTTTTTGCTCCGATTATTACTTCATAGCCCGTCTTCTTGACCATCTTTTGGACGATAGCACCTTGTATTTCAGCGTCGGGATTGTACTGCCTGGCTCTTTGCATTATTCGGTCGAATGCTTCACGGACCTCAGCTTCGTTGTTTAGATCAAGGGCAACGCCTCCAGCATCAGTCTTGTGAATAATTTGGGGTGAGAGGATTTTGAGAACTACTGGGTAACCTATCTGGGCAGCTAGGCACACGGCCTCGTCTGCGGTCCGAGCGACTGCAGTCTTCACTACTGGAAAGTTATAGCATTCAAGGAACTTTTTTGCCTCAGCTTCTGTGAGGTTTTCTCGGTTGGCAGCAGCCACGTTTCGCAGTATGACCATAAGCGGGCGCTTGGGCGCCATTACATCCACAGGTATCTCTTCAGGCGTCTCATAAAGAAGCTCAAGATTACGCTTGTACTGATACATATAAAGATAGGTTTTGACGGCCTGCTCCGGCGTTGAGTATGTTGGGATACTGTTCGCACTTAGTATGTGATTTGCTTCTTCAACCGCGTCGTATCCCATGAAGCTTGTCAATATAGTCTTGTTATGATAGGCTCTGTTCTTTACAAGCTCGGTTATGCTCTTGGCGATTTCAACGGGCTCAGACACTGCTTGAGGAGTATAGATTACGAGCAATCCATCGACGTTTTCATCATCTAAGCAGGCTTCAAGCACAGCTTTGTAACGGTCAGCGTGAGCGTCTCCTAGAATATCGATAGGATTGCCTCGACTCCAAAAAGGAGGCAATACACTGTTGAGAGTTTCCATGGTCTTTGGACTGAGCTTGGCAACCTTTCCGCCCCTTGCAATGAGAGCATCTGTTGCCATCACCCCCGGGCCGCCTGCATTGGTGATTATTGCCAAGTTCGGACCCTTTGGAAGAGGCTGCGTACCAAGGACTTCGGCGCAGTTGAACAAGTCAGCAATCTCGTCCACGCGCACTACACCAGCGCGTTTGAAAGCTGCATCATAGATGTTGTCCTCGCCAGTAAGCGAGCCTGTGTGTGAAGCCGCGGCCTTTGCGCTTTCGCTGAATTTTCCAGCCTTGACAACGATGATGGGTTTTGTCCTTGCAAAGTGTCTTGCAGCGCTCATGAACTTGCGTGCATCGGAAAGACCCTCAACGTACATCAGTATGCTCTTCGTTTTGGGGTCAGTTCCGAAATAGTCTATCAGGTCGCCGAAGTCTACATCAATCATGGAGCCAATCGACACGAAGTTGCTGAAACCTATGTTCTCGTGCAGTGCCCAGTCGAGGATGGCTGAGCCGAGAGCGCCACTTTGACTTATGAACGCTATATTGCCCGGTTTAGGCATCTTGCTTATAAACGTGGCATTGAGGCGATTGCTTGGTCGTATTATCCCCAAGCAGTTAGGCCCTATTATTCTCACACCATATTCTTTCTTCAGTTGTGTGATTTTTTCCTCTAGAGCCTTGCCTTCGGCACCTATCTCTTTGAAACCTGCGCTTATGATTATGAGACCTTTCACGCCCATTTTTCCGCATTGTTCCACTATGTCTGGGACGGTGCGAGCGGGTGTGGCGATCACGGCGAGATCAACTGTTTCTGGGATTCGGTCAACGCTTGGGAAAGCCTGTAGACCGAAGACCTCACTCGTGCGTATGTTAACCGGGTAGAGCTTTCCTTCGAAGCCTAGTTCTCTGAAATTCTTCATCAGGGCGCAACCGACGGTACCTTCTTCATCGGACGCGCCGATTATGGCTACACTCTTAGGATGGAAAATCTTGTCAAGATTCAATGTAACCAAGACAGATAACCTTCTTGTTGATTGGTGATTCCGGCGGAGATTAAAACTTTGCGACATTAGAATTCAAGTTTCGAACAACATCGGCGATTTCTCAACCTAGAGCAGTGTTAGCAATCATTTCCACTTAGATGCATAACCAAATCCTTGCAGTTGCAGGCAATGAAGAGACATTTTTGTCTCTTTAGCGGATCACAATCCTGTGTAAAACTTTGACTGGACAAAATCATCAGGGCATTTCATGAGAGACGAAAGCATTTTGGTCAAATTTCATCCATGCTCAAACAATTTAAAAGTCTACAGAAAGTTGAGGTAGAAATGCTTGATAATTATTCGAGAGCACCCACGCCAAACGAACGCTATCAGCCACATGCAGACAAACATCAATATAGTTTTCCGATTATCAAAAAATGGCCGTGGCGACGTATCTGAGTAGAAGATGAAGACATCTCATGCGGACTCTTTTTGGCTTGTGCTCTATTCAGAATCGTTGTTGTGTGTTTCAGCAAACATCGAGGGGCTGTTTTTTCCTGTTTTTCCATCTGAGCACTGGAACCCCCACTGTTGCGATCACCACAGTGGTCAGAATCACGACGACTGCCACGTTGATGTAAAGTGGTGATAGTTGTTGGAAGATTCTTCCCACCTCAGGGTATTTTACGGGATCCGTATACTGTAATGTCAGGGTAGCCAGTACGGCTGAAGCCAGACCTCTCGTCAGTAGCACGCTCATTATTCCTCTTTCGTTGTTTAGCTCACTTCGAATCGTCGTTAGTTGAACGACTCCGAACCTTGTCAAAAGCAGGGTCAAGGAAAGCGCTACTCCTACGACAACCGTTAGAACGTTGGTCATTGTGGCGATCAAACCTATATAGACAAAAAAGAATGTTCTCAGCAAGAAAGCTATTTCGGATTCAAACCGCTTCAATCCTGCGTCTACAACTCGACTTGACGGCTTTTTCATTCTGAGTATACCGTAGATTTCCTTCTCGTTGCCCATCATGATCCCGAAAAGTAAAGAACACAGTGCTCCGCTTCCACCTAAGAATTCTGAGAGTGCATATGCTAGTAGCACGATGCCTAGTGTAAGCATGTAGGAGTAGGCCGACTTAACGATCCGTCTCAATACGCTAAGCCAACTGATTCCAGCGAATACCCCAAGCATGACACCAATGGAAAACCTGCTGGCCACCGACTTGGCAATTGTTGGCAAGTCGGCTGCTCCTTTCAACACCACTATTTCAATGATAATCAGAGACAGTACTATGCATAGAATATCGTTGATAGCTGATTCCAAGCTCAAGACTGTTGAGACTTTTTCGCTCAGTTTGATCCTTGATACCAGAGACATGACGATTATGCTGCTACTTCCTCCGATAATTGTTCCAAACAGAAGATAGTACAAAGTGGGCATGTTCGGGATTACAAAGAGACTCATGAACACACTAGTGATGATAACACTTGACGCAAAGCCTATCGTGGAAAGAACCGCTGCTCTTGGGCTTTCAGAGAAAACATGGTATATGTTCAAAGTCATTCCACCGTCGAATAGTATGAAAACCAAAGCCAAAGTAGCCAAGTAGGGAGCAAAACTCACCACGGAAGTGGCATCAACGAATCCTGCGACTGGTCCAACGAGTATGCCTAGAACTACGAGGAACAGCATATCCGGAAAGCCTGTACGCTCAAATAGGTAGTTGCTCAAGAAGCCTATCACAACTATTGCGCCAGCGATTATTAGGGCAAACGTCACGGGATCAAACAAATCTGGACACAGCTTCTAATAGAATATTAGATCTGGTTTAAAGAATTTGTTTTGCCACGACAGATTTGATGCTCCAAGCCAACAAAGCTTTTTATCATATGCCAAAATCAATCAGCTATTGATCCGTCTATCGCGTTCGCAATATAGGCGGTTCTCACCAGATCTTATCGACTTTCAGATGAGTTAGGAAACCTATTATGCCGCAGAACTGGAAGAAGAAGATCCTTGCAAGATCTCGGATTGATAAAGGCAACCCAGCAAAACCAAGAAAGCCTACTACAAACAGAAATGCGCCATATATAGCCAGAGATCGAAAGTTATGATATGTTTCGACCGTTCTCCAACTTAACCGTATTCCAGAAAACAGAAGCCAAACAAGCAGCGGTGCAAACAACAAAATCACATACTTCTTATACCATGACAAATCCGTGCAATCTGCTTCGCACTTTTTCTTTCTGTGAATTGAGGGAAGATCAGGGAGAAAATTGCTGTAGAAGTAGACACCCAATCCCCATAGCACTAGACCAAAAACACTTTCACCGAAGAAGAACTGAAATCCGCAGACATAAACTACGCTTAAGGGAAAAATCATCCAAATGAACACTTCAACTGAGTGCCGAACATGCTCAGACGTTTCTTCTTTCATACGCCAAACTGGGAACCTAGACCTGATTTTGCGATTCATACTCTTGAAAGAATGTAACACGAGACCGAAAAGTGCCTCATACAACCCTCTGAACACATCATGGATCTTTGCAAGAAATCGCCTCAGCTTAGACCTCGCGGATGGTCACCCGGCATCCGCTAATACTCTCAAGTTCTTTAAGTCTTTGGCATCTCCATCTTTTCAGCCTTCGCTTCCCGAAGGTATCTGACTTGAAGAATCGCGACGCGCTCTTTGGGAATTCGATGAAGAATCTGCCTTTAAAACATGCCACATCTTCACATTCCATCCAAATCAGTCGCATCTTTCTCTTTGGAGAGGCACTCTAGTGCATTCTATTCTGACATCACAAAACGCGCGCTGAAAAAACTCTTATATGATTCAGTTTAATACAAGGGGTTTCATGCCAGACAAAGTGCATTGTTCCCATATTCTAGTCAAGACAGAAACGGAAGCCAAAGTGATATTGGAGCGTATAAAGAAAGGCGAGAAATTTGCAAACATAGCCAAGGAAGTTTCACTGTGCCCTTCGGGAAAGAACGGTGGAGACCTCGGAACTTTCGGCAGAGGAAAAATGGTCAAGGAATTTGAAAACGCCGCCTTTGCTATTAACAAAGGAGAGATTTCAGGCATAGTGAAAACGAAGTTTGGATACCACATAGTCAAACGACTAGAATAGGCATTAGAACGGAACACAAGCCTATTAATACAAAATTTCTGGGGCAGATAGTTTAAACTGTCGTCATCAAGGCTTCCATGCTCTCAGAAGCATCGAGTTTCCAACAACCGTAATATCACTGAGTATCATCGAAGCCGCAGCTGCTTCTGGCGGGATGAGCACGCCTAGGAACGGTTGTAGGACGCCTGCTGCCAAAGGGATCATTATTAGGTTGTAGAAGAATGCCCAGAACAGGTTCTGCTTTATCTTGCCTAATGTTTTTTTGCTCAGTTTTATGCTGGTGGCGACGTCACGCGGGTCGTCTTTGAGCAGAACGATGTCCCCTGAATCGACAGCGACGTCTGTTCCGCTTCCAATGGCTATGCCCACGTTTGCCTGTTTGATGGCAGGTGCGTCGTTTATTCCGTCTCCTACCATGGCCACGAAACGTCCTTTGCCTTGTAGTTTCTTGATTTCCTCAACCTTCTGAGCTGGCACGACTTCTGCGAGGACTTCGTCGACGCCCAGCTGCTTGGCTATTGCTTCCGCAGTTCTCTTTGTGTCACCTGTGAGCATAACGACCTTTAACCCCATCTTTTGAAGCGTGTTTACTGCTTCTCTTGAATGCTCTTTAACCGTGTCAGATACGGCAAGGGCTCCTGCTGCTTTTCCGTCTACGGCGAGTATGAGAACAGTCTTGCCTTCGGCTTCCAGCCTTTCTATTTCGCTTTCAAGGTGATCAATTTGTACGTTGTTGTTTCGCATCAGAGCGCGGTTTCCAATTAATGCTTTCTTGCCTTTGACTCTTGCAGTTACGCCGAGGCCTGGCAACGCATCGAAAGACTCGGGTTCAGCAACGTTGTTTCCTTCGCTCTCAGCCTTTCTGACTATGGCTTGCCCTATGGGGTGCTCGGACCATTTCTCAGCAACGGCAGCAATGCCGAGAACGCTTTTCTTGTCGTCGGCGACTATGTCAGTGACGTCGAGTTTGCCCTTGGTCAACGTGCCTGTTTTGTCGAAAACAACTGTGTCGAGGTTCTTCACCACTTCAAGCACCGCACTGTTTTTTATGAGAACACCGTTCTCGGCTCCCTTGCCTACACCGATCATTATCGCGGCTGGCGTCGCGATGCCCAACGCGCAGGGACAAGAAATAGCCAAGACTGCAACCATCGTGGTCAACGCCAAGCCTTGATTGCCAAAGACGAAGAACCAAACAGCAAACGTTAGGATCGATATCGACACGACGACGGGGACAAAGACGTTGACGACTTTGTCTGCAAGCCTCTGGATCGGAGCTTTGCTTGCCTGTACTTCTCGAGCCAAACGCACTATCTGAGCCAGAGTTGTTTCCAAGCCAACTTTTTCCGCTTCAAACTTGAGTGAGCCAGTTTTGTTGATTGTGCCGCTGAAGACCGTGTCGCCTATTTTCTTTTCAACGGGAACTGACTCTCCGGTTATCATTGACTCGTCGATGAACGTGTGGCCTTCAGTGACTGTTCCGTCAACCGGAATCCTGTCTCCTGGTTTGACGACTACTGTGTCGCCTATCTGAACTTCGTCAACCGATATTTCCTTCTCTTGGCCCTCTTGTATCACAGTGGCGGTTTTGGGCTGAAGCCCCATAAGCTTCTTTATGGCGTCTCCGGTTCGTTCAACAGCCATGTCTTCAAGCAGCATGCCTAGCGTTATCGTTGTTATGACAACGGCTGAAGCGTCGAAGAATCCCATGCCGTCGGGCACGAAGAACGTGATGTAGGCTGAATAGACGTAGGCAACTGAGGAGCTGAGTGCAACGAG
>CAZCRE010000062.1:0-2337 GCA_964501075.1 uncultured Candidatus Bathyarchaeia archaeon
CCAGAAATTAAAGAAAATCACCACTTTCAGAGGATGCTTTTCGATGAATGTCAAGAATAGGCTCAGGATAAAGGAAGAGAATCTGAAGGCAATCAATGATTTTCTGCTCAGAAAAGACAATCCAGTTGTCGACAGCTTACTCAACATTATTGAGAGGCATGGAGGCGTCGAAGAGATCAACAAGAGGGCCAGAGAATCGGGAAAACTTGAAAACCTGATGAACCGACTTGAAAAGAAGAAGTCGCCCTTTGTGAAGGATCTTGAATGGCTTAGCAAGCAACGCGACAAACGTGCATTTGTTAGCATACCTGAATACCGCAGGAAGATCTTGGGTAAAAAAGCGGATTCAATGAAGCCTGATGAAGCCTTTGCTGTCACGTTGGAGATTAGCGCCTTCAACTTCTTCCCTTGGATCATAGAAGAAGCGAAAAGGTCAATCTCGAAGCAGCAGCTCATGCCTAGCCGCTATATTCGAGTGCGTTCGATGAAAGAACAGGTCGAAGACGACGATATCCTTGCATTTGCGGCGGCCATGCAGATCATCGGAGCATCATACGTGCAAACGTTGGATACTAAGGGCACGTTGCCGGGACGTGATGGTAAGCCGGTGAACGTTCACCTCGGAGGTCCAGAAACGATAACTGGTTACTTCGGAGGGGTTGGAGAGCCAAATGAGCACGCATTAGGTTGGGTTGACGAGTTTCTGCACTACTACACTGAGTACGGTGTGCGGCAGGTGTTGAACACGAACTCGGGCACGGTTTTGCTGGGGTATTTGATGCGGAAGCTGGGGATTGACATCGAGTTTAAAATCTCGGTTTTTCTGGGCATTGATAATCCGTATTCAATCATGTGGACGTTGATGACTGCGAAACTGCTGAGTGATGATGACGGTTCCACGCCTTTGATTGGGTTTAACCTTTCAAATTCTGTGAACAACGATACGATCGACCTAGGGGCCTGCATTAGAAAGGACTTGGGATTTGAAGACGTTGTTCGCTTTGAACACCACATAACTGAAGCCTACAAAAGTATTGTCAGGCAGCCGTATGACCGCAGCAGCGAGCTTTTGGAGCTTGCAGGTCACGTGAAAAACATTGGTGCGAAGCATGAAGGCGGAAACCCGGACGTTGAGAAGACGCGGAAGCATCCATCGGATATCTTGGACTATTTCATGCCGAAAAAAGACATCAACGAGAAGGGGCTCATGCCGGAGCTGCTTCTGAACTATCTTGACAAACACGACGCCGTGAACCAAACGGCTGAAGCCTTAACCAAGAAAGGATTGGCGTTTATTGCAGCGCAGAACTTGCACAGGAAATGATTTGTGCGTTTTACCAAGATTCTTTGGGTCGTCGTGTGACTAGATAGATCGTCGTGACCACGAAGAAGACGCTCGTTACGCCCAGAACTGCTGCTAGTCGCCTCGTGTTGTCGAGGTCGGTTACGCTTCCTTGAAGCTGCGTGAAGTTTAGTTGGAGGTCAGAGTAGGCTTGGTTGAGCTGATCGTAGGTGTTCTTGAGTTGCGAGTAATTGCCGTTGAGTTCCGAGTAGGCACTATTTAGCTCGTTGTAGGCTTCGTTGAGCTGGGAATAGTTTGCGTTAAGCTGTGAGTAGTTATCATTAAGCTGCCTGAGGGTGCTGTTGAGCTGGATGAAACTGTCGTTCAGGTCTTTGAAGTCCTCTTTGAGCTGCTCGTAGTAGATGTTCCTCACGATCGTCAGCGAGAAACTCGGGTTGTGCTCAAAGCCTGAGTTGTAGATGAAGTATCTCAGGTGCAGGTCCGCGTAGGTTGTGTCCCAAACGTCGCTTGGTACGGTGAGGGTGTAGCTGCTTTCGTTTACGCTGTTGAAGGTTAGGGTCTTGTTTTCCATTACGTCTATTGTCGCTAGCTGGGTTTTGTTCGTACCTCCTACGAAGCCATAGATGGTCATGTTGAGTTGCTCGACTAGGACGCCAGTGGCGGTACAGTTGACCCATGTCGCAATGGTCATGTTGCTTCCTGGAACGGTTTCTGCCGTAGCATTGATTCTCATTTCGATGCCTGGTAAATCGTACTTTGAATAGAATGTCTTCAATTCATCTTCGGCTCCAGCGATATTTATCCGAGCAAAAACCAACGCGACAATCATCGTGATTAAGACAATAACTGAGTATCTGCACTTCGCCACTCTTATCACCTAATGAGAACGGTTGAGATTAGTAGAGGTTTGTTTTTAAGTCTTTTCGACTTGGTTGTATAACTTCGGCTTTCATGTCTGAATCTGTGGTTGTTGGGATAAGCTATCTTACTGATCGGATAAGGTGTTGGTATATGTAGACGAAGTAGAGAAGAGC
>CAZCRE010000062.1:2437-8051 GCA_964501075.1 uncultured Candidatus Bathyarchaeia archaeon
GCTATCTTACTGATCGGATAAGGTGTTGGTATATGTAGACGAAGTAGAGAAGAGCAAACGCGGTTAGGAGTATTTCAAACGTCAGGATAGTTGGGTTTTTTTCGACTGCCGTGAAGTAGCCTCGTTGGAGTATGTCTGTGAAGACCAGGATTTGCAGGAATATGGAGCCACCTATGCAACTTAGACCTAAGCTGTGGAAGAGCATGCGTATTCGACGGTCAGGTCGCAGGTTGGCAGTCATCGTTATCCGAAGTAGCAATAGACAATACACGGACTTATACGTTACGAATCTCCAGACAAGACAAAACCTAATGATTCAATATCAAGGCAACACTGCAAATTCTTATCTACACAAAATAGTGGAGATATCTCCCGACATGAGAACTCTGAGAATGAGATATCTCTTTTTCTCCAAGATTATCTTAGCCAGTTCAGGGATTTAAAGAGAGATAGAAGAAAACTCTATGGCTTTCATTTTTTGAAACGGCATCTGCCAAATCCTCTTTGAGCATAGCTTCTATAGGCTGTTTTTATCAACTTTTCTTCACTTTCAAACTTGTACTTGTACCACATTTCATCAAGAACCAGATGTCCAAAAGCGACTCTGACGTAATCGGTCAGAGTGTGTTGATGACCCAGATGCGACCACTTTCTAATCCAATTTCTAATGCCGTTAGGATAATTATAGTAGTCTGCATATTGATGATTCCAATGCCCATAAACTTGAAGGTCTTTATCCATCCTATTGTGAACAGCATCTGTTTTCGTATCTTCACGAATTACTCCATGCTCTCTGAGGTATTCATCAAACTTTAGATGAACCCTTCTTCTTGGCAAATAATCCACACTTCCATTAAATGCAGTCTATCTCGGTTCACCTATAACTTTTCCGCAAAATCAAAAACTGGCTTAAAAGGGCTAATAGAAGAATCCTCTATTATCTTGTTTCCGCAAATCATATCTACTAACTCGATCAATACAAGGTTAAACATTAGGTGATAGAATGAATGAATTAAAAAGCGCGGGCGTACCAAAAACAATATTTGTAGTCGGACTTATCGCCGCAATTCTGGCTTCTAGCCTAATCGCAGCAGTAGTAGTGAAACAATTTTCACCAACTAATGGACTTAATGGAGACAAGGGTGACAAAGGCGATACAGGAGCCACGGGACAACAAGGACCAACGGGAGCTACAGGTCCACAAGGGATTCAGGGAATTAAAGGCGACAAAGGTGACAAAGGAGACTCAGGTGCTTCAAACGTTATAGCGCAATGGAACGTCACATGGAGAGGCTTGACAGGAGATCTGATCTGGGCAGGTGATATTGGGACGTCAAAATTCTGCTCCACATTCGATTACAATTGGGGTAGAGGAATTGTGTTCTCATACGGTGGCGCTGACTACTATGATTACATAGGCTTCCAAGCAAAGATGCAAATTAATAAGCAAAGAGATGGCCCAGTCACGTTTTATGTGGGAGCTGACGACAGCTATCGGTTGTATATTGATGGCTTCTTATGGATTGACGGTTGGAACCCGGAGGGCTTTCACTCAACGACAATCGTCTTGAACACCCTAAGCCAAGGATTTCACAATCTAGAATTGTATTACAGAGAATGGTACTGGGAGGCAAGCGTGACCTTCAGTTGCGACTCTGACCTATTGATGTGGCGCGGCTAGCTTTTTGCTCATGCACCCTTTTTTCTTTCTCAGGAACAGATACGCCTTTGTCTGCATGAGGAACCCGCAGGTCCTTATCAGGTTGTCATGATTACGCTGATGATGGAGATTTCTCCCGCAATCTCCTTTTTCATTCGGGATATCTCCTTAAGACTATCTTGGTCATTCTTATTCATCTCTAAGTAATATCAATGGCAGAATGACATCTAGGACAATGGGAAGGATTTCCTTCCGTCTTGAACTCTAGGTTACAGTTCTTGCATTTACATTTATTTGTGTGATATTTTGTGGATCTTCTTTCATTCATTCTCTCTCATCTCCTTCTCCATGTAATGGAAGTTGCACAGAATGCACTCCCACCGTTGAATTCCATTTGGCTTTCCCACTTTACGCTTTAACCCAGATCCACATCTTGGACACCTATCATCTGGATTAGATTCATACTTGATTCCTACAGATCTGCTATGACTGGAATGAGAATCCAAGGCATCGTTTATTCTTGAACTTGTAACTTCCATCTTCTTTCTAACCTGTTCAGATTGCTCTAGTGTGATCATCTGTTCTTCCTCTCCTCCTTTTTCAACCTACTCTTTCTAATCTGATCTTGCAACCAATCATCCTTTGGATCAGTTATATCTTTTCACCTTTGGATTGGAGGAATAAAATTGGAAAGAAGGGTCAAGATGGCTTAAAAGGACTGATAGAAGACTGTTCTAGTCTGATGTTCACAGCACCTAAATTTCCACTAGGTCAGTCTTGTCCCTATTGCATTTGAAGCAAGTCAAGCGAATGTTGCTTTCCTCAGAGCTTCCGCCTCTTGAAACTGGAATAATGTGGTCAAACTCGACTTCATTATCAAGAAGGTGCTTACCGCACTCTTGGCACGTGTAATTGTCTCGTCGAACGACCCGCATTTTGATTTGAAACGGTATGTATCTACCACTTCGTCGAGGTTCAGAGGTTTCCGTAAATCCCTCCGCAACGAAAACTACTGGGCAAATGTGACCAAAGACCGTGCACGACATTTCGGCGATTTCTCTCGGAATGGTTTTCGGATAGTTATCTGGATTGAATTCCTCAATCATTGATTTGAACGTTCGGCGTCGCTCATCATCTAGTGCTGTTCCATCTGCCATGACTCCTTTTTTGAGGCATCTTTTAAGATATTCTTGATGTCTCTGTGCTTCTTTCCGTAGTGGTGGCAAAAGTGGTGATTCCTCCACAAAAGGTCCATATGGACAGTATTTCAACTCCCAGCAAGGTTTGCATACGCGAGTTGATGCTGTTTTCCACTTAGCCATGACTTGTTCATCTGGTTCTTCGGGCTTAAATCCAAGTAATCTCTTGATTTGCGAGTCAATCATGCAAATTCCGAGAAATCATTAATCATGTGCAAGGTTAAAAGCTCTATACCTCATTTTTGTTTTTTCTGCCAAATCGAGTCTTCCGACACTTATGACATTTTTCCCTATTCTCCATGCCTTATTTGACCATTGTGGCGTTTCATGAGCTTCTTTTTAGCTAATTGGTTAAATACCTAGAAGTTCACAAGCCAGCCATGTCCATGAAAGACCACGGAGTGTGCCGTTTTCGGCATGACCACCCTTTTGCAGGTGCTGGGAGGATTGCCCTTGATAACCCTCTATGGTATATCAATGAATAGTCTTGAAACCTGTCTTGGTGCGTCTGTTCTGAAGTGCGCGCTATGCTGATAGGAAGCCTCCGTCAACGACTATCAACGTTCCATTAACGTAGCTGGACAAGTCGCTCGCCAGAACCAAAGCCATGCATGCAATCTCGTCTGGCTTCCCCAGTCTTCCTAGAGGAGTCCTCATGTTGTATTCTATGCCCGACTTGACAACATTCAACTTGAACTTCATAGCGTCTTTCGCCAAGTTCCTAGTTCCCGGAGTCCATATTCCGCCTGGGACGAGAACGTTTATCCTGAAACCACGCTTGCCATACTCGCTAGCCAAGGCTCTTGAAAGAACCATAACCCCAGCCTTGCTAATGTCATAATGAGCCAAGTCCTCTTTCAAAGGCATCACCGCTTCGATTGAACCAGTGTTTATGATCACTCCTCCTTTCTTGAGTCTGCTTCTTATCATGTGCTGGCACATCCAGAAAACAGAGTTCAGATTAACATCCATCACTCTCTGCAGGAAAGACTCATCCACATCAAGAAACGGCTTAGTGGGATATATCCCAGCATTGTTCACCAATATGTCTGGCTCTTTTCCCGCTAGCCTTTCCCAGAGGGCATCTATCTCCTCTTTCTTGGACAGATTAACCCTGTGAACGTTAATCTCAGTATTGAAGTGCTCGAGTTCTTCTTTCACTACAGTTAGGCTTTCTTCGTTAATGTCAACAAGCTCTAACCTTGCACCTGCCTCAGCGAACCTGTACGCTATTGCCCTGCCGATGCCCGAGCCTGAACCAGTAACCAACGCTCTCTTCTTGTCCAAAGAAATAAGCTCCGATAGAGGAGTCAAACGTGTCTTGTCCGTCTTCTTTCGAATCATGTGCAATTAACCCCTTGGAATATGGAGGGAACTAATCACCAACTGTCATAAGAAACGTTCGGTGCGCGTTCACTGTCCACTTGTTTGTGAGACAATAATGCGTCTTTGATTGCGCAATACGTGATTCACTCCATCTAGCCCATCATCTTGAGAGCTTCTCTCACAACCGACGCGGAGTTCTCAAAACGTTTCCTCGTCTCAGCCGTCAACTCAAGCCGCAGAATTCGTTCAACGCCATTCTTTCCCAAAACCACTGGCACGCCGATCGCTATGCCTGAGAGCCCGTACTCGCCATCAAGATACGTGGAAACTCCAATCACTCTCTTCCTATCTTTCAGGATCGCGTCAGCCATGACTGCAATGACCGCTGCAGGCGCGTAAATCGTGGATCCTTTCATGTTGATAACATCTGCACCAGACGATATTGTCATATTCACGATCTCATTCATCCGTTTTTCGGATAGCAGCTTAGTCACAGGTATTCCAGAAACAGAGGCACATTCAACGAGTGGAACCATCGAATCGCCATGCTCGCCTATTACTAAGGCACGCACATCTTCTCTGGAAACCCCCAACTCCATCGCTATGTATGATCTGAAACGCAGGGTGTCCAAAATGTTTCCCATTCCAAAGACCCTGTTTCTCTCAAACCCCGATTCCTCATAGGCAAGGTACGTCATTATGTCAACAGGATTCGTCACAACCATAAGCCTGCAATCAGAAGCATACTTCGCAACTTCCTTTACCACAGACTTCACTATCTTTGCGTTCTTGTTCATGAGGTCGATTCTAGACATTCCCGGCTGTCTGGCCTGACCCGCAGTGATAATCACCAGCTCTGAACCTCTCATAACACTGAAGTCACTCGTGCCCCTTATTTTTCCGTCAAACTCGATCGCAGGAGCTGCCTGCATCATGTCAAGAGCTTCGCCTTTCGCCAAGTTCTCAGCAATGTCTATCAGAACCACGTCGCTTGTTCTGAGCCTAAGTATGTTAAATGCGGCCGCGCTCCCTACTTTTCCAGCCCCTATTATAGAAATCATAGTCAATAATAGCCACAAAGGTTCACATAAGATTAACTAATTGACACGTGGAGACGCACATAGACTGGAAAACGAAAGCTATTAGGACAACGACAAAAACTCTCTAGCAGAGAAAAATGGCAAACCTATCGCCTGAAGCAATATGGCAAATGACAGATGAGCAACTACTGGAACTTCTAAACAACGGCACATGGTTATCTAAGACAAGAAAGATACGCTTCTACGCTCCCAGCTTCATGCACTACAAAACGGTTCACTACTGTTCCTCGACGAAAGATTTCCCAACAATCTCTGTAACTGGCTCAGGATGCTCATTGAAGTGCAAACACTGTGGAGGAACCGTCCTAAACACGATGTACCCCGCAACC
>CAZCRE010000063.1:0-7025 GCA_964501075.1 uncultured Candidatus Bathyarchaeia archaeon
CGGGTTCCTGATGCAGACGAAGGTCTACGTGTTTTGGAACAAGATCGGGAGTCAGATGGTATGAGCGCGCGCATCTACTTGTTGGCTTTTTGGAGAATACAAAAAAAAGAATAGATGCTCCTTCTGGGCACAGCGAAGCCTTTTCCGGATTTGGACGGTACTTGGCTGTCTAAGGATACGGATAGTAGTTCAGGTTTGCGGTCGACCAGTATTCCTTGCTGTAGTACCAGTAGCCATTCATGTCCTTTGCGTTTTGCAGCCTCATGTAGCTCATTATGCTGTAGGCGTCTGGGTCGTATTTCTCAGAGGTTCCTCGAAGCACGGCGATGCCTATGCTGTGGCCAGCTTCGTGGCAGGTGACTATGACTTCTCCGCCGTCGCTCAGAATGACGCTTCCTTCCCAAGCGTCTATCATTGCGTCAGCGATGAAGATGTAGTTGCCAGCCGCCAAATCCTTGCCGACGAATCCGACATATGTGTAGCCTCCAACGTTGGAGTTCGCATCCCACGTGCCGTAAAGCATCCATTTCTCTTTAAGAGCATACTGCCGACCATACTCGGTAGCATTATCGCTGCCTTGGTTATACTCCTTTTCAAGCTTCCAAAAGTCAGAGTCAGTGATGTAGCCATCAACTGGAGTTGGGTCAGAAACCAGTTCATTTACGTCATACGTGACTTTTATCGCGTGGCCCTTCCAGTAGTCTACCATGTAATCGAGTACCACCGTTGATGGCTCGTATCCAGCCATGTAGTCGATTTCATAGTAGACTTCCCACTGATAATTGCCTACCACTGTTACGCTTGCTGAGACAGAAGCTACGACGCGGTCTCCGATTTTTGACTTGACTGTCAAAGTATGCTCGTTTGATAATCCAGTTGTATCCCAGTTGGCCTGATAGCGGTCGGTTGAGTCAACCCTAGTCATGACTGTCTCGGATGGACCACTGTCAATTTGGTACACCACTGAATCGAATGTTCCTGCAGCCTGAGCGATTATTAGAACTTGACTGTAAACAGTATCTCCCGAAGCGATGTTTCGGATACTCACGCTCGTCGTGGCTGACTTTCCTGGCTTGGCCAACGGCTTGTCGTCCAGCAAGGAATACACTCGTTCGAGCTTTCTTTCTTCAGGAGTGGCGAGCACCGGCGAAGCAAGTGACAATATGAAAGACAACAGCAGCAGAACGCATATAATCTTCTTATTTGGCATTTTTTATCTCTCCTATCTAAATCTATTTTCACGTGCAAATAAACCTTTATAAAAAAGTGTTCAAGTCCTGTTGCTCTTTTTAATGCGGTATTTCAAACTCAAGAGACAAACACATGCGTTAGGATCATGCCCAGAAGAAATATTGCCGCTTTTCTAGCATCAAAAAGAAAAAAGAGGGGGTTTTGCGGGAGACGTCTCCATCGTTTGCGGAAATAGGGCAACCCCGCCCCGTTTTGCCTTGACTCCGCACATTTCTAGAGGTCTTTCTTCTTATGCCGACTCTGCCATGCTCTCAGTATGCTCCACGTTACAGGTTATGCTAATGGAGCGCGCTGCAAACAAATGTCGTCTTGCTTCGTTGGCGGAGAATCCGGCAACTTCATCTTGACATGACATGATCTAGAAATCGCTTCCATTCGCCCAAGTACGGCTTCTTCTCGAAGCTCATGTCGCCCTCTGAAAGAATGAAGGCTTGACTTCCCAAGAAATCTTCCGTCTCTTTGATGTATTTGTGATGTGACTTTTCCCCACCGACTCTTTCTCTGATCGTTAGATACGCGCCTCGAATATTCGGGTGCTCCATCAGGATTTGGTGGAAGCCTTGTTTGCCTATCCATTGTGACGTTTCTTCCTTCCTTGAGACAACGGCACCGAAACCTTTGACTTCAATGATAGAGTGGGCAGAACATGCTGGGACATTGCTATGATCAGTGAAAGTGAAGTCCTTGACTAGCGCTAAGTCAATTTCATGCCCTTCAATCTTTGCTTTGGACACCAATTTTAGTTCAGCGGGAACGTGGATTGACATGAATTTCCTGACAATTCCCTCATACTCCTCACCGTAGTCTGCTCGCGTATGATTGAGGGTTCGCTGAATTCTGTTGTACGCGCCTCTGCATTCCTTGAGGAGGGCAATCTGCTCACTGTCGTAGCTGTCCATTCGAGATATCACCACAAGATAGCTCTATTACTTGGGTCAATTCAAGCTTTCTCAAAATGCCGCACAGGCTTCGAGAAAGGTGCTCCAGATCGTCGTTCTTAAATATCACTTGATGCTGGATTGATGAAATCTAGAGGGAGACAGATGTCGATTGTTGAAAAACTGAAGGTAAGAATAGCGCCTAGAACAACCATGCGTACACCATCTGGACGGGCGGAATTTGAGATCGAAAGCGTCAATGATGATGGGGTCACTTTTCGCGTTGGTTTAGGCCGATGGAAGACTAAGGTTCCTGCCAAGTGCTTGGAGGGGATTCCGGCCTACCTGAGGGGAAGAGGCTGGGTCAGAATCGGGGCTTCACATGAGACTGCAGACACAGGTACTCTTGAAGCCTACTTAGATCCAGTCGTGAAAACGAGCTCTTCCTCATATGTTGTGCCTTTGCTGGAAAAGATCGGTGTAGTTGAAGTTGATTACAGAAGACCTGCAAGGATTAGATTGATCAAGTGACGGAACCACACAACTGGCTGAAAACCCACTCCGAATGCTGTCTGTGGGGAAGGAAAAATGGGGGTTTTGCGGGAGACGTCACCATAGAAGTGTTGGTCCAAGCTATACGACGACCCCTCCTGATTAGACGAGCACCGCTTTCGGCATTATTCTCTCTTTCTGAAGAGTTTATAGCTTTCCATTCCGAACAATGACACACTACCCTATATGTCCAATTCTGGGGTGACTCGGTCCCCGGTGGTCGGTAAGGCCGAAGCGAAGAGAACTGTTCCTGTATTCGCTCTGTACCCTGTAATTGTCCTGCCAATACTCATAATCGCAATACTAGTGACAGCCGTGATTCTTGGAAAAAACAATGGTTCTAATTCTACTAGAATCTGATTTCCTGAAACAACGGCTATGCTGGTCGGCCTTCCACGGCTGGAATGAAAAAAGTGAATCTAGGCACCAGAATTCTGAGACGGAAATGTGTTTTTTGGATTCGATTATCTGCGCTGTCATTCATATCGCGCTAGGTACAGCGGCTTACTCGCTTCCATCTTCATCTGATCCCTAAGGGCACTTTCCGACAAGCGACCAACATCAGTCTTTTTGTTCGCATCTTTTGGCTTCATTTTAATCTATCTCATGTCGTAGGAATGCTCAATATCTGATTTATGAATCCAGAATCAGTAACGGAGATTCTTTCAAGCGCGAGTCCATATCGACAATTTCAAAAAGGAATTTTGAACGCCTTCTGCTCAATCCGTCGTACTTTTCACTTTGATTTTCACGCCACGTTTCTCAAGTTCGTTCAAGAAAGCCTCGAGGATTTCACCATGCATTCCCAGTTTTTCAGGTGGCACAACACCTTTCTCTTCTACACGCCTCTTTACCAGCAGTTGTGCCACTATTGAAGCTGGGTAAGCCGTCGTTCTTGCCATGGCAGTCACGCCTTGCTTAGCATCACAATAATCAAGCAAACGATACAAGTACTTCATACGTTTTTGGCCTTTGATGCCCGCAACTCCAACCTCCAACGCGACGACATCCTTGATCTCGGATCTTCGGAGTTTCTGTCCCAGTAGCTTTGCAGTCAGTTTTCTTGGCGACACTGCCGCGCCGTCAACCTCTACCTCTTTTTCTTCAAAGAATCCAAGAGCGCTTATCAGGTTTATCTTGTCTGCGTGCCCAGGGTATCTCAACGTTTTCTCCCACATGTTCCTTGCCTTTATCGTGTACATCAGTGTCCTTAATCCGTCAGTGTAGAAGGCTTCAAGTTTGCCGAAGCCAGGGAAAGCTATTTGCTCTAATCCGGTCAATGCCTCCACCTCGGCTATCTTGCCCATCTTGACGATTCTTGCTTTCCGCGTGTACTCGTCAATGAGACTTTCAGGAGACCAAGTAATGCTGTAACCAAGAGGCGGAATAGGCTTTTCGGGGAGTCCGCCAACCATGATTTGAACGGTTTCAACAACGTCAAGTTTGCTTACAGCATGTCCAACAAGAACGTTGCTTATGCCTGGAGCCAATCCGCAGTCTGGAACGATGGTGACGTCATTTTTCAGAGCTTTGTCATTCAGGTCCAGCGGGTTTTCAGCCATGTAAGAAACATCAACCAAATCCTTTCCTGCAGCCACGCATGCTTCAGCGAACCCGTATCCGAGTTTGCCAGGCAGAAAACCCATCACCAAGTCAGAGTCTTTTAGCGTGTTTGTTAGTTCTTTATGATTTGATACGTCGATTTGTTTCCATGAGACATTTTCTGTTCCTATTTTCTCGGCAACGGCTTTGGCTCTGGTCTTGTCGTTGTCCGCAACCGTCACCTCCGCCGATTTCACGTTTCTCGCTAGGTCTTCAGCCGCGACTGACCCAATGTTTCCGCATCCAGCAACTAGGACTTTCATAATGGCTAATCACTTTGTCATTGCCAATAAAACTTTTCCAAATGATCGAGGAAAACGCCCCAACGAAGCATCGATATGTCTTGATCATGTAGTTTACTTATAGAGGATTGATTTGAAAGTTTTATATACCCCAGAAGGGCCTATACGATTGAGCATCATGGCTGAGATTTGTCCAACCTGCGGGCTTCCCAAGGACATATGTGCTTGTGGCGAAATCGAGAAAGAACAACAACGAATTCGCATAAGGCTGGAAACACGGAAATATGGCAGACCAACAACCATAGTGGACGGCATAGACGAAAAGAACACAAACCTAGCTGGAATGGCTCAGAAACTCAAAGGCTTTTGTGCATGCGGAGGAACAGCCAAAAACGGTCTAATAATGCTTCAAGGAGACCACAGGGACAGAGTCCGCGAATATCTGGTGGACCTTGGGTACCCCGAAGGGAACATCCAAATTCAGTGACCAATGCAAAAGGTGCAAGCCCGCAATGAAGCTGCTGGAAGACATACGGGAAGTGTTGAAGACGCTGAAGCACAGGAAACCCTCGGCAATTTACTGCCCACGGTGTGCCAGTCAGAAGATTCATCTCTCCAGTAGCTTTGACTACTGGCTTACACCCAGAAAATACTTCTGCGAAGACTGTGGATACCTAGGTCCGATAGTAATGGAACTTGAAAGAGAAGAAGATGGATAATGGCGTTGTTTTCTAGTCTGGAAGCACTAGGTTTAGCTGTCTCTTCAGAGTCTTGTACCTGTTTCTCACAGTGACCTCTGTGACACCTGCAGCCTCAGCAATGTCCTTCTGTGTTTTCTTCTCATTGTTCTGAAGACATGCAATGTACAAGGCTGCAGCAGCCAGTCCCATCGGGTCTTTTCCTGCAGAGGCCCGTCTTTTTCTGGCCTCTCTTAGAATTTGTATGGCCAGTCCCTGAGTCTTGCCTGAAATTCCCGTGTTCTCAGCAATCTTGGATACGTAGGTCAGTGGGTCAGCGATTGGCATGTGCACGTCAAGCTCACGTAATAGTAGCCTATAGCAGCGCGCAACGTCCTTCTTGTCGACGAGGCTTGCCTCAGCGATCTCGCGAAGCGTTCTCGGGGTTCCACTTCCTCGGCAGGCTGCGTATAGTGCAGCAGCGGCGATAGCTGCTATGGATCTGCCTCTGACTAGGCCCTTGTCCAGGGCTTTGCGGTAGATTACGGCTGCTTTTTCCTTGATTGGCGGCGGAATGTAGACTTTGTCTGCCAGTCTGTCCAACTCAGCCATTGCTTGAGCCAAGTTTCTGTCGACTGAAGAATGCACCCTTGAACGTATTTGCCACTTCCTCAAACGCCACATCTGCAAGCGCGTTGAGAGTGGAAGCTTTCTTCCGAAGGCGTCACGGTCAACTTGGCTTATCGCGGTTGACAGCCCTTTGTCGTGAACTGAGTAGGATGTTGGCACTCCGACGCGGCTTCTTGACGCTTTCTCCTCTTGTGTGAAGGCGCGCCACTCTGGACCCTTGTCCATCATTTGTTCGTAGAGCACGAGTCCGCAGTCGCCGCAGACGGTTTCTCCAGTATCATAATCGTGCACAAGGTTGACGCTGCCACATTCAGGGCATTTGTCGATTAGACGTTGATGGGTTCTGCTTTCTTTTTTACTCATTTTTTCGCCTCTTTTTGAGTGCGAAGAACCGTCACTTTCATGTTCCTAAACTAGGGGTTCGGAATCAGAAAACTGCCCATCCGGTCCCCACGGTAACGATCCAGATGAGATGTTTTGATATATAAAGCTTACGATTCAGTTGAGCGTATCACTACCAGAAATCTTGAATACCTACGTGAACTATTGATTTCGTTGAAAAGAGAGGGCCTGAAAGACGAAGCTTCCTGAGAACGTGCGAAAAACACTGGAAAAACTCGTGCGAGAGCTTGAGGCCAAGAGCCAAGTTTCTGGCATAGGCATGTTCGGAAGCTGGAGCCGAGGAGAAGCCACCTCAGCAAGCGACGTTGACCTGCTAATCCTTGATGACAGCAATCTCGAAGACGAGTACGTGGAAAGAATCAACCCAAGCGGCTTGATGGTCGACTTGGACCATGTGCCCAAGCAATGGATCAACACAGTGATTCCACCTGACATGGACCAGAAACTGTATGAACTACAGATTCTCTTCGACCGAGACTGGGCACTGGCTAACACAAAGCTCTTGATGGCTAAGTCCTATGTTTCGGCGGAAAGGGTCAGCATCAGAACAGAAGCGCATGTAGTGGATTCAGATATCTATCTGAGCCGCGCAACTTCAGCCTTTTCCAGAGAAGACTACCGTAGCGCCTTTCTTTTCTCGATCGTTGCTTTGGAAAGCGTTTTCAAAGTTCTGATCGAAATAGCATTACTGCCTTTCTCGAACAGCCATTTCGCGGAGCGACTTGAGGCCTCCACTGCTAAACTCAGTATGCCAGACTTGTTCACTGAATACGTGAATTTGGCAAGATTGG
>CAZCRE010000063.1:7035-7779 GCA_964501075.1 uncultured Candidatus Bathyarchaeia archaeon
AAGAGGTCAAAGCCTCGATTGCTAAGGAAAAACTGAAACTCTTCAGCGTGGTTTGGGACGAAATGAGCAACACAGTCAGAAGACACCCTCAGAAACTGGGGTCTTCGCACTTCCAGATCAGAGCCAGACTGAACTACTATCTAACTACGGCTTTCTTGCAGGGAATCATAACGCGTTCAAACTTCATGATCGATAATGAGAAACTCGTTGAATCCCTACACTACTTGAAAACTGTCTTCCTCAACGCAGTTGAGAATTATGCCTGGCTGAAATCTTCAATCGACAAAACCAAAATCGACAACACCCTACTGATTCGTTCCCTGGAAAGCTTGGAAAAGAAGAACCCCAAGAACCACGAGCGTATTGTCGATTTTCTGGATCTGAAGAACATTGAGAGGCTGGATGCCGCGAGAGCGATCCGGAGAACCAAGGAAATCATGTTCACGATACGCAGAGATAGGAAAGTTTTAATCAAAAACCATCTAACTAAGAGCTGACTCCCAAGAAGCCTATGACGCGAAGCCCGGTGGTGTAGCGGTCAAGCATAGCGGGCTTTGGACCCGCCGACGAGAGTTCGAATCTCTCCCGGGCTACCAAATCCCAGGCGCGAATTCATACTTTTTTGAGGCTGATTTTCACGGATTTCCTTGAGCATCTGCTGTCGCAAAGCGGTTGTAAGCTGAGATAGCTGATGATTTTCCAGTTGGCCGTGGTCTATTACGGTTCTGTGTGGCTGCACTAGTG
>CAZCRE010000064.1:0-5040 GCA_964501075.1 uncultured Candidatus Bathyarchaeia archaeon
TATCCTCTTTTCATCTGGCAGTTTCTCCTCGCTATGTGGCACGTTCACTCCAGCATCCAATACTCCTTTTAGAACCGCAAAAACTCGCGCTCCTTTGGAGGGTGAATGCAATCCTATGTCTGGAACTGCTTCTGCTATGCCCTTGGTCTTGGCTTTGGAACCGCACAAAAGCCCAGTTAAGTAGGCTGCAGGCAGATTTCCCTTGTTGGTTTTCCATTCATACTTCCCAAGCTCTCGGCTGTGAGCTGACACTATAACTTGGTCTCCTTCTGGTTTAGCTATTACTACTTGAGCGATCATGTTTTGGAGTGAACCACGTATTACTAGTCGTGGCTTCCCAGAAAGCACAAGAGCCTTTCTCGCCTTGTAATCTGTCTTCCCTTCTCTTCGCCGTCTGTATGGAGCACAATAACCCGCGTTCTGAGCCATCTACCGTTTCCTCCAAAGTTCATGTGCTTTTAGATATCGCTCTAGGGCAGCAACAGATTCAAACCTTCCACTGCTGGCCATCGTATACAAATTCCGATAAGCGCTTTCAGCGATTATTTTTTTGGTCTTCAGAGTGCGGAGCCTCTTCCTCAAGGCTCTTATTCGGCTCATCCAAGCTTCTTTTCTTGAAACCCTTGCGTGTGGTGACCCAGTTCTGCTACCTGCTCCGGTTCGTAAACCCTTCTTTCTCTTCTTGTGCAAAACGCGGGCTCGCGCACGGCTGACCCCGCTTTCGGGTAGCGCCTTGATAATGCCTTCATGAATCAGTCTTCTTATCTCGTCTCTAGTCATTGCCGTTCCTGCGTCTTCCGTTTTTTCTGAGTCAATCCAAACTCTGTTCTGTCCAACTTTCAGTATCTGTGCTGCTAGACGCCGTTGGCTCTTAAGATCGGTCATTGTTTCTCTGTCTCCTTTGCACGTTTAGGCTTCTCTCGTTTCTGCTTGGGTTTGTCATCTTCCTCCATCTTCAGCTGTTCTTCTTTCATCTCAAGCTTCTCTTGTTCGGTCGGTTCTTTTTCCTCCGCTACCTTCTCCTTGATCGTCGTGACATTCAGGATGGTTAGCCTCTTCCTTTTTGCTTCAGCAAGGATCTTGACTCTTTTCCGTTTACCTACAGTGTGAGCGATTCTTATGACCTGAGTCTTAGGGTCGACATTCTTGAGTCCTTCAACATTAAACACTAGAACTTCTCTGTAACCAGATGGATGGAGTCCCCTCGTTGCCCTCGGGCTCCTGTACCCTATGCTTACACCAGGCGGCCATCCGTCATACATGAGACGCACTTTATGATCCAAGCCGCGTGGTCTCCGCCAGTTTTCCTTGATGCGCACATATCGCCAGCTTTCGGGCCTGACGAAATTTGGTTTCTTCTGCTTCATCCGCTTTCTGAGTCTCAATGCTCTCTTAAGAGTTCCATTTGTTTGTGCGGTCATCCTTCCATTCCCTCACTTCGTTCGTACACGAATATTCCATCTAGGAAAATTCTAGGGTCTTTTCTTTTCACTTTGGTTGCTTGTTCGATGTTTGCTGCCGTTTGACTCACGTCTTCCAAGTTTATGCCTTGCGCGATGACGTCTTCGCTTTGAACTTTGACCTTTGCACTGCCTACTATCCTTGCCTTCCTTGGGTTTCGTTCCCCAGTGAAGTTCTCAATCAGAACTATGTCGTCTTTGACTTTGACAGAGATTGGAAAATGAGAGAACACGATTTTTGTTTTGTAGGTGAAGCCTTTTGTGACGCCTGTAATCATGTTTTGGATGTGCGAGAAGACTGTTCCGACGATGGCGGTTTCCTTTTTGCGGGGCCATTCAGCCCAGATTCTGATGGTTTTACCGTCGAGTTTGATTGATAGTGGGGCCTGTTGAAAGTCGCGTATCAATGTTCCTTTTGCCCCTTTGACAGTTACTTTTCGTCCCTCCACAGCGGCTTCCACATCATCTGGAACTTCAATCGTTCTTGAAACTTCTATGGCTCGCATCAAAAAGCACCCTTGTCAGTACACGTATGCTAACAGTTTTCCTCCAACGTGTTTTTCCCCCGCTTCTTTGTGCGAGAGGACGCCCTTGGCTGTCGAAATGACGATAATGCCCACTTCTCTTGATGGAAGAACCTTCTTCGCCCATCCCTCAAACTCATCCGCTTTAACTGAAAATCGCGGTCTGACTGCACCGCACTTGTTTATTCTGCCCAGCAGCTGAACCTTGAACTTCCCAGATCGACCGTCGTCCACAAACTCAAATTCACCTATGTATCCGTTCAACTGCATAATCCGCAGAACTCGACCCAGAAGCTTAGAGGCTGGGCTGATTATGCACTCCCGTTTGTTGCGCATCTCGTTGTTTACTATTGTTGTCAGACCGTTTGCCAAAGTGTCCATCGTGTTTTCCTCGTTACTCATATTTTTTGAAACCGAGTTTTATGGCTACTTCCCTAAAACAATGCCGGCATAAATATAAATTGTAACGTCGAATAACTGGCCCGTACGATCCACATCTGCTACAGGGCCTTGCTCCCTTGCCATACTTCCGCTCCTTCTTGGGTTTCTGCTTAGCCATGCCTGCATCTCCTTTTTAGGCGATTTCAACTCCCAAAGTGTCTTTGACAAAAACCATAGACTCATCTGGCGTCAACACGTGTGATGATCCAATCTTCGCTCTTTTCCTCCGTCGATTCTTCACGCGGTAACCAGGACGGATCATAGCTACACAAACGTCCATGCCAAATATGCCCACGCCTGGATCGTATTTGACGCCTTTGATCTCAATATGCTCCTTTATGCCGAATGAGAAGCTTCCATTCTTGTCAAAGCTCTTTCTGGAGATTTTATTGTCGACTACAGGTAGAACTTTGTTAAGGAAGTCTATGGCATCTTGTTTTCTTAGTGTCACAATGCATGCTATCGGTTCCCCTTTCCTAGTTCCGAAATCCCTTATACTCTGTTTGGCCTTCCGCTTTCCTGGTTCTTGATTTGTTAGCTCTCTCAGAACCTTGACTGCTTTCTCTAGAGGTTCCCCAGACTTTCCGACGCCAATGTTAACAACCACTTTGTCTATTTTGGGTTTTAGCATTGGATTTTCTTCCCATGCTTTGCGGATTTCATCCTCTGACAACTTAGGCCGCCTCCGGTAATGTGATGAGCGGTTGTGCTTCGCCTACAACAAAGACGAAGTCTAGGATTGTTTGGTAGCGGTTGTCCTTCTCATCTTGGACTGTAACGAGCATGTCTCTGCGTTTCTTTCCTTCTGCTTTTTCGATTTCAACTATTTTGCCATGCTTCCCCATGTTTTTTCCGCCAGTTATTATTGCAAAATCATTCTCCTTCATCTTCACGCGTTCAATTACCTGTTTTTCAGGAAGACTCATTTTCAAAATGTCAAGAGTCTCGGACTTGTCTTCCTGCGGATTCTTAGGATCGGCTATTTTCACTTGTATGTTAGAGCCATCGTGA
The DNA here is from genome assembly GCA_964501075.1 of uncultured Candidatus Bathyarchaeia archaeon. Taxonomy (GTDB): domain Archaea; phylum Thermoproteota; class Bathyarchaeia; order Bathyarchaeales; family Bathycorpusculaceae; genus CAZCRE01. The sequence continues at coordinate 3,437 of CAZCRE010000064.1, forward strand.
AGGTTAAGCTGCATGTTTCCTTTTCTTGTGATCCCCTTGTTTTCTATTCTGCAAAGCTTGAATTTTGATTCTTCTTCGTTGATAGGTTGAAGGAACAAGCCTTTTGCGGATGGCATTACTCGGAAGCTCTTTTTGATGTCAGGCATCGAAATGACATCGCCTAACCCTACTGGAAAATCATCTTGCCGCCTAGCTTTTCCGTCAACGTAGATTCTTCCCTGTGAAACTATTGCCTTGGCCTCCTTCCTAGTTTTGGCAAGCTTCAGAATGTCGCGAAGGATTACGACTAAGGGCATACATTGTTCCTGAGCATGTGGGCCACAAGAAGGCTTCACGATCCAAGTGACTTCTTTTCTGTGGATCGGCCAGAATCTTGGCGCTGGCTTACGTTTCAGTCCTGTAGATGCTCCTTTTCTACCCAATCCTTATGCTCCTCCCTCAGATTTCTTGGCGGATTTTCGCTTCGTTCTTGCTTTCTTTTCCTTTGGCTTCTCTTCTTTCTTGGTGACCGCTTTTTCCTTGGTATCTGCTGCTTTTGGCTTTCGGAGTGCTCGTTTTTTCCTTCCACTGGGTTTCTCTTCTTTTGCTTTCTCAGTCTTCACCTTTTCTTCAGCCTTTTCTTCGGTGATTTCCTTCTTAATCTCGACAGGTTCCATTTTGGGTTTCTCTGCAGCCTTCTCCACTTTCTTGTGGGTAGCACGCTTTCTTTCAATGATTTTTTTGCGCCACTTATCGTCGAGAACCAAGCTCTTGATAACGATTTTAGAAGGATGTACTGGAACAAAGATCGAGCTCCCATCTACTTTTTCTCGAGTCAAACCGTCAATATATATTCTGTATTTATTACTGTCTATTCGGCTTACCTTCCCCTCAAATCCTTTGTGATCCCCTCGCACGACGCGAACTGTGTCACCGCTTCTCACTGGGAGAGTCTTCACTTTTTGTGAGGCCTGCAACTCCGGTGATAAATGTGCACCGAAATGCTTGTGGCGCTTGTGATCAGGTGCTTGATAAAGCATTTTTCTTTGTTTTCCAGGTTTCAACGTTTGCATTTTTCACCCTCCATTTACACTATTATGCTAGAAGCGCTCGCGATTCTTGGCCATCTCTCAGCAGCTTCTTTGGCGACCGGACCACGGATTTCTGAGCCTTTCATTTCTCCTTCAGGGGTAATTATCACCGCTGCATTGTCTTCAAACCGTATCCAGACGCCATCAATCCGTCTGTAAGGCCTTCTCTGCCTCACAATGACTCCTTGAAAGATCTTCTTTCGCATATCAGGTGTTCCTTGTCTGACCGAAAGGGTTATTCTGTCCCCCACAGAGCCAGATGGGTAGCGTCTCAGTCGTCCCTTGTATCCCATAACCTGTATGAGTCGCAATCTTCTTGCTCCAGTGTTGTCGGCACATTTCAAGACTGAACCAGCCAATAATCCTCTTGAAATCCTGAACCCCTGTGCGGTCATTCCTTTTGCGCCAGAAGCTCTTTGCTTCGCTTTTGCCGCCATCTCACTTCGCCTCCAGTCTTTCAACAATCACAAAGGACACCGTTTTACTCAACGGGCGACACTCAGCTATTTTCACGTGGTCTCCCTCTTTTGCGCC
>CAZCRE010000064.1:5050-7670 GCA_964501075.1 uncultured Candidatus Bathyarchaeia archaeon
ACCTCATGAACTTTGGGACATATTGAAGATAATCACGCTTGACTATGACCGTCTTATCCATTTTCGAGCTAACAACAACTCCTTCCAGTACGCGACCGCGAACGGACAGTTCCCCGTGAAAAGGACAGTTTAAGTCTTCGCAAGACTTCTTAGGTTTCTTGAAAGTGAGCGACATTACCATAATCTCCTCACAGTTTTCTTAAGGCGATCCTCAGGTCTTCCCTCAAGGAGTCTACCATCAATCTCGACAATTGTGTCGTCCGAGAATTTGAAGTGAAAAACGTTCAGGTTTTTTGGAACAATTTTTCTTTTGCCTTCATTCAAAAGCGTGAAAGTATTTCTTGTTTCATCTATCACTCTTCCGGCTAGTGCCTTATGATTAAGATGTGTGCTTTTGACGATTTTGGCCTCGGTCCCAATGAACTCGTGGCTAGTTATCTCTGACGTCACTTTCATTCCTTTTTCTTCCTCTTCTTCTTTCTTTCTTTTGCTCTTTCGGCTTCTCTTTTGGCTTCTTCACTAGCCCTAGTTTTTCCTCGTTTTCTATGGTCAACAGTTTGGCTACCGCCCTGCGCAACTCTTTTACTCGAGCTGGGTTCTCCACTGTGCCACCCGCCTTGATCATTGTTTTCAGTCTAGTGAGTTCTATCTTGATTTCGCCGAGTCTCTTAGTTCTTTCTTCAGAGGACATGTCTCTGATTTCTTTGATTCTCATTAGAGGCATTTACTCTGTTTCCTCCCCTGTTTCGTCATCGCTCGCTTCTTCAGATTCCGTCTTATTCTCTGTTACCACTGCGCTCTCTTCTTTCATTTCCGCAGTTTCTTGTTCAAGCTTTTCTTCATCAGCAGGTACTTCCACCTTTTCTTCCGTGGGTGGAAGCTTCTCAGCTATCTTGATTTTGTCTGGGAACTTTGCGTCTGGAGGCATTATTCTAACTCTAACGCCGAACATGCCGGGCTTCATTTGAACATGGACTTCAGCTTTTCTCATGTATTTTGTAGGTGGTTCTCCGCATTTCGGGAGGTAGCCTGATTTGAATTTTTCATATCTTGCCCGTTCGGTTCTTAGCTTGCCGCTTATTATTATTTCTGCGCCTAGGGCTCCAGCCTCTATGACTTGATTTAGAGCCCAAAAACCTGCACGCCTGAAGTGTACGCCTCTCTGCAGTGCTGAGGCGATTTTTGAGGCAACAACGTAAGCGTTCAATTCTGGGATCTCGATCTCAGAAACGGAGATCTGTGGGTTTGCGACCTGGAACTTTTCTTCCAGAAGGCTTGCAAGCTCTCTTATTGTTTCTCCGCCACGGCCTATCACTAAGCCTGGACGCATGGCGTAGATGACTATGTGAGTTCCCAAGGGCGTCTTTGATATTGAGACGCCTCCATATCCTGCTCTTTCAAGCTTACTCTGGAGAAACTCGTCGATCTCGGTTCGCTTTATGGACTCAGATATGAAGTATTTGACGACAGCCACGCTATGCCTCTCCTCCCGTTTCTGGTCTCTCTTCAACGACTATTTCGATGTGGGTCAGAATCTCAATTTTCGGTGAGGCTCTTCCTTGAGCTCTAGGTGTGAAACGTTTCATTTTCATTCCTTGATGTGACACTGCGTGAATGATTCGAAGTCTGTCAATGTCCAATCCCTTGTTCTCTGCGTTGGCCTCTGCACCTTCAAGTACTTTTAACACGTGTCCCGATACTTTCACTGGGTATCTGCCTACGAATGCCTTCTGTAGACCATGGCGGTGACCGAGTTTCTTTGTGAATCTCATATATGGAACTGGTTTTTTCTTGTCTATGACATCGTTAAGGTACTGCTTTGCTTTGGGAAGCATCATTCCTTTAATCGTTCTACATACTTCCCGTGCTGCTTTATGGGATACTCTTATCTCTCGGGCACTGGCTTTCGCTGTTTTTTCTGGGTCCAGTTCCTCGTCTGTTATGGAGTATCCCCATTTTGGCACTTTATGCGCTCTCCAACTGTGCAAGTGAACAGCAACATGGCGATTTATATGGCTTTCCGTCAACATAGATGGTTTGCAGAGTGTTTTGGCTATGTTGAATCTGACCCTTTTTCTAGGTCAGGCGTGTCTCGTTTCCGAGTTTCTCACGTTCGACGTGCATGCGACCAGCGGCGGCAGGGGGTAGTGATCAAAGTTGATAGTGTCGTGCCAGATTACGCTGATCACAGTTACATACTGAGTACAATTCAGGCTGATCTGCAGAGCAAGATAGAAAATGGGAAGACCAATAGTATTAAAAAGTTATATTAACAACATGATCTCACTTAAATCAATAAGGTGAAAAATATGGGAGAAAAACCAACAGCAGCATTCGTGTTGTCTCTTCTAGCAGCTATCTTCATCATCATAGGCGGCTTGGTATACGTAGCTTTAGGCGCCTGGTTAGGCAGCGCTATAGACTTCATTGGCTTGGGAGGATGGGGCTACAGTTTAATGATCTTTGGCGTTCTGGGACTGGTCTGGGGCATACTAACACTGGTTGGGGCCATAATGATTAATAGTGGCGACAGGAACAAAGTCAGAACAGGATCGATACTTGTACTGATATTCTCCATCATTAGCTGGGTCGGCGCTCTCGGAGGCTTCTTCATCGGCTT
>CAZCRE010000065.1:0-7633 GCA_964501075.1 uncultured Candidatus Bathyarchaeia archaeon
TCTCCTTGGCGAGTTTTCAAAGTGGAAATCTAATTTTCTGATTGCAGATTGCGTCATAGTTTGCATTCTTCCTTTCCCCGTTGTGCCTTGTAAGCTAGTGTGCAGGAGATATAAAAACCGTAGTTGAAAAACGTATATGCACTGAATCGAGTTTCAAAAGGGATTGTCTGATAATGATCTTGATTGGGGCGCGCGTTGTTGCATGAAATATTCTGTTAGAGTGTGAGGTAAGGCTTAATAGCCAGAATTTTTTGAGTTTACAAATGTAAAGGTGGAGAAAATGTCTGAAAGGAAAAACAGCTTGTTTGAAGAGTCATTGAAACCTTTGAAGAAAGCAGCAGCGATACTTAAACTGGAACCGGATGTTGTTGAAGTTCTCAGCAGCCATGAACGAGCCCTGATCGTTTCAATCCCCGTGAAAATGGACAATGGGAAAACAAAAGTCTTCACTGGATATCGTGTGCAACACAATACTGCAAGAGGACCAGCAAAAGGCGGAATCCGCTACCACCCTGGTGTCTCTCTTGACGAGGTAAAGTCATTATCATATTGGATGAGTATCAAGAACGCTGTCGTCGGCATTCCGTACGGTGGTGGCAAAGGGGGAATCACCTGCAACCCGAAAGAACTGTCAGTAGGCGAACTCGAAAGATTAACCAGAGGCTATGCGGCGCAAATCGCTAGGTTCATTGGTGTAGACAAAGATGTGCCAGCACCAGACGTGGGTACTACTGCCCAAATCATGGGTTGGATCGCTGATGAATACTACAAGATCATGGGCGAATACCTGCCGGGTGTCATCACGTCGAAGTCTCTGAGTGTAGGCGGCTCAAGAGGGCGAGACACTGCGACAGGCAGAGGGGCTTTCTTCACGACGCTTGAAGCCGTCAAAGTTTTGAATATGCCTCTAAAAGGTGCCCGTGTTTCTATCCAAGGGTTTGGTAATGCTGCGCAACCAATGGCTCAGTACCTTCACGAACTGGGCAGTAGAATCATTGCAGTAAGCGATTCTACAGCTGGGGTGTATAACCTTGATGGTATGAACCCAACGGCTCTCATAGAGTACAAGAACAAGACGAAGAGCGTGAAAGGGTTCCCAGGAACAAAGACAATCACAACGACTGATCCAATTACTCTAGACTGCGATATACTCATTCCAGCAGCGCTCGAAACTCAGATAACTAACAAGAATGCCGACAAGGTCAAAGCAAAACTAGTGGTAGAAGAGGCAAACGGTCCAACCACCCCAGAAGCTGACAAGATACTGCACGAGAAGCAAGTCTTCGTGATCCCGGACGTTTTGGCTAATGCTGGAGGCGTTACTGTGAGCTATTTTGAATGGGTTCAAAACCGAATGGGCTACTACTGGAGTGATCAAGAAGTCGATGAGAAACTGAAGCGCGTCATGACCGAGGCTTTTCGAGACGTTTACAAGACCTACCTGCAATACAAAATTGACATGCGAACAGCTGCATATGTCACTGCAGTGAGAAAGATTGTTGATGCGATGCGTGCTCTAGGCCGCATCTAAACCCCATCTTTTATATCCTTGTTGCGATTTGGGCAACACCGTCTTTTGTGGGATTCTTCTCTTAGGAAATCGATTGCTCTATGTTGTAAGCATTTATTAGCAAATCAACCATTAAATTCTTGAGAGGTTTAGCTCGATGAGTAATGAAATGTGGTCGGAAAAATACCGGCCTAAAAAGTTAGATGATATAGTTAACCAAAAAGAAATAGTGGAACGTTTGAAGAGTTTCGCTAGATCAAAGAATGTTCCACACTGCATTTTTGCCGGTCCTCCTGGAACTGGCAAAACTACGGCTGCGCTTTGTCTGTTAAGAGATCTCTATGGCGATGTGTATCGAGAGCATACTATGGAATTGAATGCCAGTGACGAGAGAGGTATTGATGTTGTTCGGGAGACCGTGAAAACATTCGCCAGAATGAAATCCATTGGCGATATTCCTTTCAAAATCATGATTCTGGACGAAGCGGATAACATGACTTCAGATGCCCAGCAAGCCTTAAGGCGAACGATGGAGCGTTACACTGAAACCTGCCGATTCATAATGTGTGCAAACTACAGCGGAAAAATAATTGAACCAATACAGTCGAGATGTGCTCCGTTCCGTTTTGCGCGTCTGCCTCGAGAAGAGCATGATTGCTATTTGAAAGAAATTGCTGGAAATGAAAAAGTGAAATTGTCAACCGAGGGCTTGGACGCCATTTTTGAGATTTGCGGTGGCGATCTGAGAAGAGCAATCAACACTCTACAATCAGCTGCTTCATTAAGCAAACCTGTTGATGCGAAGGTCATATACTCGATAACTGGGAGGGCCAGCCCTCTAGATGTTCAAAAAATGATCAAGATAGCCATGGAAGGCAATTTTATGGAGGCTCGTAAGCAGCTGCGAGACATGATTCAGAAATATGGTGTTGCCGGAAGTGACGTCATACGGCAAATCCACACCGAAATCTTCAGAGGAGAAGTTCCAGAACCCTGGAAAATACAGTTGGCCGACATAGTAGGCGAAGTAGATTATAGGCTCGTTGAAGGTGCTGACGAAGAGATTCAATTGAGTGCTCTGTTAGCCAAACTCGTTGAAGCCGGGGAGGAGATCAGAAAAGCAAGATAGGTGCAGAATCTTGTGCAGTGCTTGGCCAGTCACATACAAGCCGAAGTCCTTGAAACAGATTATTGGAAATGCTGAAACTATCCAGAAGTTTGTTGAATGGGTAGACTCTTGGGAAAAGGGGGTACCGAAGAAGAGGGCTTCCTTTCTCTATGGTCCGCCAGGAATAGGAAAAACTGTGACCGTCGAAGCTCTAGCTAATGATTACAAGATTGAACTCGTCGAGAAAAATGCAAGTGATTACCGAACAGAAGAAGCGATAAACCGTTTTGCAGGGCTGGCTTCGCAGTATGGCTCATTGTTCGGCGGCAAGAAACTCATTCTTCTCGATGAACTCGACGGAATAACGGGCACATCAGACAGGGGAGGCGTTAAGGCGATTACAGACATCGTGAAAACCGCACGATGTCCAATAGTTTTGATTGCCAACAACGCTTATGACCCGAGATTTACAAACCTAAGGAACTATTGTTTACTTATGGAGTTCAAGAAACCCGCTGCCGCAGATGTTGCTAGACTTCTAAAACAGATTTGCCAAAGCGAGGGTATTCAAGCTGATGAGGATGCCTTGAAGTTCATTGCTCAACGCTCAGAAGGCGACGTGCGGTCAGGCGTGAATGATCTACAAGCATTAAGTCAAGGAAAGAAAAGGCTGGCTTACGAAGATGTTTCTTGGCTCGGTTACCGAGACAGAAAGGACAGCATTTTCAACGTTTTGCGAATGATACTCTACGGGAAAACATGTGTCGGGGCGAAACAGGCAGTAGACATGGCTGACGTTGATGTTGAAATGCTGTTTGAGTGGATCTATGAGAATGTGCCAGAACACCTGACTGATACACATGACTTGGCCAACGCAATGGACGCGCTGTCCATTGCAGACGTCTACCGTGGCAGAATTCGAAGAACCCAAGAATGGGGGCTAATGCGGTACGTTATAGATTACATGACGGCTGGTGTGGCGATGGCTAGGAAAAACACAAAGGTTTCTGGCTGGGTGCCTTTCAGTTTTCCTGAGAGGATACAAATGCTATCAAGGTCCAGGGCTGAACGCGCCACTCGGTTAAGCATAGGGCAGAAGGTCAAACGCAAATGCCATATTTCAGCCCGAAGAGCCGCAAGAGAGTTTCTTCCATACCTGCGGATTATTTTCAAGAACAATCCAGAAATGGCTGCTGGACTTGCGCGATGGCTTGACCTGGATGTTGAGATGATCGATTATTTGGCTGGCGGCGAAGGCAAATCCGAGGCCATCACCAAACTGTTGGCTTAATGAACTCTGCTTCCTTCTAGTATATCCCTCTCTGGCTGCAGCACTACTACGCTGCCTTTACCATCTTCAGCCGCTAAAATCATGCATTGAGATTCAACACCCATCATTTTCCTTCTTTGAAGGTTCAAAATAAACGCGCATTTTCTGCCGACAAGGGTCTCAGGCTTATAATGTTGCAATAGTCCTGCAACTGCTTGCCTCTTTTCACTTCCAAAATCCACAGTCATTCTTATGAGGTTTCGCGAACCTGGAATCTGATTTGCCTCTAGGATTCTTCCAACCCTTAGATCAAGTCTTTGAAAGTCTTCGAATGATATTTCCATTTTTCACACCTTTTTGCATTTTCATGCGGAATCACTATTAAGTTTTCCCTGCTTCTCTACTCTGCATTATCTTCTTGTACGCCCTTGCCACGCCGTTCCAGCCTCCGGTGGCCTTTGAATTGACTATTTCGAGAGCCTCTTTTGAGTTTAAACCAAGCAATTCTTGGCCGACCGCTTTCCTCGTAAGATATGACGCTGCACTCAAAACTTCACCGTTTAATCGCGAGTCCGCTTGATCCGCTAAGTGGCAAATCAATGCTTCAATTGTGTGAGGCCTAATTGGGCTGTAGTTTCCATGATGAGCCGTTACGATGTGAATCAACTCTAATGGGAAGTTTCTTCGGACGAGTTCTGACGTGACTAGTGAGAGGTGATCCAAGTAATCGGCTAGGTATGTTGAATCGTAACCTCCGTTTTCGTTCGCCGCATACGTGACGGGTTTTAAGATATCATGTAGCAAGGCGCCTGCTATGACCAGATCACGGTTTACTCTTCCACGGTAAACCTTCTCGATGGAGTCACATAACGCCAACGCGATGTTCGTGGTTGATGTGACGTGCTCAATGAAGCCGCCTGGATAACTATGATGGTGTGACAAACCAGCCGGTGAGGCTTCTAAAGGCAGTCCTGAGTGCTCTTTTCCATTGATCTTGAATGTCGGGTTTTTCAACAGTTCAGCTACTTTTCTTCTGAGGTGTGTATCACTAATTTGGTCTGCTAAAGCTTTGAGTTTAGGACAGAGCAATTCACGCATCACTCTTTACTTGTACTCTCTGACGCAATATGGATTTTTCGCTTCTCACCCGTTGCAATCTCATGAGCTTTCAAGAGAGGTTCTGGAAGGCGATGATGACGCGTACACTCCTTAACTATTCTTATGGCTGTTCTTAATGAAATCATGTGCCCTACACTAACATAGATGGGTTTGCTTCCTGTTCTAGTTTTGACAACGGCACCGACGATTTCACCACTATGCTTTAAGAATATGGCGTCCTTGTCATGCTTGACGTTTTCAACTTCGCCGAAGAGTCTTTTCTTTGCAACGCCAATAGTTGGTTTGCCCATAACAAGACCTAAGTGGCTTGCGAGTCCACAATGGTAAGGGTGAGCAAATCCCTGTCCGCCGACAAGGAAAACGTCGGGCTGATTTTCCAGTTTGTTGATGCTTGAGGTAATAGGCCAGACCTCTCTGAATGAAAGCAATGTTGGAATGTAGGGAATTCGTGTTTTGCAGAGAGCTGTTTTAGATTCTAAGAGATCAAGAGTCTCGTATTTCAAAACAGCTACAGCTCCAACAGACAGGTCCCTGACGTATGCGACGTCTACGCCGGCCACAAGATGGATTTTGGTTGGCAAGGTGTCTTCAGAGATTATGTGTTTGGACATCTGCAATTGTGTTTCGTGTGCTTTTCGAATTGAAAACAAGAGCTTTACCTGTTTACGCAGCGTGTCTTCTATTTGGGTTTTGAAGTCATTCTCTTTGCCAGCTTCTCAAAGAGTTTAAGGTGGTTCTCTAACGAATTTCGCCGCACTTCCTGTGTTATGTCCCCACGCGTGATGTCAATGATTCTTCTGGCAACATCGCATTTCCTCCGGAGTTCAGGAACAATATGCGCCTCGTCAATAGCCATTAGTTCGACGTAAATTTCGTCCATTGTCTGTAAGCACAGTTCGCTCTCTCTTGTGTGGCCTTCGCGGAGTGCATCCAGTGCAAGCCGCCTGTATTCCCCTATAACATCCGCCAGCCCCAGTAAGTAGTCCACGGAGGGGACTCCAATTTCTTTAGGTGTTACGAATTCTGATTCTTCAACAAGTTTGAGGAATATGTTTGCTTCAGAGTACTCTTGGAGCGCCGCGTTGAATAATCCGCCGTGGACGATTTCAGGATGGATTTCAGAGGTTTCGTCAAGTTTTGAGATGATCTCTTTTGCGTTCTCTATGAGCTTCTTTGCGTCTTTCATTTTCTTTTGGTGGATCAGCAGTATAGTGCGTTTCGAAAGACTTATCGCCTTGCGCATGTCGTTTTGTGCGCTTTCCCGTACGCTCTGTTTTTCCGTAAGCTCTTTCTTTATTTCTCTTAGAGCTTTCTTCAATGAAGGCATGAGAACACCGACTTCAACTATAACGAAGATTAGGTATTTATTGTAATGCAAAAATGAAAGGGGTGGGAGTTAAGTTTCTTCTTCTTTTTCGTCTGCGTTATTCTGTCGGTTCTGGTATTGGCTCTTTCCATTTCTCAATGAGGAGTTTGTTGGTTTCTCCGATTTTGAAGGTCACTTTCACAAATATCGAGTCTGAGCCTTTGAATGGAAACATGCTGTCTTCAGCCAAGTCTTTCGGTAGGTAGATTAAGTATTTGCCATCTTTTCTTCTGAACAGTCGTCCTCTTCCATCATTAACCATGCGTTACACCTCAATGTAATTTTTGGTTTAAGAATAAGGACAATAGTGGAGAAACTATATAACGCTTGCTCTCATTCAATTCACTGATAAACTATTGTTCAGGGTAATACCGAAAGAGATGTGAATCGTTTGCAAGAAATTTATGTTTTTTCAAATGAAATTGGTTTCTTGAGTTTGCTCAAAAGAACAACTAGACTTTCCTCAGATTCACCGATGAGATCATAGTCAGTTTCCCTCGCCAGTTGCAATCCAAACTGACGTGTCTCAAGGTGGCTTGGCATATTCTCAAAACTCATGCGCAGCCTAGAAAAACCAACATACACGTACGCTTTCAGTTCAATGTATGTGGGATCTGCCTTTTTGATAAGCTTGACGTAACCTTCAATGTTCTTCATATTTAGGTCACGTGTCAGCGTTATTCGAATCACTATTGGGCATCTGAAGCTTGGGAGAAGCGATAGGGTCTCGTTCAATTTTTCCCACGCTTTTGTTGTCTGTGGGCGGCAGACTTGTTTAAGCGTTTTCTCGTCGGGTGCGCACGTCGAAATGTAAAGCTGTGTGGGTTCTTCGCTTAGTTTCGCAAGTGCCGAGGGCACGGTTCCGTTGGACACGAGGAACGTCGTGAAATTCCTTTTGTGGAAGGTTCGGATTAACTCTCCTAGGCGTTTGTAGAGGGTAGGTTCGCCTGTGAGGCTTATGGCTGCCTGTCTGGGGGTCATGGCTTCTTCGAGTTTTCTCATGTCTGTTTCGGGATTGGCCTTGTATCCTGTTAGGATTTGGCGTTGCGCTCTAATGCTGCTGTCAACGATTTCTTCTGGTGAATCCCATTCTGGAAGCTTCATCTCATCCCATTTCAGATTGAGGTCGCCGCTTTGTGCTCTCCAGCAGAAAAGGCAGCGCTGCGTACAGTTGAACAGGTTAGGTGTCATTTGTATGCATTGGAGTGTTTTGATTCCGTAGAATCTCTGTTTGTAACAGGGTCTGCCGTGAACTAGGGT
>CAZCRE010000066.1:0-3632 GCA_964501075.1 uncultured Candidatus Bathyarchaeia archaeon
AAGGATGCTATTGGAAAATCTCTTACCGAGGTTTTCCCAGATGTTAGAGGGGCGGGAGTAGAACAATTTTACAAAAAGGCGTTAAGAACACAGCAACCCCAGAGTTACTTGAACAAGTTTCAGCTCAGAGGGAAGGACTACGTCTTCGAAATCAACGCTTATCCAACCAAAACTGGGCTATCTGTTTTCGTCAAAGAGACTACGGAACGTAAGAAGGCAGAAGAGGCACTTAGGCAGTCTGAAGAAAAATACAGGAATCTCTTCGAAAACGCAAAAGACGTTATCGTCCTATTTGATTTAAAAGGAAACGTGATTTCCGTAAACAAGGCGGCAGAAGAATATGGCTTCAACAGGAGTGAGATGCTTGGAAAGAATATGCTCAAGTTCATCGCCAAGAGATATTGGCCGAAACTACTCATAGACGTTGCCCAAATAGCTCAGGGAAAAACAGCGGAAGGTATAATTGGAATACATACGCCGAAAGGAGACACAATAGCAGAGTATAGAAGCAACCCGGTATTCTCTGACAACAGAGTTGTCGGAATACAAACCTTTCTAAAAGACGCCACAGAACGCAAGAAAGCAGAAGAAGCCGTTAAAGAATCAGAGGAAAAATACAAGGACTTGTTTGAAAACGCTATGGACACGATACTCACATTAGACTTGAAAGGAAGCGTTACCGCAGTAAACAACTCTATTTTGCGTTTTGGCTACAAGAAAGAGAATTTGGTCGGAAAGAGAATTCTCGATTTTGTTTCCAAAGAATACTGGCCAACAATTATGAGGGATCTCTCGCAAGTGACTCAAGGAAAGCCTGTGAAGAACGAAACCGAAATAGTCGTCCCCACAGGAAAGATACTTGTGGAATACCACGCGCGTGCTATAGTAAAAGAAAGCAATGTTACTGGTGTACAAATAAATCTAAGAGACGTGACTGAACGCAAGAAAAGCGAGGAATTGCTAAGAGAGTCTGAGGAAAGGTTTAGGGGCTTGTTCGAAAGCATACGAGACCCTGTGGGCATCTTCGTTGGAAGAGAAGGTCGCCTAATAGATTACAACGCAGCGTTCAAGAGATTATCCGGATACACCGATGAAGAACTGAAAGGCAAAGCGTTCTTGGATTTTGTCCATCCTGACGACCACGCCTTGGTTCTAGAAAAATACCAAACAGAATACTCAGAAGAAGAACTTCCCCTCGTATACGAAATAAGAGGAATGAACAAAAAAGGGGAATCTATTCCACTTGAGATCAGCGTCAGCACGTACAAGAAGAAAGACAAAGTTATCGGCATAGAAGTCATACATAGAGAAATCACAGAAAGGAAACGCTACGAACGAAGCCTTTCAACTTTAAACATTCATAGTCTGAAATTGAACACGGCAAAGAGCATGGAAGAGATCTATGAGCTGACCCTAGACGCTGCGGAGAAAACCTTGGGATTTGAATTCGCTGATGTCTTCATGGTAAAGGGAAAAATGCTTCAGTTGGTGACTCATCGAGGAAAAACTGAGATTTCATCACTTTCGTTGCCAATGGATGGAGACAGGGGCATATCCGTCAGGGCTGCGAGGACAGGCAAGCTCGTTCTCATTCCAGACATAAGCAAGGAAGAAGCCTACGTCGAAGGCGAAGAGGGAGCACGCTCTGAGCTTGCAGTACCCATCACGATTGGCCCTAGAGTTCTCGGAGTATTAAACGTGGAAAGCAGAGAGTTGGATGCTTTTAACAAGAAGGATCAGGAACTACTTGAAATCCTAGCGTCGCATGCTGCCACCGCAATAAGCAGCTTGGATCGTGCTAAGGAGTTGGAGGTGTACGCGCTGGAAATTCGAGAAACAAAAAAGAAATTTGAGGGATTGTTTTTGGGCAATCCTGAAGCCACAGTCTATCTTGCCCCAGATTTCCGCATCCTAGATATAAACCAACGCTTTGAAGAACTCTTAGGACATTCTCTTTCAGAGATCAAGGGAAAACACATCGACGAGGTCATAGTGCCAAAGGATAAGATGAAGGAGGCCAAGATGCTTGATGGAAAGGCTGTAGAAGGATACGTTTATCATGACACCTTCAGAATGAGGAAAGACGGATCCCTAGTCCCAGTTTCGATATCTGCAGCACCAATAAAAGTCGAAGGTAAACTCATAGGCTACATCGGCGTGTACAAGGACATTTCTGATTTGAAAAAGATTGAGAAGAATCTGGAAGAAATGAATGAGAAATTGCAGGTCGTTGGCCAGTTGACTAGACATGATGTTCGAAACAAGCTTTCCACGATAACAGGAAACGTTTACCTGCTGAAGAAGCAATTAGCCAGTAACAGCGAAATTCTTGACAAACTGAGAGACATGGAAACAGCAGTCCAAAAGGTGACAAAGATTTTCGATTTCGCGAAAGCCTACGAGATGCTGGGCGCTGAAAAACTAGCTTACATTGATGTGGGGAAGGCTGTTGATGAGGCTGTTACACTATTTCCAGACTTGAAAGGCGTAAAGATGACAAATAGCTGCCAAGGACTAACCGTGTTGGCTGACTCGCTGTTGAGACAGCTCTTCTACAATCTAATCGATAACTCGTTGAAGTACGGCCAAGAGATCACCAATATAAGAACCCATTGCCAGCAAACGAGCCAAGGCGAGCTGAAGCTTACCTACGAAGATGATGGCGTAGGCATACCCGAAACTGAGAAACCGAAACTCTTCAAGCAAGGATATAGCACAGGCGGAAGCACTGGTTATGGACTATATCTGATTAGGAAGATGATCGAGGTCTACGGCTGGACCATACAGGAAACAGGCACACCAGGCAAAGGAGCACAATTCACGATAACAATACCTAAGACAAATCAGACCCGAGAAGAAAACTACCGACTTCAGGGCGCGTGAGAAAGCGGAGGCGTAGTGATTGAGTGAAAACATCCTGGTTGTTGACGACGACACTGAGGTGAGAAAGACCCTTTCGACGATCCTATCCCAGGAAGGATACTCGGTTGAAACTGTGGAAAATGGCAAGCAAGCGGTTAAAGCCTGTGAGAAATCGAGTTTTGACGTAGCTTTGATTGACATTAGACTACCTGACATGGAGGGAACTGAGCTCCTCAACTGGCTGAAGGAAAAGCAACCCCACATGGTCAAGATAGTCATTACCGGCTTTCCAACTTTGGAGAGTGCCATGAAGACGGTTAACGAGGGTGCGGATGGATATATTTTGAAACCTCTCGACGTGGAAAAATTGTTGGAGATGATCCGAAAGCATCTGGATAAGAAGACTGCTGAACACGTTCGCAATTGGATGGAATTTGATCATGATAACGCACGGGAATCTCGCTTTAATCAAGATAATTATAAACGGAAATCTCTCTGGGGAGGAACACAATAAGCCGAAAAGAACAGACAAACTATCCAACAAACCGAAGAAGCCAAGCGTTGCACGTAGCACGCGTTACCAAAAGCGTGGTTGTTGTGCCTCATTTTGTTTTCCACTTCGCGAAAATCGTCACCACGAAAACCACAATTCCTGAAAAAACCACGAACGGTCCGGTTGGCAAGTTCAAGTAGCTTGAGAAAAGAACCCCAGAACAAGCGCTGACTGCTCCGAAAGAAGCGCTCAGCACTGCATACTTGAATAGGTCTGA
>CAZCRE010000066.1:3732-7629 GCA_964501075.1 uncultured Candidatus Bathyarchaeia archaeon
AGGAAAGCGAAGGCTCCTAGAAACTCTGGAAAGTTGAATAGGATTCCAAGCGCGAGTCCTGGCAAGGCTACGTGCGAAAGGGCATCGCCAACGAGCGCCATTTTTTTGAGGACCATTAGGGAGCCCAAGTAACCTGCTGAAACGCCCACAAAGATCCCCGTTAACAAGCTGAGAATCAAGGCTTCTGCCAAGAATGGTCACTTTTCCTCGTCGGGTGCTCCAGCGCACACTGTTTCGCCGTAGATTATTTTCTGTACTGATGGATTCATTATTTCTTTTGATTCACCGAAGAATGTGACGCATCTGTTCAATGCCAGCAAATAGTCTGAGTATTCCCTGACGATGTGCACGTCATGAGTGATTAATAGTATGGTTATGTTGTTTTTCTCTTTCAGCTCATTAAGGGTGATGAATATGGGTTCTTCACTGTCATGATCGACGCCGGTTGTGGGTTCATCGAACAGCAGAACACTGGGGTTATCAGCCAAAGCCCACGCAATCAATACCCTCCGAAGTTGTCCGCTGGACAGTACGCCGAGAGTTTTGTCTGCCACATTCTTATTACTAAGTCTTACAGGACTGAGAGAACTCTCCACGTTCACGTTGTCTTTGAACAGCAAGAAGTCTTTCACAGAGATGGGAATGTCATCTACTGCGATGTTCTGTGGAACGTAACCTATCTTCACTTTTTCTGCCCACTCGATTTTCCCGGTATACGGCACAAGGTTTAACAGGGCTTTGAAAAGCATCGTCTTGCCCGCGGCATTTGGTCCGACAATTGCTAAGGTGGTTCCTCTCTTCAGCCTGAAACTTACGTTGTCCAGAATTGTCTGATTCTGAAGCTTCAGGCTTAGATTCGACACCTTCAAAACGTAATCGTCACTATTTTCCATAGTTCACGTGCACAGCTCATCCTTGATTCCTTTATCAATATAGGCTTTGCTGAGAGCTAGTTGTCCGTCCAGAGACTCAAGTAGATAAGGGTTAGGCCAGATTATGAGAGTTTGTCTTCTTTTTCAAAGAAATGCGTTGCATGTCTTTCGCTTACAGACAAAGCAAGATCATTTCAACTTTCTCAGTGATGAATTTCTCGCAGTCGATTGGCGACCTTTTTCGGCACCTCTGTATTTGCTGCCGTCAAGAAGGTTAGAGGTCAATCGAGCCTTGGTTCTAGTGTTTACTATAAGCCTAGCTTAGATATCTTGATGCCTAATAGGGGACTACCAATGTCGCAGTCGCTATTTTTATTAATTGAGACCTGAAAATAGATTCTCATGCAGGCAGAGATCGGAATCATTGGGGGAACTGGCTTTTACGATCCGAAGCTTCTCAAGAACGTTAAGGAGATAGAGGTGCGCACGCCCTACGGTCCGCCCTCTGATTCAGTTGCGATGGGGGAATTGGAAGGAAGATGCATAGCATTTCTACCGCGACACTCAAAGAAACACACGATAAGGCCAACTGACGTTAATTCGAGAGCAAACATATTCGCTTTGAAAGAACTCGGTGTTCAAAGAATTCTTGCGCCTTCAACGGTTGGTTCTCTTAGGGAGGATTTCAAACCTGGAGATGTCGTATTCATAGATCAATTCATAGACAGGACAACCAGGCGAGAACAGTCATTTTATGCTGGAAGCAAGGTATGCCATATATCGGTAGCCGAGCCAATGTGTTCGGAGTTGAGGCGGACTCTGATAAAAGCAGCCGGGGACGTAGGCGTCGCCACCCACAATGCTGGCACTTATGTTTGCATAGAGGGGCCAAGATTTTCAACAAAAGCGGAATCTAGAATGTTTAGAATGTGGGGAGCAGACGTTGTAGGCATGACTCTTGTTCCAGAATGCGTTCTTGCTCGAGAAGCCGAAATATGCTATGCTTGCATAGCAACCGTTACTGATTACGATGTATGGAAAGACCAGCCGGTTAGTGCAGCTGAAGTCCGGAAAATCATGAAGGCAAATGTGGAAAAAGTCAAGAGCATCATTGCTGCAGCAATTCCAAATATACCGAAAGTTAGAAGATGCGAGTGCAAGACCGCATTGCAGAACGCACTAGTTTGACTGAGTCTGATGGCTAAGAAGTGAAGGTGAGAAATTGGATCTCAAATCGAAAATAAGGCGAATACCCGAGTTCAAAGGCGTAGTTTTCTGGGACATAACTCCACTCCTGAAAGACAAGCACACGTTCAAAGAATGCGTCAAGCAGATGGCTGACCATTGTCGAGACAAGGACGTGGATGTTATTGTATCAAGTGAAGCCAGAGGTTTCATATTTGGAGCAGCACTGGCTTATGAGCTGGGGGTCGGTTTTGTGCCTATCAGAAAGAAAGGAAAACTGCCTTCAAAGGCAGTAAGCCTCACTTACAAGAAAGAATACGAATCCGACACTATCGAGATTCATGAAGACTCCATCAAGCCCGGTCAGAAGGTTCTGCTTATTGACGATTTGCTAGCTACAGGTGGCACAATTAAGGCTAATGCTGAATTGGTTGAAAAGCTAGGCGGAAAAATCGTTGGAATGGGCTTCTTGATAGAACTGGGGTATCTCCACGGGAGGCAGAACCTTGGAGAAAAATATGAAGTATTCTCAATAGTAAACTACAAAACTCCAGATGGATAATTCCTGCGATCTTCAGCTGGTTATCAGTGCTCTTTGAGCACCCTCATCTGTGCCCTTACTATTTCGGTTCTGTCGTCTGTCTGTGAGTAATTCTAGCACTTGTCGCCTTCTTGAGGTAGGCTTTTGCCAGAGATGTGTTTAGACTCAGAATGGTCCATTTCTGTTTCTGAAGCTGCAGACATTCTAGAAAGCGACAGAGTTTGACTCACAACTTCTAGGGAGTCCCCGAAACCGTAATGAAGAGCTAAGTTTTTGATTCAAGTTTCTGCTCTCTTTTCTTCATTTCATTGTAGAGGTATTCAAAGTAATAGTATATTGTTGGGTCATTGAGTTGCCGTCGGGCTTTTATGACTCCTGTCTTCATCTTTTCCCATGCCCTTGCAATCGCGCCACCGAACAAGTCTTCAATCATCCTGGTGTCTACAAGCTTCCTCTGAAGGAGAATGCCTATTCCCTCAAAGAACAAGCACACTTGATTGACTTCTCGAAGTCCAACTTTCTTGTCAAAGTCATAAATGTCATCTATGCTTTCAAAGTCGCTGGCTCTGGTTCTCACTTTTGCCCATGCATCTTGGAACTCATTGCTACTGAATGTAGTATACAGCCTCATGACAAGGTCTGTTTGTCTCGTTCTGGCTTGGTGTCTTATCTGGAGAACGTAGTAGATAGCTCCTGCAAATACGCTAGCAGAAGCAATCAAGATCGAAACTGTCTGCAAGGTCTGTACGTCAACCATTCTTAACACCTCCATTGCTGGAACAATAATTCAGAAGGCTGATAGAACAATCTTTCATTGCTCTCGGACAACTTCATGCTACTCCAGCCAAGCATCTCTCTGCCTGTCTTGCCATTCGACTATTCTGAGGGTCTTCACGTCAATGCAATCGAGCCATTGCTCTTTTAACGCCGAAGCCTTTTCGTTCTCCTCAATCTCCGTTCTAAAAAACTCCCAGTCATTAAGAGACTCAAATTCGAAAGTCAACACTCTCCCGTAGTGGAACGAATCACCCCCTAAGGCTTGTGCATAGTACTTCATCGATTTCAGTTTCAGGCGTTTGGCGTTCTTGTGCCAGTGATCCATGTTTTTCTTGATGTTTTCTTCGTGCCGTTCCAATTGACCTTGATGAATCATGGTCCAAGTCACGATTATGAACTCTGCCATAGGCAATTCCCCGTTACCTAATCCATTCAATTTAGCTATAACGTTTCCGCAAGAACGAAAGTTTTTGGGGCAAAGCTCTATTCCTACACAGGGCTAGGCTGGCGATTGAGGCTTCT
>CAZCRE010000067.1:0-7481 GCA_964501075.1 uncultured Candidatus Bathyarchaeia archaeon
TGTATTCTCTTGTTTCCTTCGTCAATTCAATATCAAGCTTACTCTTCTCAATCCTCTTGCGTAAGGCATCCGTTTTCTTACCTTGCTCAGTCTTCACTTTCAAGGCAACATCAAGTTCCTCGAGTTTAACTTTCTTCTCGACTAGACGCTCGTCAAAATTGACTGAAACCTTCCGTTTATGATTAGCCACTTTCGCTGCTTCCAAGTTCGCCATTCTCGCGCAAAACTTCTTCAAGTGTTCTGCGTCTTCTTTCTTGGTCTTGCATTGTTGCAGGTATTCGTCAACGGTCTTGGTGCATCGCCAAGTTCTGAAAACCTTTGCCGTCAGGCCTTCCATTTTCTCTGAGAAGAATCTTGCCACTTTTCCAGAATCGATCCCTTCAAAGAGATACTCTTTGCACGAGTTTGAGTAACGCTTAATGTTTTCAATAACAACAGGTGGAGCCTTGACATCTTTAGTCCACCTCACAGCATCCTTTCCTAAGAAGTCAAAATGCAGGACTTCTCCATCTATCTTGATGTGCTCAGGTCTCAGAGTTATAGCTCCAACCGTGTCAGCTTCACCTGGATCCTTTTCGTCTCCGACTCGCATGTTCAAATTGATAATAAGCCAACATACGGTGGCAACTTTCCTTCTGCTCTCTTCCGTAGAGACCATCGTTTTCATTACATGCTCTTCGATCTCTCGTATCTTGTTCCCCAGCTTTTCCGCCTTCTTGAATTTCTCCTTCTCCCTCATCTGTTTCAAGAATGCAGAGTCTGAAAACCAGACGTACTTGATCTTTCCAGAGAGCTTGTCTTCCCACTTGGCGAGGTACATCTTGTCCGGTTCCCAAACGATCGCTTTCCATACACCATTGGGCTTTGGGCTGTCTGGAGACAGATTCAAAATTATGTCCGATTGGCTTGGTCCTTGCTTCCACTTACCTCGTTTCGGATGGTCACCGCGGCCAGCGAAGAGACAAGATGGTTCTGATGTCCAGTTGGCTATTTCCATTTCTCTTCCGTCAACTATGGCATGGCCACATATTTTCCTTAACTCTTCTCTCTTGGCTTTCCTTTCTTGCGCAAGCCTCTTCTTCTCTTCTCTGGTCATATTCTGTTTTTTTGTCTGTTCCTGAAGCAAATACTCTTTAATCTGAGAAAAATCGATTCCGACAATTTCATCAAATTTCCCAGCTTCTGTGATTTTGCCAGCGTTTTCAATTGCATTCGTTGTTTGTTGGGCAAAGCCACTTAGAAAACCCGAGTCCGGGTTTTCGGATTTTAGTTGTTCTAGGAACTCTTTGATGAAATTCCTAAAGAATACCTTGTCAGGAGGCGATGCTATTGATTGTTCCTTCCTCACCCAAGCTAAAGCCACCTGCTCAGTCTTCGGACTCAACCTTATAATGTGCCCTTGGGCTTTTATTGAGAAACCCTTGTAGTCGTATGGAGGGACGTAGATCCCGTTGTGTCTGAGACTTTTCATCACATATTTCACTTGCTTCACCTCAGGGCTTTCTTCTGGATTTGGGCGAGCGAATACACCATCCGTTCTACATAGTAGAAAGTAAAGTTTTCTGTTTCACATTGCGGACGAGCATTGATAGTCTCATACAAGCAAGTGTGATCAAATCAATCGGTCCGGTTTTTTCTATGTTCTTGCAGCTTTCGGTAAAGATCATCAACGATTCTTTCATCAATGTAGCCTTTATGAGGACGGAAACCCCCGGCGAACCCTCTTGGAACATGGAGAAGCTCATGAATTACAGTTTTTTCTTTTCCTGTTTGGCTAAGTCTGTCATATCTCTCTGAGATCACCTCTATCGTGTAAGAAGGTGGAAGGTTGAGAGCTTCCTGCCAGATTTTTCCTAATCCATGAATACGGGCAATAGTACGCTTTGACGTTGAACCAGTGCTTCTGAAGCAGAACATGAATTGTGGAACAACGTGGAAAAGCCCTAGCCCGTCTATAATCTCATCAGCGAGCTTCTTGACATCAGCGGCCTCAGTATATCTAATTGGCAATCCTGCGACGCCTCACTCATAAAAAGTAGGCAACCAAATGTTTTAAACTTGACTGGAGCAATTCTAAGTCATTTCTTAAACTGCTTTTTCTTTGGTTCAAATTCAGGTCCAGGTTGATCTGAACTAAGAAGCACTCTGAGCGATTTGACCTCTTCCCGCAGCATACCCACTTCGTTTTCCAAAGCTTTAGCTTTGGAGTCGGCCATTTTCTTGAGTTCTTCAATCTCAAGTAGAAGGTTCCTTCGCTCAGAATCCAGCGCTTTGATCCTTTCTACTACGTTCTTGAAAGAGTTCATAGCCTTGGCACGCCAATGATTAATATTAGAGTGTGAATTGAAATCATTTAAGACTTTTGCCAAGCCGCCATAGAACACCACGAAAAATCAGCCTACAGCCGCCAGACCTCGTTTGACCCGACACATGAATTAGCGATTCATAAGACTTTTCGTCTGCAGCATTCAAGAAACAAAGACGGATCCAAGCAGAATTATCTGAACTTCCTCCTCTCCATCCTCCCTTCTGAGAACAGCAGATTTGCACCCAATGCTGTCATAGGAAAGCGCGACTGGACACAAGCTCAACATTACTCACTATGGAGCTGTCCAAAATTGTTTGATTCCGTTATATAGAAAGAAAGACGGGTGCTCGTCAATGGAGCTTTGTTTTGGGTATTGCACTATTCTTTCGTCATTGTTATTTCCATTGTTGAAACCATTCTTGACCTGTCTTCGCCTTCTCTTGGTGGTATCTCTTCTGTGCCGATGGCGATTTTGCTTACCTTTAGGTCCTTCAGAAAGCGACTTCTCGTTATTTCAGCTGCGTCAACCGCTGTGGTTATTGCTTGTCCGCGTGCTTTCAATGTTATTTCTTTGGCGTTAGATGACGACAGGCTTGTTATGATTGCTAGGACGTAGCTCATTGCTGGTTTCCTTCCAATGAAAACGATTCCTTGGTTTTCAGTCATTTTTCTCACTCCTTTTTGTTGTTGTTTGTTTCGTGTAACGTTGCTGTGACTGTTCTATGTTCAACGACAGAACGTTACTACTAAGTAATTCACATCGCCTCTTATAAATGCAATTAGGACAGCTTCAGTCCCCATTACTCGAAGAAATGATCTTCAATATCCCATTCAATTAACGAAAACCGTGTTCTTTGTGTAATGAAAATGGAGTTGGGTCAAGCCATAGCAATTTATTCTAGGTGCAGTTGTGATCATTCCGTCCCGCTGCACCTAGGAAGATTGCCCTAACTATTAGTGATGCGCCGATTATCATTATTATTACTGCCCAGAACTCGAACCATTTAGTCTCTTCAATCAAAAGTTGCTGAATCGCATAGTACGACGCTAACGAGTAGAAGACATTTCCAGTGGTTTCGGCCTTCTTCTTTGCTGGTGAATGAAGAACAAATTTAAGAGCGAGGATTCCAATTTGCGTGATCCCCCAGATAAGACTAAACAACATAGCCGCCGAGTAGACTAGGGTGTGGTTTCCTGGGAGTGCTGGTGCCGGCAAGTAGATTGTCGAGTTGCTGACTTGGACTGCTGTGAAATCGCGGAAAAAGGCAACTATCTCGTCAAATAGAGCAGGCGTTTTTATGAAAATTGCCCCAGCGACTATGAGAAACAGCCCTGTTGAAATCGTCCCAACAATCCATTCTCTGCTTGAGCCCCAATAATGCCTTTGGCCTTGAGCCATCTTATGCACCTCGAATACTTGCTTATTTCTGCGTTGGGAGCATATAACATTTCCCAAAAACCATTCTCAAAGAAATCGTTTAAATACTGAGTCATAAAATAAGGTGAACTGGATTAGTGACGGTGAAGAACATGTCCTTTTGCCCAAAATGCGGTAGCAAAATTGATGAGAATATGATGTTCTGCTCAAAATGCGGAGCTGCTTTGAAACCGACACAAGCTACAACTGAACGTGCGCCACGTACTGTGGTTTACCGAAACGAGAAGAACGAAAAGAATGAGAAGAGTGAGAAGCAGGAAAAGGGAGAGAAGACTGAGAAACATGAGAAAAGGGTGCATGGTTTCATGGGACCGCTGATTGGTGGTTTAATCCTGATACTCATCGGACTGACGACCTATCTTGAATTAGTGAACATGGTTGAAAGAAGAATGCTAGGTGCCCTGTTCTTCGTAATAGTTGGTGTGGCCATCATTATCGGAGTTGCCTATGGAGCAACTTTGGCAAGAAAGAGACACCCTTGAAACTAGTACAACCACTTGAAGAAAGATCGATATAGCCGATGCTCGAGAAGCGTTAAAGCGTTCTGTCTTCCCACGACACGAAAATAGTTATTTCCAGCAGCTTCTATGACATCCCCAATGGCATATCTCGGGAAAATGCAAGATGAGACTATCAAGCTGCCCCATTCACCGCGTTTGAGTTCATGCAGCATTTTTGTTCCTCGTCTGGTTTTGACTTCGAAAAAATACTTGTCATAGTTTGGTGTGACATACGGTAAATCATCAAGCTGCTGGGCAAAGACTCCTTCCGTCGCACTGTAAATTTCGACGATTGGAATTTGGCCGAAATACTTTCTCAGCGGGGGAGCATACTTGAATGGTATTTTTCGCACGCTTGTACAGAACAACGCCTTCAAGTTCCATAATTCTTTGGGTTTTTTCGCGTGTTTCTTATCGATGTATCTCGCAAAAGCAAGGATGACGGGGGTGACACCCATCGCAGCAGCAACGTTTTCGTTGATTCCTTTCTGATATGCTAATTCAAATCGTTTTTCCCAATCACGCTTTGCGATGCCTGAGCCCAGATTGTCTATTTCTTCTTGTTTGGGCATGAGACTGACTTTATCAAGCATCGGGTTAAGTCTCGCATAGGTTCCAGAACTGTAACCGTAGGTGATTGTTTTCCCCTTCAGCGTCGTCGTATGAACCGATGATGGAAAGTTGAGGTTCAAGATCTTGCCCGTAAGAAGATCGAAACTTCTCTTTCTTAATACATGATTTATCAATGCTCTAGCTCCACAAGTCAGGATTTGTTCAATGTGCGTCTGTGTCACGGGTAGCACTTTTGAGGTTCCTGTTGAACCTCTTGTCATAACCCAGCACAAGAGTGGCTCAGGAAGAAAAGCGTTGTAGTTGCCGTCTGCAACTCTGGTAAAGTAAGGGTTGAGGTCTTGATAATTCACAATTGGGAAGCCTGTTCTAAAATCTGCTATCTCAGAAACATCTGAAGCATGGTGATCTCTTCCGTAGTCTGTCTTTCCATATTCGTTGGTCAATTCCAAAAGAAGCTTTCTCTGATATTCTTGGGGGTTCTCTAATGAATCATACCATGAGCCTACAAATGGCCGAAAGACGCCGCCGGCGTTTTCTGATGTGGGCATGTAAAATGAAGAGAGAGGGAGTACACTTATTTGCGTTGCTGATTTCGAACCGATCCATGTTCTGATTGGAGACTCTGATTAGTATCTCGCATGATCGTTCATTAATGAAATTGGGCTATTTACCGTTCTGACGCCTTTCAGTTCTCTCTAGGTCTTTTATCGCAGTCTCAAGCACACTGCGAAGATCATTTCTGCGTCCAATCCTGAAATCAATTGCTGAAACTGGATTTTACTCAACCAGTCTCGAGACATTCGCGGCTGGAAGCGCGGCAATTCCCAGTCCAAAAGACACATATAAACCAGACTTCAAATTGTCTCTTGAACCGATAGCCGCCGCAAGTGCAGGAGGATGTATTTGGCGGGAGAAAATGGCGAGGGCTACAAGATTGTTTTAACTGCTGACCGAACTCTGATGAGTGAATATAGCGGAGGCATCTTCCTAGGTTTCAGTGCGTGTGCTCCGCGAGGATTGATTCCTGATAGGCTTTATTTCTCGCTTATCTGTCCGTCAGTTGAGATTAACGAGGATGGCTCGGTTAAATACGCTCCTTGCGGGACCAGAAAAATAGAAGCTGCGCTGCTAGGCCATGGTTTCAAGAAGGAAGACTTGATTGTTGCACATCCTGAACAGCTTGACAAAGTCGTAGGTCCAAAAACTAAGGTTGTTGGCATCACGGAGACCGACCCGTTGGGAATAGCCCCAGCCACGTCAACTTTTACGCAGTTGTTCAACGGGGAAGCCTTCATGGCGATCAAGTTTCGAGAATTGCTAAATCATCCTAGCATTCAAAGCTACAAACCAAAAATTATTGTCGGGGGACCAGGTGCGTGGCAACTCGAAAAAGACGAAGTTAGAAGAAAGCTCGGGATAGATTGTGTCGTAATTAGCGAAGGCGAGAAGAATGTCGGCCAGATTTTTGAGAAAGCTGTAAAGGGTGAGCCGTTGCCAGGGGTAGTCTATGGAGACATTGTTGATGAGAACGAAATCCCCCTTGTCAGAGGGCCTACAATTGATGGGATCGTTGAGATTGCCCGAGGGTGCGGCCGTGGTTGCGCCTTCTGCGTTCCGACTCTCCAGAAGTATCGTTGTCTTCCCATCGACCACATCCTGAAGGAAGTCGAAGTGAACCTGAAAGCAGGTAGAAGACCGCTACTGCATGCAGAAGATGTTCTCAGGTATAAGGCAAGGGGGTTGGAAGTAAACGAAGAAGCCGTTGCTGAACTCTTCAGGACTGTTAGAAACTACCCGGGCGTTGAATCGGTAGCTATAAGTCACTTCGCTCTCTCTTCAGTAGCCAGTGCCCCAGATCTCGTTGAAGAGATATCGGGTATTCTTGAATTGGGTAAGAATGGGAACTGGTTAGGTGGGCAAACAGGTGTAGAGACAGGTAGCCCACACTTGATCAAAGACCACATGGTGGGAAAATGCAAACCATTCAAACCAGAGGACTGGCCCCAAGTGGTTGTAGACAGTTTTGAAACCCTAGCTGAGAATCATTGGGTTCCCCTAGCGACCTTGATAATTGGGCTTCCAGGCGAGACCGAGACAGATGTTGACTTGACCATTGACCTAGTTGAAAAGCTCAGGGGCTTCAAGAGCCTGCTGGTTCCCCTCTTCTTTGTCTCCGAAGGCGGATTGAGGAAAACTGAATCCTTTTCAATTGATAAGATGACGCCTAGACGCTCTGAACTCTTCCTAAAATGCTGGGAGCATAACCTGAATTGGGCCAACACGTTTCTCAAGGAGTACTTTGTGCTGAAAAATGGCGCAAAGGGATACGCACTCAGGTTCGTTTTTTCATATGGTATAAGGCAGGCAAGGAATCTGATCCGCAGATGTGAAAGGGATTACGATTATGACATGAAAACTATGATCGACGATGTCAGAAGAGGCAAAATAAGTGTAGCTTCAAAGCCAGTTCAGCTTGTCTACAAACTGATACAGTCGATTAACCGCTAGCCCAAACACTTGTCGTTTACCTTCTAGTTCAGTCTTCTAACGAAGAGAAGAACGAGACATCATACTGGGATTTCATCGGTTACAAGGTAGTCGGCAATAGTGCGGGGGGTGGGATTTGAACCCACGAACCTCTGCAGGATAGGCGCCTCAGGCC
>CAZCRE010000068.1:0-7453 GCA_964501075.1 uncultured Candidatus Bathyarchaeia archaeon
AAACCACAACCCAAGACAGACGCCCACCCCGAACACTTTTAGGGCATGAATTCAGCGAACATGCTCTAGTTTATTCTTCTTCCTTGCTCTGCCACTAGTTCCCCGTTTTTGAAGACTTTTTCTGCTAGGTTAATGCCGTAGTGATATGAGAGATATTTGTGATTCGGGGCGTCAAAAACCACCATGTCCGCCTTCTTTCCTTCCTCTAAACTTCCTATTTCATGAGCCCTCTCAATCGAGTGAGCAGCATTGATTGTTGATGCCACAAGAGCCTCTTCTGTAGTCATTTTCATCTGCAAGACCGCAATGTTCATCATCATCTGCATCGACTCGCACATGTCCGCCGCGCTCAAGTCAGTTGCCAACGCAACAGGCAATTTCTTGTTGATGATTTCTCTTGCTTTCGCATATGTACCCAAATAGCAGAAAGGGGTTGTTGGTAAGAACGTGCCGATTACGCCTCTCTTAACCAATGCCTCAATCTCCTCTGGTGGCGTAAAGATCAAGTGGTCAGCGGATATTACCCCTAGCTCTGCGCCTAGTCTTGCTCCTCCGCTGTGGGCAAGCCAGTCAGCGTGAATCCTCAATTTCATGCCATGTTTCCTGCCCGTCTCAAGTATTCGCCTCGACTGCTCCACGTTGAAGTATCCTTTCTCGCAGAACACGTCGCAGTATTCAGCCAGTTTTCTCTTCGCAACTTCCGGAATCCATTTCTTGACTATTTCGTCTGTCAGTTGATCGGCTTTGTCTTCGTATTCGAATGGGATTCCTTGAGCCATAAAGGTCGGAATCAAATCGATTGGATGCGTCTCGTTGAGGGTTTTAATTATTTCCATTTGCCTGATTTCGCCGTGGAACGTCATTTCGTACCCGCTTTTCGCTTCTATCGTGGTCGTGCCGTGGATCAGCATCGTGTCAAGTATTTGGGTTGTTCGTCTGAGCAGTTCTTCGGTTGATGCTTCACCCGTTTTTTTGAGGGTTGTTGGCATTCCTCCCCCTTTGGCCTTGATTTCTAGGTACGGGATGCCTTTGACAGCCATTGCCTCAAGTTCTTCTTCTCTTGAACCAGCGAATACTAAGTGGACGTGCGGATCGATGAGTCCAGGTGTGACGAGTTTGCCGCTTGCGTCAATGGTTTCAAATCCTTTTTCAAGCTTACCCAAAACTTCGCTCGTGGTTCCGACAGCCACTATTCTTCCATCTTTGGCTGCGACTGCTCCGTCTCTTACTATGCCGAGATCGCTCATTTCATCTTTAATGCGAGGCTTGTCGCTTGTTCCCTTCAGAGTCACCAGTTCATCTGCGTTGATTATTGCGAAATCAGCTTTCACCGTCATATTTTCTCCCTTTTTCAACCACAGCTAGACATCTAGGTACCTCTTTCTTTCCCATTCGTGAACGGTAGAGTTGAAATCCTTCCACTCTTTGGTCTTGAGTTGCAGGAACTTGTCACAGAATCTGTGTCCTAAGGCATCCTGCAAAAGCTTGTCTTTAGAGAATTCGTTTAAAGCATCCCCCAGATTTCCCGGAAGCAGCTCTATGCCTCTTCTAGATCTTTCTGTTTCACTCATGGCATATACATCCTCCTCCACGGGTTCTGGAGGTTCGATTTTTTTCCTAACGCCGTCGAGTCCGCAGGCCAGAATTCCCGCAAACGCGACGTAGAAATTGCATGATCCATCAGTGGGTCTGTACTCCAGTCTAGTTTTCGTCTCTGTTCCAGGGGGGACCCTGATTAGGCCTGACCGATTGTACCTTGCCCATGAGATGTAAACTGGCGCCTCCCAGCCTGGAACGAGCCTCTTGTAGGAGTTGACGGATGGGTTTGTTATGGCTACCAAGGCTTTTGCATGAGTTAAAATGCCAGCAATGAAGCTTAGACCAGTTTCGCTTAGACCGTGATTTTCGTTCTTGTCACAAAAGAGGTTTCTACCCGTGTCATCCTCTATCAGGGTAGCGTGCGTATGCAGTCCCGCCCCATATTGGCCATGAAAGGGCTTCGGCATGAAAGAAGCGACTAATTCTCTTCTAGCAGCCATTAATTTCACCATGAACTTTACAAGATAAAGAGTATCAGCCATTCCCAATGCATCAGAGCCCCCGATCCCCATTCCCCACTCCAATCCCAACTCCAACTCATATTTTCCTGGGGGTACTTCATGGTGGTGTTTCTCAACCAAGACACCCATCTCTCGAAGATCTCTTACGATTTCAAGTCTTAGGTCAGCACCCTGATCCGCTGGGGGAGTAGCCAGATATCCGCCTTCGTCGAGTAATCTTAGGTCACCGTTTTCACTTCGTTTGAACAAGAAGTATTCCATTTCGCTGGATGCGTAGTATTTCACAGAGGCGCCCATGCTTTTCTTAACGTTTTCCATCATTCTTTTGAGAATAAATCTTGGGTCGAGTTCAAAAGGCCTATCCGAGTCCGGTTCGTAAATGTTGCAGACTACTCTTGCAACTCTTTGAGGGAAGAGATTGGTTGGCAATACGACAAATGTGTCTACGTCTGGCATCAGCTTCAAGTCACTCTTGCTTATGTCGACCATACCGACAGAAGAACCATCTACGTGTATGCCGCCCTCAGCGATCTTTGAAAAAAGCTCAGAGGGCACCCAGAGAGAATGCACTACGCCGGATATGTCAACAAACTGTAATGCTATGTCCTTCACGTTTTCCTTCTGAATCGTTTTTGCGACTTCTGACTTGTCCATCCCAACTCCTCATAGAAAACGGTTTGAAGATAATGACGTCTGACACCCGTTATAAAGTTTTTAGCCACGTTCCAAGTGTTCGGCGTCAAGATTTATATCTGGCGGGAATTAGGACTCATGAAAGAATGGGAGGTCTCAAGATGGAGTTCAAGGTCAATGGGGTTCCTATTGAAGATACTTTCTGTGAAACCTTCACAGTTCGCATCGCCAGAATACTCGTAACTTCCGTAAACAGAAAATGGGCTATGGAATCAGCTTTGGAAGCCAAAGGCCTCGGCAGATCAGCTACGATTCCGCCCTGTGAAGCCTCCATAGAGGCTGAAGCCAAGCCTGAGGAGACTCCTGACAGCAGACCAGGTTTCATAATCCAATTCATCGACAGAAAGTATGATCCGCTGAAAGAGTGGTTCATAGTCAGAGTGAGGAAGGGGGTTATGCCGTACCCTAAGACCAGCGTGTTTGATGCTCTGCCAAGGGAAATGACTAAAGAGTTCGTGGATGTCAGGGGCACGATCATACAAACGTTCGGAGACGGGTTTGAAGAGGAAGTCGAGGCTTTTGGAAGGGAAGTCTTCAGAATACCTAGGATGGACGGGTATTTTCACATTGAGCGAAGATTCGGGATTGCGAAAGGAGTGGCTGGCGGAATGTTCCTGATTTTGGCGAAGTCAGACGAAGCAGCCTTAGAAGCCGCTGAACGAGCAGTTGAAGGCACAAAGACTGTTCCCTATGTCGTTGGAAAGTTCGCTGCCTCCGGAACCAAAGTTGGAGGAAAAAACTACAAGGATGCAATCGCCACAACTAACGACGCATACTGCCCAAGCCTAGCGCGAAACGAAGGCAGCAAGATCTCTGAGAAAGTGAAATGTGTTTACGAAGTCATAGTCAGTGGACTGGGGTTGGAGGAAGTGAGCAAGGCAATGAAAGTCGGTATAGAAAACGCCACGAAGGTTCAAGGAGTGTTAAACATAGCCACGGCAAACTATGGCGGAGCCCTGGGCAAAGGAAAAATCTTTCTTGAAAGCCTGTTCAACTCCAGAAGTTGAAGATTACGTGCTAGATGATGAAACCTAAAAAAAAAGCTCGAAATGTGGAAACGGAATCTGGATCTTGTCAGAAGATACGGCACTGGAAGATTTTATTAGAATGTGCAAGGTGTGGACATAGAGGCGTCATGGTTTCTTTTCTGCTTACGCCAGTGGGCGAAGAGCGCATGTTACCAAAGAAAAAAGAGAGTTACGGAAGGCATCTCCACTCGACAATTGATGTGGGAATTTGCTACCCAGTTTTGCCAGTTTACATACCTTTTTTCTCAATGTGCTCATGCTTAGCTAACGCGTTGTTTTATATACTGGCAAAAGACCCAAGCTTACTTGTAAGAAGACACTGCAATGAAGGGAGATTTTGAAATGAAACGGATTGTATCACATGGACTGATGATTCTAACTGTATTGCTGTTTTGCACGTCAGCGTTCTTGTTGTGTATTCAAACAGTTAGGGCAAGTGGAACCATCCACATTCGAGCGAATGGCTCAGTTGAAGGCACTGACAAGATTCAGCGTGCAGGAGTCGTCTATACTTTCACAGCAAACATCAACGATTCGATTGTTGTGGAAAAGTCTAGCATTGTAATTGACGGGGCAGGCTACACTCTTCTGGGAACAGGAAGTGGAAGAGGAATAGACCTGTCTGGAGAAGAGTACGTAACAATAAGAAACATTCGAGTAGAGGAATTCACTGATGGCATCTGGCTCTCAGGATCCAGCCACAACAACATAACTGCAAACACCATAACAAACAATGCCGATGACGGCATCGATCTTCGTGATTCTTCAAACTACAACAGCATCGCTGAAAACAGCATAACAAACAATCTCGGAGACGGCGCAGAGCTTTGGAGTTCTTCATACAACGACATTGCTGAGAACAGCATAAGAGAAAACAGACTTCATGGCATCTGGATCTATGACAATTCATACCACAATGACATCAGCAGAAACACGATAGCCGAAAATCATTATGATGGCATCGTCCTCTTATCATCTTCAAACTACAATACTGTCAGAAACAACACCATCGAAAAGAATCAGGATGATGGAATAACCTTGACCAATTCATTCTACAATTCCATCTACTACAATAAATTCATAAACAACACGAATCAGGTTTCGACCGATTCAGTGAATACGTGGGACTATGGCTATCCTTCTGGCGGAAACTACTGGAGTGATTATGGCGGCGTTGACTTACTGAAAGGGATATTCCAGAATGAGAATGGAAGCGACGGAATAGGAGACATACCATACATCATAAACTCCAACAACGAAGATCGTTTCCCGCAATTCTCAATAAGCACAGGAGGCGGACTTGAACTATCACTGTGGATAATAGTCGTAGCTGTGGTCGCAACGTGTATTTTAGCTGCTACAGCCCTAGTACTGCATAGAAGAAAACTTTCGCTCGCCTCGATTCCTCCACCACCCCCACCTCCCCAAACGCAACCTCCATGAAAGGTTCAAGAAATCACCCAGTCAACCTATCTGTAAGACACATGGAAACAAATGACACGGGCATCTATCAAAACAGGCGGAGATATTTCACCTTAGTTCATGTTCTGATAACCGCGAAAAGGAAATGGGATTGCGGAAGAAACCCCTATTTGCTTTGTGCACTACTGTTAAATAGGAATGCCCCGAAGTTTTGACGGAGATGGTAGGAATGTTGAGCGATCACGTCTATGAGCAGCTTGCAGAAGCCTTGGACAAGCTTCCAAACGGCTTTCCTAGAACTCCTTCGAACGTTGAAATACGAATTCTGAAAAGGATATTTCCACCTGACGAGGCATCAGTTGCAAGCCAACTAGGCGGGTCCATGGAATCAGTTGCCACAATAGCCAAGCGGATTGGGCTTTCTGCTGAAGAGACAGGGGCAAAGCTAACGAAAATGGCCAAGCGCGGGCTTCTCTGGCATAGCAAGAAGGAAGAGAAACTGTTCTTTAGGCTGGCACCCTTCGTCGTCGGAATCTACGAAGCACAGGTTGAAAGCATGGATCACGAACTAGCTCATCTGGTCGAAGAATATCTGGCCAATGGAGGGGCAGCAGGAATAATGAAACCTCAGCCAGCCATACACCGTGTCATCCCTGCACAGAAAGCAGTCAAATCCGAGTGGATTCTCCCCTATGATGATGTCAAAGCCGTTCTCCTGAAATCCAAAGCATTTCGCTTGGCCGATTGTATCTGTCGAAAGCAACAAGACCAACTCGGTCACACGTGCACTTTTCCGCTTAAGACCTGTCTCAGCTTCTCTTCATTTGAGAGCCCTCCAACCACATACGTCATTTCAAAGGAAGAAGCACTGGCCTTTCTTGACAAAGCCGAGGAAATGGGATTGGTTCACACGGTCAGCAACGTGATGAAAGGAGTTGGCTACATTTGCAACTGCTGTGGGTGCTGCTGCGGTATACTTAGAGGAATCACTGAATGGGGTATCGAGAACTCGGTGGCTTATGCCAACTATTATGCGATCATTGATCCAAGTGAATGTCTAGGATGTGGAACGTGTAGAAATAGATGCCAAGTGCACGCCATCTCTGAACAGGACGGAGTATCAGTTGTGAACCTCAAAAAGTGCATTGGATGCGGATTGTGCGCCACAGGATGCCCAAACGGTGCAGCAGAACTCAAACGAAAGCCTGAAGATAAGATTGTTAGTCCTCCAGCGGACTTCGCAACCTGGGAGCACGAACGCCTACACAATCGAGGACTAGACAAAGAACACATAGACCAGTGAAGGAACTGTGAACTCTTAACAATGGGGCTAACCCTAGTTCTTTGAAGGAACGATGATGAACGAAAGAGTTGCGTCGGTTGACATAATACTGTTGGGCATATTGGGGCTTGTTAACGGCGTTCGAAGTTGCTGTCGTTACCGTAGCGTATTTCCAAATGCCTGCAACGTCTGAACCCATCGACATGTCACCGAAGAGGTAATGCTACGCTAAGTAGGTATTGCATGTTTCTTGGCAGTCGCCCTCGTCGACTTCGGTACATCAGTGGGCCTATTACTGCGCAGCAAATGGACTACAGCTACCAATACCAAGTAATTCCAGAATTCCCATCACCGCTGATTGTCCTAATACTCATGGCAACAACGCTAGCCGCAATCATAGCTACTAGGAAAAGAAGGTATCACGTGAAGACTGGCCGTGCATAGTCAACTGCGGAGAAAATTGGTGGCAATCTCCTTTTTTTGTTCCTTGAGAAATCAAGCTTTTGCCATTTTCCAGATGGCGTTTGCCATTTCCTCACCATGTTTAAGCCCGTAATGAACCCCAGCGATCTTGGCCGCATACGGGATCAAGATCCGCTTAACAACTTTGTAAAGAACTGGATTGCTGATTCTGTGCTCCAAGAATGTGTCCCCCCAGATCCTGACGTTGTATTCCCAGCAACGAGTCAGGAACTCCCAGCGGATTTCTGAGAGAGAATCAAGCTCGGCTCCACGCTTGTTCATCAGCATGCAGTTTTCTAGTGGAACAAAGAGCAACGGCACATAAAATGCTTTGTAATCCTTCAGGTCATCCATAAGTTCAAGGGTCTCTGCCACATCTTCCTCGTTCTCTTCTGGCAATCCAATGATTAGGGTGGCAAGCGGATACCAGTTGTTGTCGTTCAAAATTCCCAAGGCTTGGCTGACAACTTCCTTCCACTGTTCAGGCTTGTAGGGCAGCATCTTCC
>CAZCRE010000069.1:0-7325 GCA_964501075.1 uncultured Candidatus Bathyarchaeia archaeon
AGGGAAAAAGATAACAGCACTTCCAGCATAATCTCTTGGGGATTGGTCAAGTGTCGCGTTATCAAAGCGTTTTCAAAGATGAAACAAAACTCGACATCAACTATATTCCCCATAGGCTTCCACATCGAGACAAAGAACTGCGTTTACTCATGGAATTCTTCAGTTTCATGCTGCAATTCCCGGAGAAAATGGCTCAAAGAGTCCTGATAACTGGTGACATCGGAACAGGCAAGACTGTGCTTGCTCAGCGTTTCGGGGCAGAGATCACCCGCGAAGCTAGCAAGCGCAACATAAGCATCCGCTATGTTCACGTCAACTGCCGTGAATACAGGGGCAGTCTTCTTCTCATCTTGCAGCACATTGTTTCAGATTTCCATCCGAATTTTCCTAAGCGCGGCTATTCCGCCGAAGAACTCCTCAGAAACCTAATTCAAATGCTCGATGAGGAGAAAGCCTACGTCATTCTGATCCTTGACGAGTTTGACAGCCTAATCGAAAGAGAAGGCTCTGACGCTGTATACAAACTGACCCGAATGCAAGAAGGCAGACAGAACAAACCACAAAGACTTTCGCTGATCTGCATCCTGCGCAGCTTAGGCTCAATCACCCATCTTGACGAGAGTACTCGAAGCACCCTGCAGTCCAACATAATCAACCTCAAAAAGTACTCAAAAGAACAGTTGACTGACATTCTCAACGACCGCGTTGCTGTGGCCTTCAAGCCTTCAACCGTGCCTGAAGACACCGTAGACTTGACAGCTGAAATCGCCTATTCTGAAAATGGAAACGCTCGGTTCGGAATTGAACTGCTCTGGCGAGCAGGCAAATACTCGGACGCTGAAGACCTGAGTTCTGTGACGCCGGAATGTGTCAGGCAAGCTTTTTCAAGCATCATCGCAACCGTGCGAAAAAGCGACCTAGCCTCTCTAAACTTTCACGCGAAACTTTTTCTCTTAGGTATGACCCGGATTCTCAAGGAGAGCCAAAAAGCCAACGCCTCTCTAGTAGAAGCCGAGAAAGCCTATGCGATCGTATGCGAGGAGTTCAGCGTAAGACCAAATAGTCACACGCAGCTTTGGAAATACCTTCAAGATTTATCAACAACTGGCATATTGAAGACGGAAGTGCCAGGTACTGGTTCCCGTGGAAGATCAACACTTATTTATTTCCAAGTTTCAACTGATGAGTTGGGAAACGAGTTGAAAACGGTTTTAGAAAAAGGAGGAGCGTAGAAAGCTTTGGACGTTGAGGATGTTTTCTCTTCGAGGGCTCGCATGAAGATTCTGAAGATCTTGGCACAAGTAGGCGAGCTCAACAGCTCTGAAATTGCTCGCAGACTTGGCGTAAACTACGAAACAACAAGCAAGCACCTGAAAGCTCTGGAGGATGAAAGCCTCATCCAACACAAAGTCTTTGGAAGAATACGCCTTTACAGAATAAACGAACACTCAGCGAAAGCCAAAGCTGTCCAGAACCTCATGGAAGTTTGGGAGCGATTCCAATAAGAACAACCTTCCTTGACTATGGAGGTCATGGCGAGACATCGACGAATATTCCTGAATGGAGATTAATGAGAAGCAGCTTTACCTGTTTCTCGGGTTCGCCCAGATCAGACCTTTGACAGAAGCAAAACAGAAAGGAGAAGACTTTTACTTTCAGAATCGAAGAACAAACAGTGGAGTAATCAAAAATGGCGATGGTTGACATTTCCGACAAACCTGAAATCACTCGAGAAGCAACTGCCCAGGGCTGCATCAAGCTCAAAACTGAAACTTTACACCTGATCAAAGAAGGGAAAATAGCGAAGGGAGACCCATTGTACACGGCCAAAATAGCTGGAATAATGGCTGCAAAAAGAACGAGCACTCTGATTCCGCTTTGCCACCCGTTAACTTTGACAAAAGTGGAAGTCAAAACCGAGATTCTGGGCGACTCGAAGGTGCAAGTGACTGCGACTGTGAAGACAAAGGCTCAAACAGGAGTCGAGATGGAGGCCTTAACTGCAACAGCTGTCAGTCTCCTAACCGTATGGGACATGGTCAAACAGTACGAAAAAGACGCTGAAGGACAATATCCCTCGACAGCCATCGAAAGCATCCGAGTCATAAAGAAGCTTAAGAAAGGTATCAACCAATGAGCGAAAGCACAAGAAAACACAAGACAGAAGCACCTACGAAGTTAAGATTCGCCATTTTTACATGCAGTACGTCGCGCTACCAGCAACTGAAGGAACGCGGGCAAGTGAAGGATGTATCAGGCGATCTGATAGAGTCCGCGCTGAAAAACGCTGGGCACGTGGTATCAATCAAGAAGATAATCTCAGACGATAGAATCATGATTGAAGAAAGTGCAAGACACGTCCTGGGTTCCCCAGACATCGACGCTGCCGTATTCTGCGGTGGCACGGGCATAACTCCCACTGATGTGACCATTGAAACAGTAGCACCTCTTTTAGAGAAAACTCTTCCCGGGTTCGGAGAAACTTTCAGACGCTTCAGCTACGACCAAATAGGCTCCGCATCGATCCTATCACGTGCCATAGCCGGCATCGCAAAAGGCAAAGCATTTTTCTGCATTCCAGGATCTCCTGACGCTGTTAGACTCTGCCTTGAAAGACTTATATTAGCGGAAGCAGGCCACGTCGTTAAGCATGCACGGGAATAACGATGGTACTGGAAGACCCCTGCGGCCGTCCGCTACTTAACCTACGCATAGCAGTCACGAGGCATTGTAATCTGCGTTGCCAATTTTGCCATATGGAAGGCGAAGAGAAGCTCACAGATACGTCTCCAACAGAAATGACGGCATCCGAGATCATCCGGACGGCGAAGATTGCAGTTGGATTGGGCATCAGTAAGGTAAAATTGACTGGCGGCGAACCTCTAGTTCGCAAAGAAATCACTGAAATAGTTAATGGAATTGCAGCGATACCGGGCTTGACTGATCTTTCGATGACGACGAATGGAACGCTGCTTGCACCCCTCGCTGAAGGACTTCGAGCAAACGGTCTAGGACGCGTGAACATTAGCCTCCCAACATTGAATGCCGAGACCTACAGCAAGTTGACTGGCGGGAAAGTTGAAGATGCCTTGGAAGGTGTCAAAGCCGCGGTTGCAGCGGGTTTCTATCCAGTTAAGCTTAACATGCTTATCTTGAAATACATTAATGATTATGATTTTCAAGAAATGCTTGATTTCGCTAGAGAAACTGGGACCGTCTTGCAGCTAATCGAGCTTGAGTCAATAAACATCAACGATGGATACTACGTAACCAACCATAAGTCGCTTGAAGAATACGAGGACATGCTCAAGCAGAAAGCATTGAAAACTGAGGTCAGAAAGTACATGCAGAACCGCCGGATATACGACCTACACGGCGTGAGAGTCGAAGTCATACATCCAACTGAAAACACCGAGTTCTGCACGCACTGTACGCGTCTACGAGTGACGAGCGATGGAAAACTCAAACCATGCTTGATGAGAAACGACAACCTCGTTGACATCATAACACCCATGAGAAAGGGAGCTACAGACCCGGAACTGGAAAGGCTTTTGAAGTTGGCAAACCAGAAGAGACAACCCTACACAGTCTCATAACTGATGGGGAGCAATGCAATTGAAGATAGTAACTTATCGAGAATTGGAATCAAAAGATTCGCTTCTACCACTCTTGGATCATGCCTTTCGCTGGCCTTTCAACCAAAGGTCGTTTGACCAAACTGCCAAAATGGACCCAAGACTGAAGAATGGGCCAGTGGGCTTCTGCGCGGTTGAAGACAATCACGTGGTCGGTTACGTGGGTGTGATGGACTTGACTACTCGCACCTTGGATGGAGCAGTTGAATGCGTTGGGGGACTGTACGGTGTGGCAACACTTCCAAGCCACGTTAGGCAAGGCATCTCTACGGTCTTGATAAACAGAGCACATCAGCATTTTGAGGAAAAGAACTATCTTTTCTCTCTCTTGGGCACGAGTCGGACGCTCGTTGCACATTTGCTTTATGAGAAACTGGGTTACGCAGATCTGCTGGAGATTCCAAGCGCCTATAAGATCATAAAGGCAAAGGGTGCTGTTTCTGCACAGAAGAGAAAAGCAGCAAAACTCGATTTGGAAAGAATCCTGAGACTCTACATTGATCATGTGAAGGGAAAAACGGGTCTCACAGTTCGATCCAAGGCTCATGTGAGAATGCTCAAGAGGGCTGAGGGGTTGAAAGCCAAAGAATGCATAATCGGTGAAGATGGCTATGTTCTTTTCAAGCACATTCAAGATACATGGGTTAATGGGGTTTGGATTAGAGAACTCGTGGCGTTGAACACGAATGAAATGAGCAGTCTTCTAGATCTCGTTGAAGGAAAAGCAAAAGATCTGGTCTATGATAGGGCGGTTTTGGACAGCAGGTTGCTTCAAGTGTACAGGTCACGAGGTTACATAACTCAGAAGAGAAGCCATTCTGTGTTGATGATTAAACCGTTGAAGCATGCTAGGTCTTTCAGTCAAACCTATGGAGACGAGTTCTACGTCGCTGGTTTAGACTTCTTCTAAACAGTGGGATTCAAAGGTCTACGATCTTCACTTCAAATCGATCTGCATCAAACAATGCAACGGTTGACTTGCCGCTTAAATAGCCACAAACTTCGCCAGGATTCACGACCAGCGTTTCACCCTTCCTGTAGGTTTCAGCGTTGTGCGTGTGACCATGAACTGTAAGATCAAAGCTTTCGCCTTCCACGAGTGACTTCAAAAGCTCTTTGTCGCTACCATGCAGCAGAGCAATTTTCAGCTCGCCAAATGCTATTTCCGCGAAGTTTCCGCGGATTTCTAGGCGCTCGTTCTCGCTGAACCTTTTCTTTAGAAGCTCATGGTCGCCGTCATTGTTGCCAAAGACTCCGATCAGTTTTGCCTTTAGTTCCTTGAATAGTGGTATGACGAAAAGTGAAACGTAGTCTCCAGCGTGAAGTGCAAGCTCGACTTTGGCCTCGTTCAGTCTCCTTATGGCTCTTTCCACCATCGGCAGATTATCATGTGTATCTGCCATTATGCCGATAAGCATAGGCATCACCGCTCTTACTGAATTTCTCTCGGTCAACAGATAAATCCTTTGAGGCTTCAGTTGAGGCGTTAGAGTCCGTGCCAAACAATATTCCAGTAATTGGAATACTTGGACGTGCGAAACACGGCTTAAAACACTCCATGGTGTTTTCAGTTATAGAGAACAGTTCTGAAAGAGGAATATAGAAGATGAATCCATGGGGTTCTAACCCATCCTCAAAAAGAAGAGACAAGCTGTACATTATTGCAGAGATTCTGGAGATAGCAAGAGACGGAACATTGAAGACACAGATAATGTATAAAGCTAATCTTAGTTTCACGCAGCTTAACGAGTATCTCGCGTTCATGCTGAGAATTGGCTTACTTGAAAGGGTCAACGTCAATGCCAAGAGCGGGTATAAGGCCAGTGAGAAGGGCTTGGATTTTCTGCAGAGATATCATGAGATAGATGAGCTTCTTGAACCTGATGGCAACAACAATAGCAGAAACCACGTTAAGATACCTCCGCAGCATTTGCTTAAGAAAATCTAGAGTCGCTCTAAACTGAAAAGGGAAACTGCTACATCTGAGCTTTGGTTTTGCCTGAAATGGCTCAAGCAATATTCTAACTTTTCTTATAGCTCTCTCTTAGATAGATTCTGAGTTTCTCTTTGAGCGTAGGAAACTCTTCTAGCATCGACACTATGACCTGCCACCGGATGTCTTCATTTTTTCTGTCGATGTCCATTACGTTAAGCCACATAAATATTGTATAGTAATACGCCATATAAACTTTTATTCCGAAAACCGACTGACCCAAGAACAAGCAAACACACCAGAAAGCTCGTGAGTGAAAAAACGTAGAATCAGATTGTCTGCCGTGGAAAACCGTTTTATGTTTGCCAGCGCACTACGTTCAGGGTTGGAGACATGCGAGTTAAAGCTGTGCTTTTCGATCTGTTCGACACCTTGCTGATGATCGGAAGCGACGAAGTCTACTATGAGCCTTCATTGAGGAAGATGCACGCGTTCTTGAAGAAGAAAAGCGTCAAAGCATCTTTTGAAGATTTCAGCCGCGTATATTTTGAGGTTCGGGATGGCATCTATTCCGAGACTCGCAAAACCTTGGATGAACCTCATTTCAACGTTCGAATTATGCAAACACTTCAAAAGTTTGGCTACGATTTCGATGTGTCTGACCCAGTTGTGGTAGGAGCAACCATGGCTTTCGCAGATGAATTCATGCGTTACGTAAGCGTAGACAGCGATGCCGTGAACGTCTTGCAAGCACTCAAAGAGAAATACAAGCTTGGGCTAGTCTCGAATTTCGGCATTCCTGAATGCGGTCGCAAACTGCTGGACAACTTTGGCCTGCGAAAGTTCTTTGATATCGTCATAATCAGTGCTGAAGTTAATAAGCGTAAGCCGAATCCCGAGATTTTCAAGAAAGCCCTACACGACTTGAATGTCAACGCTTCCGATGCAGTGTTCGTGGGTGACATGCCGGAGTTGGACGTTAAAGGACCGAAAACCGTAGGGATCAAGGCTATTCTGATAGAACGGAAACCTACAGAAGCTGAATTCAGCATTAAGCCAGACCGAGTCATAAGGAGCCTCACCGAACTCTTGGCGATTCTGGAAGATGATTGATACATGATAACGTATATTAGAGCCGGGAAGAAATGTTTATATTGGCTAAGATGCCTCTGATTCGTTTTGGCGAATGATAGCCAAGCCCCGCAATTTTACGGCGGCGGCTCAACCCTTACTATAAAGGCGCACAGTCGCCCTAAAGAATGAAGATGGTTGGCCTCCAGTTGCGGGGACAGGTATGTGGACCTGACATGCTAACGCGTTAGGTCTGAATTGGGCTTTGGCGTATATAGTGGTTGTTTCCCTCCAAATCCAGTCGATTTTGCGGACGTACATACATAAACAATCATAACAGTCTGGTGTGTGGTCAACTCCGGTTGATCCTGCCGGACCCTACCGCTATCGGGATGGGATTAAGACATGTTAGTCGTGCGCTTCCTAGCCATGATGGAGGCGCGGCGCACAGCTCAGTATCACGTGGCTAACCTAACCTTAGGACGGGGGCACCCCCGGGAAACTGGGGCTAATTTCCGATAGGTGAAGATTCCTGGAATGGATTTTTGCCTAAAGGGCACTTGGGTCATGCTTCCAGGTGTTGCCTAAGGATGGGGCCGCGGCCGATCAGGTTGTTGGTGAGGTAATGGCCCACCAAGCCTTTTACCGGTGCGGGCCGTGGGAGCGGGAGCCCGGAGATGGGCACT
>CAZCRE010000070.1:0-5518 GCA_964501075.1 uncultured Candidatus Bathyarchaeia archaeon
CTTCATGAAGAAGTATGCCCCAGAGAAAATGGAGCTGGGGCCAAGAGACGTGGTTTCAAGAGCTGAACAGACAGAAATGAACGAAGGAAGGGGACTGCAAGGACCTCATGGACCTTACATCGCGTTGGACCTCAGGCACTTGGGCGAACAGAAAATCAACGAGCGATTGCCGCTCATCCGTGATGTTGCAATAAAGCTTGGAGGCGTGGATCCGGTGAAAGAAGCCATACCGGTCCGGCCAGCTGCACACTACTCAATGGGCGGCATCAAAGTCAACATCAAGACCGAAACGCCTATCGCCGGCTTGTACGCGGCAGGCGAATGCTCATGCGTCAGCATCCACGGGGCCAACAGGCTTGGCACGAACTCCACAGCCGACTGTCTGGTTTTCGGAGCAGTCGCAGGCGAGGAAGCCGCCAAACACGCTTCATCAACCACGTTGCATGAGATTCCGAATGAGAAGCTTTTGGCAGAGGAGAACAGATTGGCTGAATTGTTCCGCAGAGAAGGCGATGAAAAAATCTCAGAGTTAAGAGATGAACTGAGACGGGTCATGAACGAGAAGGCTTGGATCTACCGAAGAGGAGACCAACTCGAGAGCGCCTTGAAGGAGATACGCGAGCTAAGGAAGAGATTCAGGAATGTGAGAGTTCAAGACAAGGGCAGTTCATTCAACACGGGCTTCTTGAACGTGCTGCAACTTGATTTCATGCTGGAGCTTGCCGAGGTTACCGTGGCCTGCGCTATTCCGAGAAAAGAATCAAGAGGGGCACATTCGAGAACGGATTATCCGAAGCGTGACGATGAGAACTGGCTGAAACACACGCTGGCTTACTACTCCTTGGACGGGCCGAGACTTGAGTACATTCCAGTCACAATAACGAAGTGGCCGCCAGTGGCAAGAACCTACTAGGAGGATGAATGAAGTGAGCACGAAAGTTGAGAAGATCGTCGAGTTCAAAATCAGCAGATTCGACCCAGACAGCAAGAAGAGTTGCGTGTCCAACTTCAAGGTGCCGATTCGTAAAGGAACAACAGTCCTTGACGCCTTCATGTACATAAAAGACAATCTCGACGAAACCTTGACGTTCAGGCATTCATGCAGAATGGGCATTTGCGGAAGCTGCGCCGTCAACATAGACGGAAAACCAATGCTCGCCTGCTACACACAGGTATTGCATCTTGAAGCAGACTCTTTGAGCATCGAACCGCTCGCGAGCATGCCAGTCATAAAAGACCTCGTAGTCG
This sequence comes from uncultured Candidatus Bathyarchaeia archaeon, assembly GCA_964501075.1. Taxonomy (GTDB): domain Archaea; phylum Thermoproteota; class Bathyarchaeia; order Bathyarchaeales; family Bathycorpusculaceae; genus CAZCRE01. The sequence continues at coordinate 1,249 of CAZCRE010000070.1, forward strand.
ACATCGAACCATTCTTCGACCAATACAAGAAAACCAAAACGATACTGATCAAACCGGAAGAAGAATTAAAGAAGCCCAACGAGTTCACACAGCTGCCAGCCGAACTCAGCAAGTTCTGGGATCTGACTCTTTGCATAAAATGCTCAATCTGCTACTCAGCCTGCCCCGCGGCAATCGACGAGAAATTCCTCGGACCGGCAAGCCTCACCGCGAACTACAGGTTCATTGCAGACCCCAGAGACCAAGGCTGCCCAGGACGACTGAAACCCATGGCTGACAACATCTGGCTCTGCACGCAGTGCAATTCATGCACGCTGTTCTGTCCAAAACTGGTCGGATGCGCAAACGCGATAGTTGACGAACACAGCCTGCTAGTGGAAGCAGGAAACCTTCCAAAAACGGTTATAGACGTGCTTGAGAGAGTCTACAAGTACCATAACCCGATGGGAACGCACCAGAGCAAACGAATGGACTGGGCTAAGGATTTGAACGTCAAGACCTATCCAGAGACCACGAAGGCAGATGTCCTCTTCTTCGTATGCTGCTCAGATGTCTATGATCTCAGAAACCAAGAAGTTGCAAGGAACATGGTCCAAGTGTTCAACCAGTTGGGCGTCAACTTCGCCACGCTGGGTTCTGAAGAATGGTGCTGCGGAGACCACATGCTACGCTTGGGTGAAAAAGGACTATTCGAAGAGCTTGCCATGCACAACATTGACATGCTCAAGAAACTCAGTGCAGAGAAAATCGTGACCCTCTCACCGCACTGCTATAACACGTTCAAGAATGACAAACCTTACAGTGATGAGAAATTGAACGTCCAACACTACACGCAGTTCCTCGCTGACGCTCTCAAACAAGGCAAAATTAAACCCACGAAGCCCGTCAAGAGAAAAGTAGCCTACCACGATCCATGCTTCCTCGGAAAACGCAATGACGTATACGATGCACCTAGACAGGTCCTGAAAGCGATTCCTGGTTTGGAGCTTGTTGAGATGAAGAGAAACAAGCAGAGTAGCTTCTGCTGTGGCGGCGGCGCGGGAAGAGTCTGGACAGAAGACGCACAGCCTGAGAAAAGACCTTGCGTCAACAGGATCAGAGAGGCCTTGGACCTGGGGGTTGACACGGTCGCCGTAGCTTGCCCATTCTGCGTAACGACTCTAGAAGACGCTGTGAAAGTGCTGGACATAGAAAACAAGATTGCCGTGAAAGACGTCTTGGAACTGCTGAAAGAAGCACTCTAAACATCAACCACCCCACTCTCAATCATCATCGATTTCTTTTCGCACACTTCTGTCAGCATCAGACCATCTAATGCCTAAGCACATGTGGTTTTCTCAGGTGAATGAGATAAACTAATATAAACACTGAAACGCTTTTTACAACCAGCAAGGCATGGAGGAAAGTGTGTTGTTTGGTTATGCTGGTCGCGTACTCCACGTGGATTTGTCATCAGGCAAAACTTCCGTTGAACCGTTGAACGAAGACTACGCGAAGAAATACATTGGCGGCATCGGCTTAGGAATTAGGATGTGGTTGGACCACTCCAAGGCAGGAGTTGACCCACTCAGCCCAGAGAACCCTCTGCTTCTGATAATAGGCCCGATTTCGGGTACAATGTGGCCTACTGGCGGAAACGGTCACGCGTTTGTGGCGAAATCACCGGAAAGCTTTGGAGTTGGCGAGGCTAAGGCTCACGGTTCTTTTGGAACTGAACTCAAGCGTGCTGGCTATGACGTCGTGATCTTCAAGGGTAGGGCCGAAAGGCCCACTTACGTGTGGATTGACGACGACTCGGTTCAGTTGTTGGATGCTTCACACTTGTGGGGTAAGTCACCTGCCGAAACAGAAGATGCGATCAGAGAGGAACTGGGTGATTATTACATTCGTGTAGCCGCAATCGGCGTCGCTGGAGAAAAACAGTCGCGAATTGCCTGCATCATTAATGATAAGACCCGAGCGGCTGGAAGAACAGGCTTAGGAGCAGTTATGGGTTCGAAGAACCTGAAAGCGATTGCCGTGCGGGGCACTCGTGACATAGTAGTCGCGAAGCCTGACGAGTTTATGGAATACGTGAAAGAGTTTCATGAACGAATGAAAGGGCCAGCAACACAGAAATACAGAACTTTGGGAACGCCAGAGAATATTCTCGTGCACAATTCGTTATCAGCCATGCCAACCCGGAACTACAATAATTCCAAGTTTGAGGGAGCCGAAAAAGTCAGTGGAGAGGTTCTGAACGAGAAATACGTTGCCAAGATAATCGGTTGCAGTAGCTGCGCTATGCGGTGTGAGCACATGTGTGTGGTTGCTTCAGGCCCGTATGAGAAGACGATGACGCGGATGGAGTATGAAACCCTGTGGGCTTTAGGCCCATACTGTGGCGTGGATAGGCTTGACGCCATCATCAAAGGCATGGAACTGTCGAATCATTATGGGATAGACGCGATCAGCGCCGGGGTCACGGTTGGTTTTGCCATGGACTGCTACGAAAGGGGCATTCTGTCGCAGCAGGAGCTTGATGGGATTGACGCGAGATTCGGCAACGCTGACGCAATGGTCAAGCTTGTTGAGAAGATCGGCAAACGCGAAGGCGTCGGCGAGTTGCTTGCGGACGGCGTGAAAGTGGCTGCAGAGAGAATCGGAAAGGATTCGGGAAAGCTGGCAGCCCACATCAAAGGCGTAGAGACCACTGGCTACGATTTGAGAGCCTTGAAGACAGCAGCCTTAGGTTTTGCAGTCTCTTTCCGTGGCGCTGATCACAACAGGCATGGAGCTTACGCTTTTGACGTGAAGGGAAAAGTCAACAGGCTTGTCGCTGAGAAGGGACGGGGCAAACTGGTTAGGGACATGGAAGACACTTACAACCTGATTGACTCGTTCATTGTCTGCAAGTTCTCTAGAGGCACGTACTACAAGGAACTGCCCGACATGGCCAAGCTTTACTCTCTGGTTACAGGTTTGGAAATGACGCCTGAAGAACTCAAGCGATGCGGGGAAAGGATACAGAACGCGGCAAGACTGTTCAACGTCAGAGAAGGCCTAGGCAGAAAAGACGACACGCTCCCATGGAAAGTCATGCACGAACCGATCCCGGATGAAGGCCCATCAAAGGGAGCGATGGTGACGCAGGCAGAGTTGGATCTGCTTCTGGACGACTATTATGAAAGCCGAGGATGGACGCGGGAAGGAGTGCCTACCGAGGCAAAACTGAAGGAGTTGGGCATGGACGACTTGCTAAGTATCGTCAAGAAGGGAACGGGGGCCTAGGCCATGGTCAAGATTCATGATAGAAAATTCGTTTCAGCAGACCCCGACAAGTGCGTGGGCTGCCAAGTATGCGAATACATCTGTTCTTACACTAAGGACAAAGCGTTCAACCCGTTGAAGTCAAGGATACGAGTTGTCAGAATCAACCAGCTGATCAACCTGCCAGTCACGTGCAGACTTTGCGAAGACCCACCGTGCGTGAGAGCATGCCCAAGGGACGCCTTAACGCAGTCAGAAGAAACAGGAACCATAAGCGTGGACAAGGACAAATGCAACGGCTGCGGATGGTGCATCGAAGCATGCGACTACGGAGCAATCATGCTGCACCCAGAGAAGAAAGTGGTCTACGCGTGTGACCTGTGCAAGGAACAAGGCGAGCCGCAATGCATCAAATGGTGCCCCGAAGAAGCACTAGACCTAGTAACGAGCGACACACTAGCACAGAAGGCAAGAATAACAGCAGTCAAGAAACTGTTTCAAGAAGCATTGAAAGAAGCGAAGACCTAGCTCGACAGGCTCGAAGTAGCTTCAGTACCCTTTCTTTCTTATCCCGGTCACTCAGTGATTTGCAAGTTCTTGGACGACGTCATCACGCGTTCTGCGTTGCCCAAACTTGTTCCTTTCGGTGGCTACTAATCCGAAAGCCTGGATTGCTACAGCAGCAGTGAACACAACGAATACTCTTACTGCGAAAAGATGCGGCTCAAGAGTGCAGCGATGTTCTGTTTAGCGCGTGAAAGGCAACGTAGAGGAAAGATGGAATCTTTTGCTTCGATGCTGGTTCATACTCGCGGTTGGGGATCGTGCAGCCGCGGCACAGTTGTTGCCGCTGAATGGCTGCCGAAGCGTGGGCCGATGAGTCGTTTGGAGCCCGTTACGGTTGATTGGGCCTCGGTGGCTGTGCATCGTGTGCGATGTCAGTTTTGACTTGGCTTTTCCTCTTTCGGGTCTGGGGTGAATTCTTCGATTGGCTTGGGAGGCGGCGTTGTGGCCATGGTCC
>CAZCRE010000070.1:5528-7072 GCA_964501075.1 uncultured Candidatus Bathyarchaeia archaeon
TGCCAAGTATGGCCACGAAGGCTATCAAGACTGGGACTGCGATTGTCCAGAATTGGACGTTTGATGGCGTGACCTGCACTCCCAGAGTGCTGAGCCATTGTGGATAGAACAGTGTGGCGAGGTAGAAGATTGCTATGACTAGGCATACTGCGAGTACTGTTGCGCCGATTGCTTGGTCTTTACTCAATTGATGTTCACCTCCGCTCTACTGGGTCCTCTCTTAGCGCGCCCGCTTCTCTGCTTGGCGATAGCACTCAAATGGTTCGAATATGTATATTAGACGTCTCAATCCAATGTCAGCGTAGATCTTCGAGCCCCACAATTGGGCTGTGTGGGTTCGAAACGAGCCCTTGAAGTTTTTGAGTCTTATGGAGGACTTTTATGTGAGCTCGAGCGCAGATTGTGATACGGAGTGGTTTTCTTGGACTTTTTATGGTGATTAGACTGCGAATAGAGCCCGAAAGAAATGTGAGCCTTTTAAGAGCGCGGGCGTTCTGGTTTGTCTCCATAAACACAGTGCGGCTATTAATACTTGAGAAACATCCCATGAAAAAGTGTCCTTATGTGGGCTAATCATAGATTTGGCTTGTTTTTAGATTCTTATTCGTGTTCCGTGGAATACTGCTTAAATAGGCGCTTCTTTGAGTGAATGCTGGAAACATGTCTCTTAGGAAATGCGGCTCTGATACTGATGAGTTTGCGCTATTCTCTTGTAGAATGATAATATTACCGGATCTGTGGGCTTGCGAAAATGGGGGGAGGTGTGGTGGTTTCGTCTGATGATTTGTCGAGGGTGACTGAGTATTCGGCGCGGGGTGGGTTCTTTCTTTTTTCTGGTTCAGCGTTGGCGACTGTGATTATGGCGGTTGCGGCGATTGTTGTGGGGAGGCTGTTGGGGCCGGATTTGTATGGTCAGTATACCTTGGTGACAACTGTTCCGGCGCTTGTGTTGTTGTTTACGGATTTGGGTATTAGCACGGGCATTACGAAGTTTGCGGCCAGTCTTCACAATGAGGGAAATGATTCTCGCGCGTGCAGTATCATTCGATGTGGATTCTGGTTCAAGTTTCTCGTTGGCGTTTTGGCGACGGTCTTGAGCGTCGTGTTTGCAGGTTATTTGGCGCTTGTGATCAACAGACCTGACTACGCGTTTTACATTCAGATAACTTCTTTGTCAATTGTCTTCCAATCGGTTTTTGTTACTGTTAATTCGGCGTTTGTGGGGTTGGATAAGTCGGAGTACAACGCGTTGACTACGAACGTGCAGGCGCTTGCTAAGACGGTGCTGCAAGTGTCTATCGTGCTTGTCAGTTTCAGTCTGTCTGGGGTTCTGTTAGGTTATGTTGGTGGGTTCGTTATTGCCTCGATTGTGGGAGCCTTCGTATTGTTCTACAGGTTGTTGAGGCCTGTCAGGGGCAGCGGGAACGCGAGAACGGATCCAAGCAGTGAGAGTTACGGGCAAATGTTGAATGTTTTGGCGCGGTATGGGATGCCCTTGTATGTGTCAGCTTTGTTGGGAGGGTTTATTCCGTTGTACCAGAAGG
>CAZCRE010000071.1:0-6891 GCA_964501075.1 uncultured Candidatus Bathyarchaeia archaeon
CTGTTCAAGAGAAGGGCGAAGCTGAATCCATAAGCAGAATCGCCACTCTGAAAGAGGACACAACCGAGCTCGACATAATAGTAGACAAGACGAATCAACTGTGCAACGAAATCTATAGTGATCTTTCACAACAAAAACTCAGCTTCAAAACAATCAGCATAATCGCTATCATGACAGACCTAAGCACCCACAGTCGATCCATGACTCTTGAAACCCCCAAAAGCGACCCAAGTTTGCTCAAGGAAAAGGCCAAAGAACTCTTCGAGAAATTCATCGAGGAATCTGGACTCAAGATGAGAAGAGTAGGCGTGAAAGTTTCCGGTCTCACGAAGGAACGGAAGAGTCAGAAGCAATTAACAAGCTTCTTCGAAACTGGCGACGAATAGCGTTGCCCTCTTTCCGAAGCAGCACTGGAGAAGCTTTATCCCACTGAATAGTCCAACATTTCTTGAATAGTTATGGCACCAGAAGACAGAGAGTTACCGCCTAGTCAAATGCCAATCAAGAGATTGATGAGATGGGGAACAGATCACCCAGCAATCACAAGCAAAATCCCAAAGATCGACCTGAAAACATGGACACTAACCATAGAAGGAGAAGTTGAAAAAACACTAAAGCTGACTTGGGACGAAATAGTGAAACTCCCTAGCACCGAATCTGTAAGCGACTTTCACTGCGTTGAAGGCTGGAGCGTACTCGACTGCAAGTGGCAAGGAATAGGATTCAGGGCAATTCTTGATCTGGTCAAACCAAAACAGTCTGCTAGATCTGTCACTTTCGAATGTGCAGACGGATATACTACATCGCTCACGTTGAAAGAACTATCAAACGACAACGTTCTGCTCGCATACAAGCTGAATAGTGAACAACTTGAAGAAGGTTACGGCTTTCCACTTCGATTAGTAGTCCCAGATAAGTATGCCTACAAGAGTGCACTTTGGCTTACGCACATAAGATTCACAGCAAAGAAAGAGTTGGGTTACTGGGAAAAGAGAGGATACAGCGACACAGCCGACGTATGGAAGAACGATCGATTCGCAAAATGAAAGAACAGCGGATTGTTGCACAAACAGGTAGCCCCGCATCGCCCAAACAGCGCGCGCATGATCAAACGATTCATCTAAGCCCGTTTTTCAAGAATTCTCTTTATCAAATCTATTGCGGAATATGCTGCTAGAGCACTGGTTCTTGGGTTTTGCGGATGAGGGCTGTTGGAGAACTTGAAGAACATGTCACCGTGTTTCCACTTTACTTTGATTTCATGCACGATCTTGTCCGCTTTCGGATCTGAAATCACTCTAACGTGCACTTTTCCGCGTCCCACGGCGAGAGCCAAAGTTGCTGCAACGTTCATTTCTCTCGGAAAACGCTTGACAGCCTCTTCTGCAGTTCCTTCATATGCCAGTTTCTCTTCACGATTATTCATGTCCAAAGCTCCAGGATTCTTTCTTGTGGTCAAAACGATCTTTTCAATGCCCACAACGGATGCGCTGGAAATAGCGTCTAAGCCGCCGATGGCTCCTGAAGGTATGTGAATCCTGTCGCTCTCAATGTTCATGTCGAGAAGTGCTCCCACGCTCATCAATACGATGTCAATGTTCTTTGACAGCACTTTTGGTACGTTGTCTCTAGCGGCTTGCTGCGATGCCGCCTCCACAATGACCGAGGGACTAGCCTCAATCATCTCATCAACGTTTCTGACAATTGTAGTTGGAACGTGTAACGATTTCTTGAGTTGTTCAGCTCGCTTAGAATCGTAATCATACAAGATCAGGCGGTCACAGCTAATGGTTCCGTTTTCAACAGCTTGCGCAATGAGTGTGCCTATTGCCCCACAGCCTATGATTCCAATTCTTTTCACTCTTTATCGCTTCCAGCAAGCACATTAGCATTCCATGACAAAGTGGACATCGCTATAATTCGCCACTTCTCTGCCGTCACCTTTCTTGGACACGACCTCGAAATTCTCTATCTTGCACGTGCCGCAAATATCCTCTTTTCCTTCCGCAATTATTTCGGCGAAATCCTTGTTTCCAACGTAGGTCTTGAGCCTTTTGACAGGAGCGTTCAGCGGCATGTGCTTCTCAGATTTTTCACGTCTGATCTCGTTTATCAAAGCCACAATGAGGTCGCCATGCTTTTCTATCTCTTCATCGACAAGTTTTTCATCCGGGGTTGGCCAAGGAGACAAGTTTATGCTTTTGGAGCCTTTGTCATCGGCATACATTATCTGATAGATCTCTTCCGTGACATGGGGTGTTATAGGCGCCAGCAGCTGTAGGATTCTGTACAATACTGTGTACAACGTGTACTGTGCGGCTTTGCGTTTCTCTTCACCGTAATGCTCTGGCTTGTACAATCTGTCCTTCACTGCTTCTATGTAGCAATCACAGAAAACGTGCCACGCGAAATTGCGGGTCTCTTCTATGGCAATGTTGAACTGACATCGTTCCAAGGCGTCCGTCACTTTCTTGGTCACCCTTTCAGCCTTGCTGAGAACCCACTTATCCAAAGGCTGCAACGCATATTCGCTTTTGTCGTTCATTTCAAAATCTGCGATCAAGTCATTTACGAATCTTGACGCGTTCCAAAGCTTGATCAGGAACCGCCAGCCGTATTCAACGTCTGGCCAGCGGAAGGGTATGTCGGACCCAGTAGCTCCGCCTGCTGTTGCCCATTGCCGCGTCGCGTCAGCGCCGTATTTTGACATGACCTCCAGTGATGCCACGTAGTTACCGAGATGCTTGTGCATTTCACGCCCATCTGTGCCTAAAACCATGCCATTGATCAAGCAGCTCTGGTAAGGTTTCTCGTTGAACAGAGCCAAGTGCCTAACCATCAAATAGTACGCCCAAGTGCGAATGATGTCCACACCAGAAGGATGCATGCTGGCTGGGAATAGTCGATGCCAATCCTTCCTGTCTGGCCATCCTGCGTGAACTGCACATGTTATGGATGAATCGAACCACGTGTCCAAGACGTCCCGTTCAGGTCTGAAGTCTTTGGAACCGCATTTTGGACATTTGCCAATCTTCGGTTTCTCTGTGCGGGGATCTATGGGAACCCACTTAGGCTTTGCGAGAATAATCTCGTTGCAGTTGTTGCAGTACCAGATCGGTATGGGTGTAGCAAACACTCTTTGCCTCGAGATAACCCAGTCCCATTCAAGCGATCTTGCCCAATCTATCAACCTGTGCTTCATGTAGTCCGGATACCACGTGATTTCAAGCGCGTTCTTTTCAACGTCATCCGTGAATATTCGTGTTTTCATAAACCATTGTTCTCTCTCAAGAATCTCAATCGGCGTGCGACATCTCCAGCACAGACTGACTTCTTGAGTTAACGGCTCAGCCTTGTCAACCAGTCCCTGACCCTTCAGGTCTGCTAACACGGCTTTTTTCGCTTCTTCACTTTTCATGCCCGCGTATTTTCCGGTGCTCTGGGTCATTCTTCCCTTGTCGTCAATACACATTATGACAGGCAGATCATGCTTTATCACAGTCTTAACGTCAGCCTTGTCTCCATAGGTGCAGATCATTACGGCTCCCGTGCCAAACTTCGGATCCACCATTTCATCAGCTATGATCTTGACCATTCTGTCAGTAGTTGGAACTTGAATGCTCTTTCCAACGTACTGAGCGTATCGTTCGTCATTCGGGTTTACGGCAACAGTTACGCAAGCAGGAATTAGCTCTGGTCTTGTTGTTGCGATCTTTAGAAAGCCGCCTTCCTCAAGTTTGAATTTGATGTAGTGCAGTTCCGCATTTCTGGTGTCGTATTCAACTTCAGCATCGGCTATAGCTGTCTCGCATCGTGGACACCAGTTGACAGGGTGCTTTCCACGGTAAATGAAGCCCTTGTTGTACAGGAGAATGTAGGAGAGCTGTGTGCGCCTCCAATAATCGGGGTTCATCGTCTTGTATTCTGTAGACCAATCAATCGAGCATCCGAGACGCATGATGGACTTCTTCATATCCTCGATGTTCTTCTCTACAAGCTGCATGCAAAGCTTCCGAAATTGATCAGGCGGAACATCTGTCTTCTTGATCTTGTTCGCTTTCTCGACTACTACTTCGACGGGTAAACCGTGACAATCCCATCCTTGCGGGAAAAGAACGTTGTAACCCCTCATACGCTTGTATCTGGCCACCACATCAAAGTAAGTCCAGTTCAGAACAAGCCCAATGTGAAACTCGCCCGAAGTATAAGGTGGAGGAGTGTCAATGCTAAAAACCGGACGTTCTAAATCATTCCAATCAAAACGGTAAGTGCCCATCTCCTCCCATTTACTCTGCCATTTCTTCTCGACCTCAAGAATGTTAGAATCTTTGGGCAACGATTGCCTCATACACGTAACATCCTAAATCTGCCTGAACCTTAGGAAAAGTAATATACCGAGATTTAACGTTATTGTTACATTTATTTGTCGTCTTCTCCGCTTCTTGGTAAGTGGTTTGCGTGGGGGGAGGAGGCGTTTGGCTTACGGTGTCTTGGTTGACAAGGGTGATGGTTTCGTGGGTTCTGACTCGTCCCCAAGTACCGCACTGTGGGGCTTGGCGCGAAGCTTGTGAGGGAGACTCTTCCGCTTGCCGGCACTGACCACGTGGAGATGTCAGCCGTCATGGCCAAGCATAACCCGTTTGCTGAGAGGGCTGGCATGCGACGAATAGCTGTGCAGGTCCCGACGAAGCAGGCGCTGGCGCTTGCTGAGATCCTAGAGTCTGTTGGCTTGGACCGTCGACTATTCGGGAGCGTGGGCCACGTGGAGCAGCAGTTAAGGGCCATGAGCAAGGAGAATCTGGATCTAGTCCGCGCTGGCTTCATCCGGCACAAACACGACCGTTTCCTGAAGGAGTTCTCCAGCGACGTGCCTTTCGGGCGCGCAGCGGACTACGAGAAGTGCATTAAGAAGACTAGCGTTGAGCAACTTGCCAGGCTCATTAAGATTTGCGGTTTTCTGCTACAGGAGAAGGCGTATCTTTTCTGGTCACAGAACCACGACTAAGTCCGCGCTTCTATTGATTGGACGCCGACAGAAAGGCAATCGCATCTTTAGGTGATTTAATATCAAGGTTGTATTGTTTGCTCTGATTCCATGCATTCCATCTTTCCTTGAGATTCTGATCTCTTGTTACAAGAGTCCCATTTAGGAAATGCGCAGGTTCAATTACATGGCGATCATGATCAAGGTTTGTGGGCAAGTCATTCAAGTGATTGTCACAAACGACATGTTTATTCCTATTAACCAAGAAGTGGTTCCATGCCCTTATCATAGGGATGTTCGTTCTCTTTTGTTCTAGTTTCTTCAGCCACTCCTGATATTTCGTGATCAATTCGCTAGTCAAGCCTATTTTGTGACACTTCGTTAGTATTGTGATTACCAGCTCCAGTGAGTCGTAATTTTCCTCATCAGGGTTTTTGATGTCTTTGCAGTTGTGAGACTGGACAAGTATGTTCTCATCTAAGACGAAGACATGCTTCATTCTTGTTAAGCCTTCAGAGCTTCCAGAAAATCCTTGAACTCGCCCAAATCTGTCTCAAAGAAGTCTGGGATCCCTTTGTCTAATCGCCCTTTTTTGTCAACATTGAGCTCTTCGACGTTGGTTACTCCTTCATCAGAGAGTCTGAAATGATAGATGGCCAAGTCCTCTGGCTTCAGGCTTCCTCTTGCAACTTCTAGTAGAAATCTGTAGAGGATGTGCTCGCTGTGCGTCGTCAAGATGAGGTTCTTTTTCTCTTCATTCGCGATTTCAATCAGGACTTTTGCAAGTTCAGATTGCGCCTTTGGATGCAAGTGAACTTCAGGCTCTTCTATACCTATCAGGGCATGTTGGGGAGTCGTAGCGATCTGCGCAAATAGATGAACCAATTGATTAGATCCAAATCCTTCGTTGACAATGTTCACATCCATTTTTCTGAATGCCTCTATTGCAGCTTGCTTATCAGGGATGGTTCTTGCTCTGATCGCTATACCTGTGATTCTACTGATCCATTTGTTGATTTTCCTTTCGATGGCTGGGCTATTGTAAACAACTGTGGAGGAGAACTTTACAGCTTGCTGATATGGGTTCAAGACATCCATCAGGTCTTCTGATGGTCCACTATCCAAAGGATAACTTGGCGAACTTGCGCCTCTAATCGCTGGAACCATGAAGAAACCCTGAAGATCTTGCTGTACAACTAGCAGGAATTGATATATCAGACTAGAAGCGTCGAAGTCCTTAGAAGGTGCTTGGAGTCCTGCATATCTAAAAGGTTGACCCAAAACGCCAGAAGAGTCAAAGAGTATCTGACCACCCGAGAACGGTACAGCTATTCGCTCAGAGTCTCTCCATCTCGTGTATTCTCCTTCTAGGCAAAATTCTCCTGATGCAATCATGCACTTCTGATGGTCTAGACCTTCCCTATCAAGTGAGAAGAGATATTTGTATCTAGTTTCTGTTCCAAAGGGTTCTTGCAGTAATTGCTCTCTTCGTCCTTCAATTTCGAAATGAATCTTATTTTTTTCTTTCTTCTGAAAGACTATATCCTTGAAAGACCCGAGATTTATCAGATCACCTTCTGCTCTTAGTTCGCTAAATTGGCCTTTCGTCGACTGCTTGAGCACCTCAAGAGCTTGAAGGACGCTGGATTTTCCTGATGAGTTCAGTCCAATCAATACTGTTATAGGTTTTATATGGATAGAAACGTTTTTGAGGCTTTTGAAACCATCAATGACAATTCTCTCTATCACGATAATTCACATTATCTAAACCTTTTCTCACCCTATAAAGCGTTTTGGAGCTCTGAGAGATTGAATAGATCGTCATTTCTTTAGGGAAAGTCGTCTTGTAGTGAAGCTTCTGAAGCTGCTTTGAGACACTTGTGAGCCTGATCATTACGTTTCCTGAG
>CAZCRE010000072.1:0-6760 GCA_964501075.1 uncultured Candidatus Bathyarchaeia archaeon
GATCTGACTCTCTTGGGGTTCCTAGTATTTGCTGATCCGCCGAAAAAGGACGCTAACCAAGCCTTAGAGAAACTGAAAAAGATGGGTGTGGACGTCAAGATACTTACTGGCGATAACGAACTTGTTGCACGAAAGATTTGTGATGACATCCAGGTTCCAGTTAAGAAAGTAGTTATGGGTCCGGATTTGGCTCAGATGAGCTTAAATGAAATGAGAGTTGCAGTCGAAGATGCGACTGTATTTGCTCGAATTACGCCAGAACAGAAACTGGATATTATCAAGGCGCTTAAAGCGAATAAACATGTAGTTGGCTTTATGGGGGACGGAGTTAATGATGCTCCAGCACTCTTTGAGGCTGATGTAGGCATCTCTGTGGATACTGCGGTTGATGTGTCCAAAGATGCGGCAGACATTGTGCTTTTGGAGAAGGATCTGCAGGTTCTTTCTGATGGCATAAATGAAGGACGGAAGATATTCGGCAATACAACGAAGTATATCTTGATGGGGACTAGCTCCAACTTTGGAAACATGCTAAGTGCTGCAGTGGCATCCGTCTTTCTGCCATTCTTGCCGATGCTTCCTATGCAGATATTGTTCATGAATTTGCTTTATGATGTGGCCAATTTTACCCTTCCAACCGACGCGGTTGATGAAGAGTATACGAAATGGCCAAAGCGCTGGGACATGGGCTTTGTCAGGAAATTCACCCTCTTCTTTGGTCCTTTCAGTTCGCTTTATGACTTCCTCACGTTCGGTATTATGCTTTTCATATTCGGAGCTGCGTCCGCAACGCCACAGGCGGCGGCTCTGTTTCAAAGTGGATGGTTTGTAGAGTCGTTCTGGACAGAGGTCTTTGTGATTTTCGTGATCAGAACCAGGCGGATTCCGTTCTTCACTAGTCGCCCCGGAAAGTGGCTTGCTATACTCACCATCTCAGCAGTGGTCTTTGGGACAATCGTGCCATTTACGATTCTTGGGGGCGCCCTAGGCTTTACCGCATTGCCAGTCGAATATTGGGGCCTGTTGATATTGATGGTTGTCACTTACCTGCTGCTGGTAGACGCGGGAAAGGTGTTTTTCTACAAAATCTGCAAGTTCTGAGGAGTAGAATTCGATGGAATTTGATTTGTTTAACTGGTGGGTCATAAGCATTAGTTTCAGCATAGTTTTTCTAACGTTAGTCAGCATTTATTTGTATTCAAACCGGAATTGCGAGAAAGCGAAAGAGAAAAAGAAAAACGCCACTACGCTTGCAAGAAACTTCATTTTTGTTTTTGTTCTAATGAGTCTCCTTTTCTTCTACATAGTTTCAGTCAGAATCGGGTCAGCTCCACTTTTCGCCGCAGGAAACATAGTTGTTGAAGTCATCCTCATAGCATACCTGTTCAAGAACAGAACTAGGACACCTGAAGAAACTTCAAACAACCATTGATGAAAAAAGCCAAGGTATTACGGAAATTCACGCTGGCTTGAAGTAGTACCGCGGCCATTGTGGCCATTGCTGGGTTGCCGTGCAAGTCCCAAAGTCAAACGCCAATTCCATGCCTATCTTTATTTGTTCAGAGGCCACGCCTCTGATCATGCCAGGGATTCGAACTCCGTCTTCTAGTTGTACTATGCCCACGGCGTACGGAGCCATTGACTGGAATTGTGCCGGCGCCACTTCAATGATCGTGTAAGTCAGAAGCTTACCTTTCTGGGGGATCTCTTTCCACTCGAATTCATTTGAGAAGCACTCGTCGCACAGTGGCCTTGGCGGAAGATGGACTTTCCCGCATTTCTTGCACTTTCCAGCCAGCAGTTTTCCTTGAAGCACATTCTTGTAGAACTGCTCAATGGTAAAATCAGATTGTTCACTCATCTTCAACCTCTCCTGTAAATGTGAACGGTGGCAGTCGCCCCTGAACCCCCAACGTTATGAGTCAAGCCAACCTCTGCATCCTTCACTTGTCTCTTGTCAGCGTTCCCAGTCAATTGCAGATACATCTCATATGCCTGGCCTGTTCCCGTGGCTCCAACCGGGTGCCCCTTTGCCTTGAGCCCTCCGCTTGTGTTTACTGGAATCCTTCCGCCAAGCTTCGTTTCCCCATCCTCAACCAGTTCGCCACCCTCTCCCAACTCGCAGAAGCCCAAGTCCTCATACGCAATTATCTCAGCAATGGTGAAACAGTCGTGCACCTCTGCACAATCAATATCACTCGGCTTCAGTTCTGCCATGTCATAGGCTTTCTTTGCCGCAATCTTCGCTGCTTCCAAGGAGGTGAGTGTTTCCCTTTCGTACAGGCCTATAGTGTCACTTGCCTGACCGCTCCCGACTATGTGAACGGGCAAATCCGTGAACTTCCTAGCTAACTCGGGTTTTGTTAAGATTAGACAGCTTGCCCCATCCGTGATCAAGGAGCAGTCATAAAGCTTGAGTGGCCATGCAATGACCCGTGAAGACATGACGTTCTCTAAGGTTATCTCCTTCTGAATCTGTGCCTTTGGGTTTAGGCTTCCGTGATAATGGTTTTTCACAGCCACGTTCGCCAACTGTTCTTCAGTCGTGCCATAATCATGCATGTGCGCAGTCGCCATCAAAGCGTAGAGGCCTGGGAAAGTTATTCCGTGCCATTGTTCAAACGGGTAGTCCGAAGCCATCGCAAGGAATTCCGTAACTTCCGCTGTGGTGCGATGAGTCATCTTCTCCACTCCACCCACCATAACAACGTCAGCTAGGCCTGAAAGTACGGCTTGAATAGCAGTTCTTAACGCTGCTCCTGAAGAAGCACATGCTGCCTCTGTTCGCGTAGCAGGTACGTGCAGCAAACCAGCCCAATCAGCCATTGTAGCACCCGTATGTCCTTGATGCTCATATGATTCTCCCATGTGTCCGACAAAAAGGGCTTGAATGTCATTCTTAGGGTTCAGCTTGGGGCAACGGTCAAAGGCTTCCTTGACTGCTTCAGCGAAAATCTCCCTTCCATACATGCCTTCCCGTTTTCCAAACTTTGAAAGACCAGCAGACACTATCGAAACAAGTGGTTTGCCCTTCAAGGTGCTCTCCAACCATGAAGACTTGTACTATAGTCTGAGTGGCTGATTTAAACATTTTTTCAACTACAAAGACAAAACCTATCTGGTGTGCTGGAGTTGAGCTTTTGTGAGAACACGTTCTGATAATCTAAACGCGTGATGATAGAAATGAGAAACGGCTGGGCCTTGCTTTCAGGTATTTGTCAGTTGTTTTGAAATGGATATAAGAAAAATGGAGCTTGGGCTTCTCAGTGTAGCCCAGTGGAGCCTATTTGGGGCCGAAGGTTTTCTTGACCCACGCCCTCGTTTTTTCCATGTCCTCTCTGAAGCGCTCGAGTTCTTCTGCGGTTCGCTTCGGCGGCACTGGTTCTTCTGCTGGGGTCGCATAAACGTCCAGAAGGTCTCCTTTTGGGTTCTTGGCAATGTGTATGTTCACTTTGAGACCGATGTTGACCTTTTCAGGGTCAATCTCCCTCATGGTCATTGGAAGGCAAGTGTTTGTTCCATCGATTCTGACCATTGCCCCGACTAGGGGTTGCAGATGTGCCATCGAAGGCCATGCTATGGCCATGATTGTGTGAGCGTGTACGACGCCTTTCTTGGGTAGCTCGGTCCACTCGGTTTCTTTCAGTCTGCATTCTGGGTTGAAGCAGTGTGCGCGTGGTGGGCAGTAGACTAGTCCGCATTTCGGGCATTTTGTTCCGTAGAGTCTTCCCTCTAGCAAGCCGATGAAGAATTTCGAGACCTTGCCATAGCTGTGATGGAACATGCTGCCATGTGGGCGATGGACTACAAGGAACTTCTCAGGCTTTAGCTCGTTCAGTGTTGGTCCGTCGTTCATTTCTATGATTTTCCAGCCTTCAGGTCTCCAGCCGCCCTTGCGCTCCCATTCGTCCCACGATTTCTCGTCGATCTTGGTTTCCTTCAGAATCTTTTCTGGTCCGGGTTGTTTCACCGTTTTACACCTCCAACACTACAGCGCCAGCTTGGCATCCTGTGCCCCCGTGTCCATGAATGAACGCTTTCTTTGGTTTGCTCAGTTGCCTTCCAGGCGCGCCCCACTTCTTAGCGATCTGGTTACTCAACTGCCAGTAGCTGTCCACCACTTGGGCGATTGACGTTGAGCCTACAGCGTGGCCTTGAGCGGTTAGGGCGCCGCTGAGTTGACATGGAAGCTCCCCACTGCGTTGAATTACGCCGTCTCTGAGTAGTTGTTTTCCTTCGCCGCGTTTACAGAAGTCAAAGTCCTCAAGCCCGGCTAAGACTACGCCTGCGTAGGGGTCGAAGATCTCGACAAAGCTGATTTCTTTTCTCGGGTTCTTGACGCCCGCGTCCTTGTACGCCATTCTCGCGGAGACTCTTAATGAGCCGAAGTTGCAGAGGTCAGGGTACGGTGACAGGGGTTTTGGAATGTGTTTGGGCCATATTTTCTCGTCTTCAGGGTACAAGCCTTTCCACGCTGGGTTGTCTGGTCTGTCTCCAGCTCTCATAGTGTCTGAGCCAAAGCCCACGCCTGTTAGCCAAATTGGGTTGTCAGTCAGCTTCTTTGTCAGTTCCTCGTTTGCCAAGAGCATGGCAGATGCACCTTCGCTTGTCATTGCACACTCGTAGAGCCTATAGGGCCACGAAATTAAACGCGACTTGTACACATCGTCAACGGTGATCTTGCGTAATCCGTTCTGGGCGGGCCATTGTGCATACGGGTTCTCAAGCGAGTTGTTGTGAGCCAAAACGGCTACTTCCGCCAAGTCTTCTTCAGTGTCTCCGTAGACTTGCATTCGACGAGCCTCCATAGTTGCATAAAAAGCGTTGTAGGTGAAGCCAGAGACGAAATCCCAGTCTGTGTCTCCTGCGATCGCTATGGCCTCGTTCACTTTCTGGATTGGCATTTCGTTCATTTTCTCCCATCCGACTACGAGAACGGCTGGGAACATGCCTGATCGAATCCACAGAGCCGCGTTTATTATGGCGTCTATGGGTGTGGCTCCGCCTGATTCAACACGGTATGATGGAACACCGCTCAGTCCCAGGTAGTCGTTTATTATCCAGTGCATGCATTGTTGTTGCTCTAGGATATCGCTGAAATAGGAATAGCAGCATGCATAGCCTTTCCTTATGAAGTCTCCGAGTTCCAGTTCTGGAACGTCGTCGAGTATCATTTTTACGGCTTCTGCACACATTTCTTCCTGTAGTGTGTGTCGTGGGTTGTCAAACCTTGATATGCTGCCAGCGACTATTCCGACTTTTTTCAATTTAACACCTCATCATTTGAGTGATTTAGTTAGTGCATTCCAACAAATATATGACACTTACGGAGAACATCTTTCAAATCTCACATGCTTACAACAACTGTCTTAGAACTAGTCGAACTCGCCTATTGAAACATCTATTGATTATCTTTTTGCCTTTCCTTATCCCAGAGCTTGAACGCCTGTTCTGCAACTTGAGGCCTTAAGATGAATATGTCTTCGGGTCGCTTGACATAGAGGTAGATTAGGTAGACCCTTTCGAACCCGCCTGATCTCAGCAACACGTAGCGGGGTCTCTTTGGAAGGTTGCTGCAGCATTTCTGGAAGACTTCGTCGAGTATTTTGGCGATTCTGCTGGACGAAACGCTGTGGTCGAAGCTGATCTCGAAGGTGTAGCAGTGCAAACCGTCATGCTCATCGCTCTTGTACGAGTAGTTAGTGATGTCCCTATCCATGATCTGGAGGTTGCTGACGGACACAAGATTGTCGGCCATCGTCAGTATCTTGGTGTAGTTGATAGCTATCTCTTCAACGATCCCTTCAACAGTTCCCAAACGGATAAAATCTCCAACTCTGAACGGGCGTACCGCAAGCAGATACAGCCCCGCAACGAAGTTTCCAATGGTCTTCGTAGATGCAAAACCCACTGCTGCCCCACCGATTGCGGAAAACGCTACAAACCAGTCAGTGGGTAGCCCGCCGACCCTGACTGCTGACACTGCCGCCCCGATCAGTATCAAGAGCCTAGCCGTAAGGACTAATCCGTTAGTGACATGAGGCGCCAGACGTGCCCGCCTAGCGAATCGACTGAGATACCGAGTGAACAGCCTCTCAAGGACAACGGCCACAACCGCTATGACGAACAAGCTGAGAAATGTGGACAGCTTCACTCCCAAAACCGTGTGATTTTCTAGATAGTCAAAGAACTCTTGAACGCTCACTGTTTCATCCACCACTGTCGCAACATGTTGTGGACTCTTTTTGTATAAATCCTTTCACTCCTTCTGCTTGGAGTGGGAGACGCAACATTTGGGAATGCTTTTATAATTTTGCATCGACTTCACTAACATGCAAATACTGCAGTTATCAACGGCCTTACCAAGGAACAGATTTTCAACAGAAGAACTGATGCAGAAGTTTCCATGCAAGCTCCCAGAAGGAGTAAAACGGAACGTACTAAACCTTGGAGTTTCAAACCGCCACCTCATAAACCAGCCAGAAACAAAACCCAACAGAGAGAGCCTACTCCTTGAAGATGAGCTGGTTGACCTCTGTTCAGAAGCTTGCCAAAAAGCTCTCGCGAAGACTGGCCTATCCAGCAAGGAGATAGACTATCTCATCACAACTTACGACGCTAACGCCTTCCTGAGCCCAGGTCTAAGCCATTTTTTGGTGCCGAGACTTGAACTTGACCCTTTTACAAAACACGTTAGCGCTCAAGGAGTGGCAAGCACAGCCTTTCCAAAAGCGTTGGAACTCGCAGAGAATCACCTTGC
>CAZCRE010000073.1:0-6600 GCA_964501075.1 uncultured Candidatus Bathyarchaeia archaeon
GCATAAGCTGCGGCAAGTGTTCTGAAGTCTGTCCAGTCGAGGTGCCAAGCAAGTTTGACGCTGGAGTGAGAACGCGAAAAGCCATCTACACGCCTTTCCCGGACGCTACTCCCAACACCTATGCCATCGACAAGGACACGTGTCTCCACTTTAAGGACGGAAGCTGCAGCAAATGCCAAGAAATATGTCCGGTGGGCGCAGTCAACTTCGAACAGCAGCCTAAGCAGCAGGCAATTGACGTAGGCTGCATCGTGGTCGCAACAGGATATGATATTTATGAGCCCTATGACCTTGTAGACTATGGTTTTGGCAAGTACAAGAACGTAATAACAGCTTTGCAGCTTGAGCGCATCGTTGACTCCGGAACTCAAATTCTTGGCTCGCTCTGGAAGCCATCAGACGGGAAAATGCCCGAAAGCCTCACTTACATTCAGTGTGTAGGATCTCGCGACATCAACAAGTTTGAGTATTGCTCAGGTTTCTGCTGCATGCTCACGTTGAAGAGCGCTGTCTTCCTCAAAGAGAAGTATGGCGACAAGCTGAAGATTGACGTTATCTACACTGATATGCGTGCTAACAAGAAAGGATACGAAGAGCTTTTTAGGAAGGCCCAAAAACTTGGCGTGAACTTTATCCGCACGAAGCTGACAGGCAGAAAGGTCACTGAAAACCCCGAATCAGGAAAGCTCGTCGTGCGAGCTGAGAAGGAGAACGGTGAACCTGTTGAAGTTGAGACTGACATGGTCGTGTTGGCCACGGCTGCAGTTGCGGCGCAGGGTTCGGATGAGGTGGCAAGAGTGTTCAACATTAGCCGCGGTGGTGACGGCTTTTTCATGGAAAGTCATCCGAAGCTTAAGCCCATTGATACTCCTTCAGACGGAGTTTTCGTTGCCGGCGGCTGCCAAGGACCCAAAGATGTGCCATACAGCGTTTCTCAGGGCATGGGCGCGGCTTCACGGGCGGCCACGATTCTTTCTCAGCCGAAGTGGAAGATTCAACCCATTGTTGCTGTGGTTGAGCCGTCAAAGTGCCGGAACACGAAGGTGAAGTGTGGACTCTGTGCCAAAGCTTGCCCGTATGGCGCGGTGAGGGCTCCGGAGGGGCAAGTTGCCGAGGTTTTCACTGCCATGTGTCATGGTTGTGGCACTTGTGTGGCTGAGTGTCCTGCTGACGCGATTACCCAGAAGCATTTCACTGATGCACAGATCATGTCTCAGATAAGATCAGCCTTAGAAGAGAATCCTGAGGGCAAAGTTCTTGGTTTTCTCTGCAACTGGTGCAGCTACGCTGGTGCAGATTTGGCTGGTACAAGCAGGTTTGAGTATCCGCCGATCATAAGGCCTGTGCGAGTGATGTGCTCTGGAAGGGTTGACCGTGATTTTGTGCTTGAGGCGTTTAGGCTGGGTGCTGGCATGGTTCTGGTTGGGGCCTGTCATTTGCCCTACGACTGTCACTACATTAGTGGGAATTACAAGATGAAGGCTAGGATGGATGCGTTGGCGCCGATGCTGCAGAAGCTCGGGATGAGTCCTGAAAGGTTTAGGGTGGAGTACGTGTCGGCAGCGGAAGGCGTGAAGTTCGCAGAGATAATCAGGGAAATGGCGGCTCAAATGCAGACCTTGGGCAAAGAGAAGATTAAGGCTGAAAACGCGAAAATGAAGCCGATTCTGGAGAACATGTTGAAGAGAAAACAGCAGCAGTAGTTCAGTCTATTTCTTGCCTTTCCTATTTTTGCTTCTTTGTTTGTCTCTGAGCCAGTTGGCGGTTTCTTCATCTTATCCTGCGATGCGTCCGCGATTTTTCAGGCACGTTTTGGCTACCAATATTTTATGATCATGTTGACTCCGGCGATCATGAGTATTGTGCCGAAGACTAGTGTGAGGTTTCTGCCCGAGAGTTTCTTGGATGTGTAGGCTCCTACTTGTGCTCCGATGATTGATCCTGCGGCTAGGGTTAGGGCAACTGGGAAGTTTATGAGGTTTGACTGGTAGTATTTTGTCACGGCTGAGATTGACGTGAATATCATGGTGAACATGGACGTGGCTGTCGCGTAGTGGATTGGCATTCCCAACGCGAAGGTCATTATGGGGACGATTAGGGTTCCTCCGCCTATGCCGAGTAGGCCTGAGGCGATGCCGCCGAAGAAGCCCAAACCAACGCCGAAGGCGATCGTTTTTCCTGAATGGATGAGTTCAGTGTCGGTTTTCACGTTTTGTGCCTTTCCCTGTGTTTTCTTTCTGAGTAGGCTGATTATCGTGCGGGTGGCAACTAGTATGAGGAAGACTCCGAAGACTATTGCAAGGAGACGCTCTTCTGTGATCGTTGCGAACCATGCGCCGATGTAGGCTCCTGGTGCCGTTGTGGTGACGAGTATTAGGCCTGTCTTGTAGTAGACACGTTTTTGTTTGGCGTAGTTGAATGTTGAGGCTATGGCTGTGAAGATTATTGTGGCTAGGCTGGTTCCTGTTGCGGCGTTGACGACGAAGCCGTAGAAGAAGGTCAGAATCGGCACAATGAAGACGCCGCCGCCTACACCTGTCATTGATGCTAGTATGCCGATTAAGAAGCCGAATACGGTGAGTAGCCACCAGTCCAGCATGCCTTGTCACGTTGGCCTTAGCTTTTGTCTGACGACGTAGTAGATTGTGCCTGCTATTAAGCATACGGTGCCGATGATCCACGATTGTGATGAAGCGAAAAGCAGAAAACCCAGCATGAACACGCATGAAACTGCCCCGACTGCAGGCAGAATCTTTGGATAGGTGCGTTTTTTGACTTTCAAGCGCAGGGCTGAAACGTTTGCAATAGTGTAAAAGAAGAGCAGTCCGAAGGAACTCACGGCCACGACTCTTGACAGGTCCGCGAACAGTGCCAACAACGCCATTGCGACGCCAATGATCCATACGGTGTAGACTGGCGTGTTCCTTTTTGGGTGGAGTTTGCATAATTTCTGTGGGAGGTCTTTCCTTCTTGCCATTGCGTAGGCCATTCTTGACACCCCTAGTATCGATGTGAGTAGGACACTTGCGGCTGCTAGTAATCCTCCTGTCGAGGTGATTGTGGTTGCGGCTGGGTTTCCTGTGGCTTTCATGGCCTCTTCCAGAGGCGAGTTTGAGCCTGCAAGTCTGGCTGGTCCGACTAAGCCAACGGCAACCGTGCCTACTAGGATGTAGAAGACTGTTGAAACAGCCAGTGCCAGAAACATTGCGCGAGGAACATTGCGCTTGGCGTCTTTGACTTCTTCGGCGATGACTGCGGCTCTTGCGAATCCTCCAAAGGCAAAGAAGAAGAAGCCTGCGCCGTAGAAGACGCCTAGGTCTGTGGGGTTGAATGGTGAGAAGTTTGCTGTGTTAGTGTGCAATGAGCCGAGGATGATGAAGACGGCTAGGATGAGGAGCTTTGCGGCTACGAGTACGTTGTTTAGAGTGGCTGATTCCCTGACGCCGTAATAGTTGATCACGGTGAATAGCAAGCAGATTATGGCTGCTGCGTAGTTAGCTGGCAGGACCGGCCACAGTGTGTTTAGGTAGTAGGCGAAGCCCAGAGAAACTGCTGTTCCTGCAAAGGTATTGCTCAGTATCCACATCCAGCCTGTGAGAAAGCCTGCGAACGGTGAGATCAGTTGGTATGCGTATTCGTAGATGCTTCCTTCCTTGGGCATCCACGCTGTCAATTCGGCGAAGCTTGAAGCTGTGAATAGTGAGATGACTGCAGCTATAAGCATGGAGACCAGAAGGGCTGAGCCAGCTAAACCTGCAGCGATACCGGTTACGACGAATATTCCGCCGCCTATTATTGCGCCGACACTTATGGCCGTGGCGTCAAACAAACTCAATGATGGCTTGAACCTTGGTTGTTGATCGGAGTCTCTGTCCATGCGCATCTTGGTCAGATTACCGTTTTTCCTGAATTTAGGGTTATGCGTTCTAAACTTGAGCATTGCGAGCGAAGATGCTTTTGGTCGAAAGAATTCTCTTCTGGCGTTCGTTCAGGGATGAAGTTAACTATATCTGTTCAGTGTGTGAATAGAGGAATTCAAGAGGGTGTTCGCACATGGAAACGCACGTAAGAAGCATGATGAAAGCAATTTCTTGGAGGATTGTCGCAACTCTCACTACGATTCTTCTGGTGTTTGCGTTCACGGGCGACTTGGTTGTGAGCGGTGGCGTTGGCTTGACCGAGCTTCTCACGAAGATCTTCATTTATTATGCTCATGAGCGTTTATGGAATGCATCGAGTTTTGGTAGGATTCACAAAGCGAAATAGGTGAGCGAGTTTTGAACTTTGATAACACATGTGCACGGTTTCAAGAGAAGTCCATGCAAGAACAGATCCGCACACATACTCTCGAAAGCTTGATTAATATGAAATAAATCAAGTAAGCAAGGTGTTTGTGACTTGACAATTGCCTATGTCTTAGCGAAAGTTCAAGCTGGGAAAGACAAGGAAGTACTTAAAGAGGTCAAGGAAGTACGAGGGGTCAGGCAGGCAACTCCAACTTATGGCGTCTATGACCTGCACGTTGAAGTTTCATTCGACACGATGGAAGAACTTGACAAGTTCATCTTCGACAAAATTCGCAGAGTTCCCGGAATAAACGAGACAGTGACCTTGATAGCCTTTCAAGGGATATGAATGTCTAAGATAGGTTGCAGAGAAGTCTATTTTGTCAACGCAATGCAGCCGAGCCAGATTGATTTCTTGATTGATAAGGTTAAGGAAGTTGTGAGAGAGATGGGGCTTCCTCCGGAGTATGATATCAGGATCTACAGGAATGTGTATGCGTGTTGTGGCGTGGGAGGCCTAGGCGTAGTCATAGAGGTTGTTGGACCGGAAGAAGAGAGAATAAGGGCAATTGACTTGAGAGCTTTGTCAAGGATTCTGGAGTTCTGTGAGAAAGAAGGCTACGATATAGGGTATCATTCTTTTGGGCAGTACGAATCCGTGTAAAACCATTGTGGGAAATCCGCTGATCGGTTGTGGGCGTCTAGAGCTAACAGCGAGTTTTGCAGTAACCACGCAGTTGCATCATGTGTTTCAAGCGCTCTGTCGAGGCTATTTCTGAAGACATGTGCTTTTGGCGTTTGTTTTCCTCAAGTTTTCCAGATATGCCCTTTCGCCAACCGTGTGCGCAAGGTTTTGTTGGCCGTTTACGAAGTTCAGAGTATGGTATAGTGTTTCATCGCCTGCGAGTTGCTGTTCGAAGAAGCATCCCTTTTTCAAGCCATTAGGCTTCAAACTTTTGAGGTGTTCCAAAGCATATGCGCAGTGGCTAACGATTTCGCATGAGGCGCACTTGCCCCAGTCATCAGGGTACATGCATGGGCCACAAGTGACGTGGCATGCTCTTCTTCCGGGGTGCAGATCCACTCTTATGTCGTCGCCGCAGCGGCAGCATTTATTCTCCCAAGTTTCTTGTTCCACCATTTTCATCTTGACTCCTGATAAGTAGACATATATAATAGAGCAGCTTTGTGATAATAAGCGTTCCTATTATAAATCATAAGAATAAATGTACAGTTGGTTTGCGATTAGAAGGTAAGCATGTGTCCAAGGATGTAAGAACATCAGAATGCCTAACGCTCATTAGGAGGAGAGGTTTTAACGAAAGGAATTGATGACACAGACAAGAAGATATTGTGTGCTCTGTCAGATGATCCAAGGCTGTCTCAGGCTGAAATCTCGGCGCGTTTGAGCATCTCCCAGCCTGCGGTAAGTGCAAGGATACGTAAGCTGGAGGAGAAGGGCGTGTTGGTCAGTTTGATTGGGACTGATATCAAGAAGACTCAGCTTTTCCTCGCAAAACTCGATATTTCAACGAATCATGTTGAAGAGGTTTTGAAGTTTCTGGATGCGTGCCCTCTGTACCTGAACAGTTTCCTGACTTCTGGAAGGTACAACATGACTGTGTTGTTGATTGGGGAGAACATAAGGTCCATAATGTCGTGTGTTGACTCTCACATGAGGCAGCAACTGCCTGTTAGAAGTATGGAGTTTGACTTGATAGTGACCCCAATTCGGCCCCTAGTAGTGCCCCTGAAGCCGAACATGGATAAGAAGAGAGCTACTCCATGCAAAGCGGATTGTGAAACTTGCACATTCTACGGAAGTGATAGGTGCTTAGGATGCCCCGCTTCCATTTGCTACAAAGGGAATCTGCTGTAAGTCACCCACGTGCGCGTCTGGAAGTCAAAGCTCTTTTCGAGTTCAGAGCTGAAAGCGCGCGCTAAGCATATAAGGGGCTCAAGATTTACTCCCAGAAGCAAGGAATAACGTCTGAAAGGTGGGCATTTTGAGCATCCAGTTAAATCCGATAGGCTTTGTAAAAACGAAATTCGCTGGTGAAGAGATGAGAAATCAGCCGGTTGAGGAACTGGAAGCGGATATTGAAATTCTCGACGAATACGCCGATGGTCTAGAAGCCATTGATGGTTTTTCTCATCTGCTGATTCTCTTTTACATGCACAACATCACCGCGGAAAACAGAAAACGGCTCAAGATCAAGCCTAGAATCGTTGTCAAGTATGGACTGAACCTGGAAGAGGTCCCCTTGGTTGGAGTGTTCTGCTTGGACTCGCCTAACAGACCAAATCCTATAGG
>CAZCRE010000074.1:0-6461 GCA_964501075.1 uncultured Candidatus Bathyarchaeia archaeon
TAGGTTTCAGCGGGGATGCAGACTGCTACGATGAAGGCTGGGATCACTTCTGTCATGCCATCCGAAGAAACATGGACTTGACTCTGATCGTTCACAACAACATGATCCTAGGCTTAACCACAGGACAGACCACAGCAACGAGTCAAACAGGCTTCAAGACAAAATCCACTCCTTTCGGAGCAATAGCCACGCCACTAAACCCGATTGCTCATGCCCTCATTAGCAACGGAACATTTGTCGCCCGAGGCTTTGCAGGAGACCCCAAACACCTTACGAGCCTAATTGTAGAAGCTATGAAACACAAGGGATTCAACTACATTGACGTTTTCCAACCCTGTGTCACGTTCAACTACCTCAACACATACGAATGGTTCCGCCAGCGAGTCTACAAACTTGAAGAAACTGGACACGACGCCAACAACAAAACAGAAGCCCTCGAAAAAAGCTTCGAATGGGGCGACAAAATACCCATAGGAATATTCTACAAGGAGGAACGCCCAGCTTATCACGAAAATCTTCCGCAGTTGAAAGGCGTTCCGCTGACGAAGATGCCCATAGACAACGTAGACGTAAGCTCAATCATCGAATCGATGAAATGAAAAAACATAAAATACACTGACGATTAAAAGGTTTACTCGGGATAAACATGGAAGAAAAACTTTACAGTTTGCCACAACTGAAATACATCTACAGCGAACTGGCGCCATACATGTCAGAGCAGCAGCTAACGATACACCATCAAAAACACCATCAAGCATACGTCAACGGCGCAAACGCGATACTGCAAAAACTAGACAAAGCGCGAAAAGAAAACGCCGAATTGGACATCAAATCCACCCTGAAGGAATTGTCCTTTAACATAGGAGGACATCTGCTACATTCATCATTCTGGGGGAATTTGGCACCGCCAAACAAAGGCGGCGGCGGAAAACCCGGCGGAACCCTAGGCACCGCTTTGGATAGAGAGTTCGGCAGCTTTGACCGATTCAAAAAGGAATTCTCTCAAGCAGCTTCAAGCGTAGAGGGCTCCGGCTGGGCCGCACTGACCTTGTGCAGGCAGACGGGCAGACCGATAATAATGCAAGTCGAAAAACACAACACAAACGTTTACCCAACATTCAGAATCCTAATGGTTCTAGACGTCTTTGAACACGCATACTACCTAGACTACAAGAATGACAGAGGAAAGTTCGTCGAAGCGTTCTGGAACATCGTCAACTGGGACGAAATAGGAAAAAGGCTTGAACAAGCGCTAAAGTAGCACCGCACCCCATTTTCCATTTTTTCGTAATAGAACCCATTTTGGTCACAGATGCCGACGCTGCAACTAAATAATTATATTACCCAGCAGTCAATAATTCACTCAAGAGGCAAGCCAGAGATGAAGATAGAAAAAGTTCAAGGAAAAAACAGCAAACACAAAGTCTTCATGTACGCACTCAGCACATGCGCATGGTGCAGAATGACGAAACAATACTTGAAAGACAACGAAGTCCAATTTGAGTACGTTGATGTTGACAAGTGTAGCGATGAAGACCTTGAGAAGATCAGGGAGGACATCCTAAGCAAGGGAGGAAGCTTGAGTTACCCGGTGATAATAGTCAATGACAAGATCTTGATAAACGGCTTCCGCAAGGACAGGATCAAGGAGACCCTAGGAATTTGACCACATTGGAAAAAGTGCGGCAGAGAGCTGAATCTGACGCAAAAACTTATGGCTATTACCTGAACCCAGATCCCAAGTTTTTACAGGATCTTCTGGAAGGACTCAAAAGCAACGAGGAACGTTTCGGCTATCCAGCATGCCCATGTCGGCTCGCATCTGGGAAACTGGAGATCGACCGAGACATAATATGCCCATGCGACTATCGAGACCCAGACGTTGCCGAGTTTGGAGCATGTTACTGCGCCTTGTACGTTAGGAAAGACGTGTCTGAAGGAAAGATCCCTGTGCAACCAGTGCCGGAACGCAGACCGCTGGAAAAACAGACTAGATCCTATTCAGTCAGCCCTGATACTCAGCCCGAAAAGAAGACGGGAATTGCGTCCGCCGCGAAGCAACCATCCGAAATCAAGAAGAAACTGTGGTATTGCAAACAATGCGGATATGTGGTGTACAGGGAAGACCCACCCTACATTTGCCCGATATGCAAAGCGAAAAGAGAGATGTTTGCAGAGATATTGATACGCGTAGAAGACGTTGGATAGACATAGTCAGCGAGTTACCTTAATTCCAAGTTCCTTCCAATCTTTCTTGACCCCACGCAAAGAAGTGACTGCGCCCACGATTGTACCGCTCAGAATCTTTGATACAAACTCGTTCAGCTCTATCTCTCCACCATCAACCAGAAGCTTGATACCCATTCTGATCACCTCAAAGCAATGACTGAGCTGGAAAAGTAAAAGCTTTTTCTATAGGGTATTAAGGAAGAACGTGAGACTACGCGTGGAGACACTAACTTGAAACAACCACAGAACACTAACAGCGACGACCAAAACAGAACACTAAAGATCATAGAGCTACTGGAAAAAGAGCACAGAGACGCAAAGATCGCCCTAAACCATACTAATCCATTAGAGCTCTTGATCGCAACGATTCTCTCTGCACAGTGCACGGACGAGAGAGTGAATATAGTAACAAAAACCCTTTTCAAAAAATACAGGAGTATCGAAGACTATGCCGGAGCAGATTTGAAGGAACTTGAACAGGACATAAGGTCAACAGGCTTTTACAGGAACAAAGCTAGAAACATCAAGAAATGCTGCCAAATGATCTTGGATAAGTTCGGTTCGCAAGTGCCGAAAACAATGGAAGAGATCCTTGAATTGCCAGGGGTAGCCAGAAAAACAGCTAATATCGTATTGTCAAACGCGTATGGAGTTGTTGAAGGAATAGCCGTCGACACGCACGTTCGCAGGCTTTCAAGAAGACTTGGGCTTACAGCAAACGACAATCCGGATAAAATAGAACAGGACCTGATGAAACTGGTTCCAAAAAGCAAGTGGATGAGATTCACGGAATTGCTGATTTTTCATGGAAGGAAAACATGCACTGCAAAGAGACCAAAGTGCGAAACGTGCGTTGTGAACAAGCTCTGCCCATCAGCCTTCACTTTTGGATGAAATTCTGGCAAAAATCATTTTAAGCCTCATCAATGACACATTCAGACTATGGGCAAAATCATCGTCCTAGGTTTTGTTGGCAGCCTAAGAAAAGACTCCTACAACAAGGCAATACTGCGAGCAGCTGTTGAGCTGGCGCCGGAAAAGATGCGGATCAAAGTTTTTGACCTCGAAGGAATACCCCCATTCAACCAAGAACTAGAATCACAACCCCCAAAGAGAGTCAAAGAGTTTAAAGCAAAAGTCAAGGCAGCGGACGCGATTCTGGTCGCTACGCCAGAGTACAATTACTCGATACCAGAAGTCCTAAAGAACGCGATTGATTGGGCTTCGAGACCACACAGTGACAACGCGTTCGAGAACAAGCCGGTAGCTATCATGAGCGCGTCTGGTGGAATGCTTGGCGGCGCGAGAGCTCAATATCATCTTAGACAGACTTTTGTTTTCCTTAACATGTACCCAATCAATAAGCCAGAAGTGATCGTGCCGTTCGTTGACGAGAAGATCGATGGAAAAGGCAGGGTCGTGGACGAGAAAACTAGAAAGAAAATAAAGGAACTACTTGAAGCCTTGGTCACTTGGACTGAGAAACTCTGCGGCAATTGAAGAATGCATAACTGTTATTAGTTCGTCCCCATATTTTAGCGAGCGACTGGTGTGATCGGGTCGATTGTCGCTTGAAATCCAAGAACTGCTGGATGTAATAAGAGTAATTGTTCTGATAGACCTCAGCAAAGGAAACGCAATGGAGAAGTCTTCACTCAAAAGCAAGATCGACAAGATCTGCACAGGCCACATGTGCGTCGAAACGAGCGACTTGGATAACGCCTTGAAGGAGATGGTCAGTGAAGGGTTAGTCTCGTACAAGAATGAGGGCGTTCAACTTACTGAACAAGGCCTCAAGCTCGGCAAAGAATGGCAAAGCTTGCTTATGAAAAAAGAACCCATAATTGAGGTCGTAGCGGGCTTAGTTGACGGTTCCATCACTGGACTGGTGGTGACTCTATCGGCCTTCATAGCAAACCTAGGCTTCAAAGCCGCAGCCTTCGCAGCTTTCTTGTCATTAGCCGCCGTCTCAATAACGAACTTCTCCAGCTTCTTGCTCGGCGGAATAACCGAGGATTTAGCAGACATGCTGACTCTTCAGACTCTCATAGACTACAGCTTAAGTGACATCCCAGACAAGACTGAACGTGACAAGTCATTGCTACTGGTCAAACAGCTATTCACTGTCTTGCATAAGGAGATAAGCAGGTCGAATCTGTACGCGGCAGTGATCTGCAGCACAACCACTTTTCTGGCTGGCGCGATACCTATAGTAGGTTTCTTTGTATTGCCAAGACCATACAACCTTACCCTGTCCCTCACGATAGTTGCAGTAGTCACCGGAATCTTCCTTGTGCGCTATCGCTCCAAGAGAACAAAAGTACATTGGAAAATAACACTACTCGAAACAGTTGCAATAATAATGGTTGCAACCATTGCGTCGCTTGTAATGGGCGGCATCTCTTAGGATCAACATAATCGTATTGAAAGAAAAGGAAAAAGGCAACTGTTTTGAAATCTCGTTCTCAGGCTTTGGTTATTCTCTGATGCTCTTTCATCATGCACCTATTCATAATCACGGTCAATCCTGCATTTCTCGCGGTTCCAGCAGCTTGTTCATTGACTATGCCGATCTGCATCCATACCACGTAAGGCACGCCATATGACTGCTTTAGCGTAACGGCTTGATCCACTATTGAAGGCACCTCCGCAGCGGGTCTGAAAATGTCAATGATCTCCACTGTTTTCTGAATTTCCGTGGGCATTTCAAGAAGGCTTTTGTAGCATTTCTCTCCTAAGACCTCATTCACAAAAGGGTTTACGGGTACTATTCGAAAACCATGATTCTTCAGGTACTCAGCAACTCGATAACTGTCCTTCGATGAATCACGCGACAGCCCCACAACAGCCACGATTCTGTATCTCCTCAGAGTCTCTTCCACATCTTCCTTGCTCACCTTCTCAGCCTCCACAGATTGATCAACTAGACGACGTAGTTCCGCAGATCTGAGCTCTGCCTAATGCATTGCTTGGATCTTTCAAGCATATCCTCAAGCACTTTTCTCAGATCCTCTTCAGGCATGAAGCTTACGGTCTGCCCAATCGGTCTCCCCTGACAGAAAAACATCAACGTCGGCGTGCCCATCACACCGTTTCCAGTGGCTAACTCTCGGTTTTCAGATGACTCCAGAACATTCAGTTTCACGAATCTCTCATTCTTCTCCTGTATTCCTCGCTCATCTCGTTGAATATTGGGCTGAGTCTGAGGCACCAAGAACATTGATCATGCCAGAAGTAAACCACTGTCAACACGTTTGATTTCAGAACCTCCTGAGTCCAGTTAGAGGCGCTTACCTCAACCACGTTCGCCGTATCGACCACTTCGTAGTTGGTATTGGGACTGAAGCGTATTAAGTGTTTGACTTGACGGAAAAGAAAACGATCACTTCTTTCTTGTTCTAAATCTATGAATGAAATATAACAGAATGATGGTTAATCCAATCATCGTTAGCACGATCGAAGCGATCATCACTGCAATATCGTTTGTCTTCAAGATGAACGCCACCGAGATCGTGGCTAGGAAAACACCTAGGTAGAAGCTGGTCTGACGGTGGAAAAACTGTGAGAACTCGTTAAGAATTATCCAGGAAAACCGAAACAGCAGAATGAGGATTGAAGCAAATGCAAGAAATATCATCAGAAACGTGAAGGTGATTCCAGTCCAGTATTCTGAGGTGAGCAAGAGACCGACTTCATCGCCGATTATTCCTCCTCCTGCACCGAAAAGGATCGCTGCAACACGGTTTATTCGTTCGTTCTCGTAGCTTATCCCCAGCCAACCTCCAATGGCTAGTATGATCAGACCATACCAGTAGTGATGAATGTGATAGCCTCCGCTGATCAAAACAGTGCTGGGACTCAGCGTAGTGAAAATTCTGGCAACCATAAAAGAGGCCAAGAAAGAAACCAAGGCCAACACAGAAAGGTTAGGTCGCTCCTTTATCTTCTCATTCTCAACCATTTTCACAGCGCCTTGTCTTGAGTTGTATCCTGAATTTACTCACGCCCGATCAGGATTTCCTTCAAAATCTTATGAGGGTTTCTC
Source organism: uncultured Candidatus Bathyarchaeia archaeon (assembly GCA_964501075.1). Lineage (GTDB taxonomy): Archaea > Thermoproteota > Bathyarchaeia > Bathyarchaeales > Bathycorpusculaceae > CAZCRE01. Next base: position 6,275 of record CAZCRE010000074.1, read on the forward strand.
CGCAGTATTTCTGTTTTATGGAATCCTACTCAAAGTGGCCTCAAAGGATTGCTCTCGACCTCTGCGGAAAACGGCAATTCTCACCTTTTCTCCGACTTTTCTGTTGTGGATTTCACCAAGCAGATCCTCAATGCTGTAGATCGGAGCGCCATCTATCCTCAGAATCATGTCGCCAGCCACAATTCCA
>CAZCRE010000075.1:0-6286 GCA_964501075.1 uncultured Candidatus Bathyarchaeia archaeon
GTAGTAGGTCGACGTCATTATCCAGTGCAATGTGCTCGATGTGTCTTTGCAGTTTCTCCGCAATTCCTTTTCGCCTGTGAAGCGGGTCAACAACGAAACCGTATTCGTAGGCAGTCTTGATCTTTCTGCCTTCAACGTATGTATCCCTGATTGCAAACGCCGCAGAACCAATTATGGTGTTGTTCTCAGCTGCCACAAAAACGTGCCAATCTTTGAATGGTCTAGAGCGAGCAAAATAGTCGGGTGAACTGTTGACACCAAGAACTAGGCTGGTGCCCATAGGACATTTCTTTTGAAGCTCATTAAGAGCGCCGTTGTCGCGCTCAGCGGCCTCTCTGATCAATATCATAATGGCCTCTGCCTCTGACTGTTACCACGTAAGTCAGAGAGCATATTTAGCGTTGATGTTTCCACGCGCCTTGGTAAGCAGAAAAAAGGGGTTTTGCGGGAGATATTGAGATAGTAGTGGCATCGCCATTTAGCCCCGGCGCAAACCCCATCCCCGCACTATCATTTTGAGAAACACGTTATGTTTTTCCAATAATGAACAAATATGATGCTGATGCCGAACCAGACTTTGCTATTGTTTCCTTGCGAGCGCTATTTGCGTTTTCTGAAGAGCGTGACATCGCTAAAATCGCGGACTCCTAGAAATCAATCTTCACTGGGCCTACATCTGAATCACGGATGCACTGTGTTCAGTGATATTAGGACTATCATTCAGTCAAGTCCGAAACAGTTAATAGCGGGAAACCACTCAATCTGGCGAGGATGTGAGTCATGAGCCGCCCTGATGACGATTTGATCTGGAATACTTTGAGGAAGTCTAGTAAGGATGTCGCCTTTATTCTGGGGTCTTTGGCAAACGAAAGAAGGTTGTTGCTGCTCACGGCGGTTCTAGAACGATCACAGACTTTCGGAGAACTGCAGGCTGTAACAAGACTTGGCAAGACAGCATTGGCGCATCACCTGGGGATACTTGTGAAGTCAGGCCTCCTGAAACACGCCGGAAAAGGGCGCTACGAGTTGAGTCCAGACGGCATAGAGTTTCTGCGGGGTCTAACGATAGCGTATTCTAGCTCAAGAAAGAGGCGCGAACTAGAGGCGGCGAGACGAGCAGACTACATTCTAAAAACGCACACTAAGGAGAAGGAAAGAAAAATGAAAGAATTCGAGGTTGAAATCGTGAAGCTTGAACCAATGCGTGTGGCCAGCGTTCGTGCGACAAGCACGACACCAGAACGTGATGCGTGGGAAAGAATGCGCTCATGGGCTGAACCTAGAGGTCTACTTGAAGACATCGGTAAACACCCAGTATTCGGTTTCAACAGCCCAGATCCATCACCAAGTCAAAAGGAGTATGGATATGAGTTCTGGATCCGTGTAGAGCCAGACACACAACCCAGTGGGGACGTTGAAATCAAGAAGTTCCAAGGTGGACTCTACGCTGTCAAAACGTGCAAGCTGAAAGAGGAGCTGGAGTCAGAATTCTTCAAGAAAGAAGGCTATCTGGAATCCTGGAAGAACATCGTAGACTGGGCGAAGTCGAGCAAATACAAGTTCGGCAAGCATCAATGCCTGGAGAAGGCTCACGAGCCTGGAGCATCAGAGGAAGAGCTGGTTCTGGATCTATACTGCCCTATCGAAGAATAGTAGGAACAGCGAACACTTGAAGCCTCTGTCTCTGAAGAGACTTATCAATTCCCTTTTTTCTAGATTCAATCAAGACTAGTACGTGCACGCGCCCGCCAGCTGGATGCGCGCGTACCAAGCGTGACAAACCGTTTTTGAACTGAACCATATCCTTTTGTGTTTGCTACTCTTCTCTAGTGTGGATTTGCATAGTCGCGAAGCTCAAACAACTCAAAAAGAGGGAGCTGCGGGAGATTTCGCCATTAGGTTTGAGGTTCAAATCCCACCCCGCCCGCCATAATTCAGCTTGTGCGCCGGTGCCCCGAGAGTGAGTGGAGATATCGCAGTTGACTACGAACACAAGGCTTGTTCTTCTTGCTTCATGATAGGGTGCTCTACATGAAGGATAGCCCATGACCTTCCAGCTAAGCACGCGTAGTCCTATTTTGTTTCAAGCCGAAACAGACGCACAGCACTCTCTGTGGTGATCTTGGCAGTCTCTTCAAGGCTTCTCTTGTGGACGGACGCGATGCTTCTGGCAACAAGTCGAACGTAGGCCTGGTTCGTTACGAGAGAATTTTCCCTGCGTGCCCCGATGTGGATGAGGCGGCATGCATGGCGCGTCTGTTTCAATCAGGATGCGATCTAAGGGAAGCCTAGCGACAAGCGTGGGTACCTTCCTTGCGTTTTTGTAGGTGATCGGACCTGCAAAGCTGAGATAAAGCCCCAAGTCCATTGCCAGTCGTGCTATGTCGTAATCGGCTGCAAAATTGTGCAAGACGCCGACGTGATCACTACTTGCCAACGGAGACGCTGCTATGAGCTGTAGGCAGTCCACGTAGCTCTGAAAATTGTGAATAATGACGGGCAAGTCGAGGTCAGCCGCCAGCTCTAACTGTTCAGCAAACACTGTGCGCTGTGTTTCCCTTGAGCACTTGTTGTTCCAAGAATAATCAAGCCCAATTTCGCCAATGGCAACCACACGCTTATGCTGTGCTGCTTGCCGCAACCGATCGATATCTGACGCTTGCCAATCAGCGCAATACCGGGGATAGACGCCGACTGCGCCATAGACGCCTTCGTACTGTTCGGTGATTGAGAGCACTTTGGGTATGTTCTTGAGCTTGGTTGCTGGGACGATGATCCGCGTGACGCCAGCTGCGCGAGCGCGGGCGACAACGTCGTCACGGTCCTCGTCGAAGAGTTCTGAATTCAGATGGCCATGTGTGTCAACAAGATACATGGAATTCCCCAACTCTTACGCTTCTATTGCCCTCATTTGAAGAAAGATCGACTCTGGTTTGTGACTTAGACCTTGCTGAACCAAGAGTTTCACAAGATCCAGTTGCGATCCTCGCCAGAGACAAAAGGGGGCATCTAAATCAACGACGACACGATAATACATGCTTAAAAGGCACAAGGGAAAAAGGGGAGTTTTTGGTTTACTCCATTAATTTCTTCAGGAATTCTCTTCGTTGTTTCCTGTCCATCTTCTCGATTTCTGTTTTATGCTTCTCGCGGATCAGCCTCAGTTTGCAGTTAGTATAGAATGCGTCGTACACTGGACTCGCTTTGGCAATGGTCTCATGATCATCTTTTGATACGATACCAAGACCTGTCATGACTGCTTCCAATCCGGCTGCTTCGGGTGCAGCTTCCACAGTGTCAGTGTCAGCTGCTCTCACAATCTTCGCTAACTCCAAGACTGCGGGGTCCTTGATCTTGTACTTCTCTACTATTGCATCGAAACTGCACTTGTCGCCATGGTGTCCAAGCTCGACACCAGGTGCGTCGTATGGTATTGCTGTCTCCTTTTTGACGGTTTCTTCAATTTTTTCCACGGGAACGAAGAGGAATTCAGCTTTCGGATCTACGAACCGCTTTATCAACCATGGGCATGCGGTTCTGTCTACATGCACGTATAGTCTGGTTACCCACTTCACGGTCTCACCATGCTACTTGGCTCTTAGCTCTTTGATGCGTTTGCGCGCTATTTAGCTAGCATTCCGCCTATGAGTCCGCCGATTGTTGATGCAATCGCTCCGAAGGCAGCAAGTATGATCGCTATGAATCCAACAGTCAGACCGGCTAAGCCGCCGAAAATTCCGCCTAGGATTCCTGCTGCAAACCCGCCAACCAACACGAGTCCTATGAATGCGAGTACTGCAATAATCATCCCGCCGAATATTCCCGCAAGGAAACCGGCTAAAGCTCCTTTCCCCATCCCTCCCCCAGCTATGAGTCCCGCCGCGAACCCACCGACTAGTCCGCCTATCAGGTGTCCAAGTCCTGGAAACATCCAGCCAAGAGTCAGTGTTACAACGAAGCCAACGAAAGCTCCCAGCCACAAGCTTCCCACACTATCACCCTTGTTCCTTATTTGATGATCACAGCCAATATAAAAGATTCGCCTGAAACCGCGCACTAAATAGTCTATGAATAGTCTATACGGATTGAGAAAAGTATTTATATGATAATCTCTGAAATCGCTTGTAGACAAAAAAATCCAAAATCTTGGGAGAACAATGTCAATCCCGCCTGAGATTGCCTGGCTAATTCCGATAGTAATGCCATTCGTCATAGGCTTGCTGGCAGGTGCCGTGATCAAGAAAGCTGCGAAGCTTCTAATAGTCGTTGTCGCACTCATCATAGTCCTCGTCGCGACAGGAGTCCTGAGCTTGACCTTCACCGGCCTTTTCGATGAGGCCATGAAGTTTTTGCCTAAACTCTACGATGTCGGAAGCGGATGGCTCAACGTCCTACCTTATTCTTCCGTTTCATTCCTGATCGGCCTCGCACTAGGGTTTCTGTTTGCGTAAAAGCTCTGATAAGCTGAGATGCGCGCTCCTAACATAGTGTTCCTGTAGATTCCCGAGTACTGTGCTGATCGGGCGCGTAGCTGGCGAATACCATTCACGACTGCTTAGGAATAGGCTGCGAACTGAGACATTGTACCCACGAAAGGAGCACCATTTGAGGAAGTCCTCAGAAGGATAAGCGTCAATGATGACTCATTGGATTCGCAGAGCAATCATAATGCTCTCGGATGTGGTCCTTGTACTATTCGTATCTTAAGGCTTCTACTGGTTTAAGCTTTGAAGCTCGCCAAGCTGGGTAAAGTGCAAAGATTGCGCTAACCCCTACGCCGAAGACTAAGGCCAGTATTGTCACTGTTGGGGTCAAAAGAGGGGTTATAGTCATTCCGTCTGTGGTTGCAGCTTGATTTCCCATGAGTAGGCCTCCTCCACGGAAGACTACTGCAACCACGTTTGCCAAAACCCAGCCTGAAGCTATTCCAATCGCTGCCCCAATCAAACCGATTATCACTGATTCGCATAAGAAAACCAGCAGCACCGTCTGATTTTTCATGCCTAACGCTTTCAGTATTCCTATCTCTCTTGTACGCTCCATCAAAGAAACAATCATGATGTTCATTATGCCTATCCCTGCAACTAGAAGCGAGATGGCAGCAATTCCGGCCAAGAAAAGCTGTATGATGGAGAAAACACTCGAAAGAATGTTAAGCACCGCTGTTGCAGACGTTACTGAGACTTGGTCGCTGAATGCTTCTTTTATGGCTTTAGAAACACTGTCAATCGTTGCTTTGTCATCATTTTTCAGCTTCACGATTATCGTATTACATTCTTCAGTTCCGAAGAAGCTTTGAGCTTGGGAAATTGGAATGTACACACTGGAATCCGATGGCCCAAAAACGCCAAAGCCTCCAATCTCTTTGAGCACAGCCCCAACATGACCAGCATAGGCCTCAGTTTTCGGCGGCAGTGTAGTTGCATTAATCCAGATGATTTCGACGTCGCCATTCACGTTACAGAACAAGGTTTCGTTTTTCCAAGGGTCACTTACGCGTTTCCCAACTACGATCGTTTCGTTTTCTGGGTTCAAAGGTATTGTTCCGTTCTCAGCCGCAAAAGTGCTGCTGTAAATGCTTGCGTATTCAGCGAAATCCACACCTACTATGGTGGTAGTCCGATTTGTCGTGCCATTTCCAACCCAGCCTGCCCTTTGAATTATCGCCATTGACGTCTCGACATTCGTATTGTTCAGATTACTGATTTTCTGCGTAGCGTTGATAAACAATTTGAAGCCAGAATTGGCTGCGCCTCCGGTTTCTGCGCCAGGGCCGAAGCCTCCCCCAGTGGAAACAATTAATGTGTTTGTTGCAAACCCTGTTTGAAGCTGCCTAGTTATAGTGGCTTGCAGACCTTGGGTAATTGAAAGCAAGGCGACGATGGCTGCAATGCCGATGACTACGCCCAAGATTGTTAGACCCGCACGAAGTTTCCTCAATCTTATCGCGCCGAAGGAGTAAGATAAAATGTCTTGGGCTTTCAATCTAGTTCACACCCTCTCTGGTTATCGAGCCATCGACCATCTGCACGATTCTTTTTGATTGGCCTGCAAGATGTTGGTCGTGAGTGACCATTATGATGGTCACAGCCTTGTCTTCGTTGAGTCTCTTAATCAGACAGATTATCTCATTCGCCGTCTTGGAGTCTATGTTTCCCGTAGGCTCATCCATCAACAGAAACTTTGGATTGTTCGCCAAAGCCCTAGCAATGGCCACGCGTTGCTGCTCTCCGCCGCTCAATTCGGCGGGTTTATGATTCATTCTCTCCTTCAATCCCACTGTTTC
>CAZCRE010000076.1:0-6259 GCA_964501075.1 uncultured Candidatus Bathyarchaeia archaeon
TGCTTCTGAAGATTTTCCCGAGAGACATCGCTGACGCCCATTTGTCAGGCGCGTTACACACCAGTGACTTGGGTTCTTGGGTTTTGAAACCCGCTGAAATAGTGCATGATCTGAGATTTTTCTTTCAAAATGGACTGAACCTGGAAAAGATAAGCAGTTGCCAGTTCTCTCATCCACCACCACGAGACTTCGAGTCCGCTTTAGCCACAGCTTTCAACGTTGTCTTGCATTCAGCCAAGGAAATAGGCGAAACTCAATTACTTGAATACTTCAACGTTTTCCTCGCTTCTTATGCAAGGGGAGTTGACATCTCACGAGCTAAAGAAGCTCTGCGTTCTTTCATTCTCAACCTTAACCACCATGCTGAAACGTCTCTAGGTTTGGAGTTGACTGTTCCAGCTTTTCTGGTCATCAAACCCGCCGTCGGATCAATGGGAAAGATAACGGGCAAATATGGAGATTTCATCGAGGAAGCTCAGGTCTTAGCCTCGCTTATCCTAGAAGTGTTTGCTGAGGAAAGCAAGACTAAACCTCTGTTCAATCCCAAAATCGTGGTGAAGATCCGCTCAGAAACATATACAGACATGAGAGCGAAAGCCTTACTTTTGAAAGCACATGGCCTGGCCTCGGAAAAAGGCATGCTGTGCTTCGCCTACTTGCCCCCAGGGGAGCAGGAACAGGTTGTCTTCTCTGGCTCCGGTACCGAGTTTGGAGTGGATTTTAATGGCGACTGGGAAATCGACACTTTGCGCACTTGTCGTCTTGGAACAGTAACCGTGAATCTGCCTCGTATCGCATATGAATGTGAAAAAGACAAACAGAAGTTCCTTGAGGTTCTCAGAGAGAGACTTGAGTTGGCTGCACGGGCTTTGGACATCAAATATACGGCATTGAGGCAGCGTGGTGAGGGCTTGCTTCCCTTTTTGATGCAAAACACGAACTCTGACCGATATCTTAGGTTCGACAGCGCTGTGCACATGATAAATCTGGCCGGCTTGAAAGAAACTATGGAGTCGTTTTTCGGAAAAAATGTTTCTCAAGAGGGTTCCGCTAAGCCGATTGAGGACTTGACAGAGTGTGTTTCAAGCTTTGTTCGCAAGGCTGGTAAGCGACGGGGAAGGCGGTTGCTTTCAGCCATGTTGCCTGATCATGAGGCTTCCACGAGATTAGCACAGCTGGACATTGACAGGTATGGTGTTGGAAAAGTGAAGTTTTCAGGAACCAGAGAGAATCCCCACTATTCTACATTCAGCGAATTATCCGTTCAAGACAAGCAGATCTCATCAGATGCGCTTTCTGGAATACACAAACTGCGTGGGCTGTGTACGGGTGGAAGCTTGATCGTTGTGGAGCTTGGGGAAAGCGAGTATGATCCAGATGAGCTTTTGTCGTTGACCAAGCAAATCACCGAGTGTGGCGGCTTAGAGTTTTTTACTTATAGTCGCAGGTTGACTTACTGTACAAATTGCAGACAGAGCTGGCTAGGCATGCTGCGGAAGTGTCCATCGTGCGGAGCAGTTAGCAGTTTGAAAGTCTATGACCGTTACAGTCCACAGTGAGTCTTAAACTCACTATGTGAGTGGGATGTTACTTGGCGCCAAGTATCAAGGCCAAGAGAGCCATTCTGACTACGATGCCGTTCCAAACCTGTTGGAAGTAGCGTGCATACGGAGTGTTGTCCACCTCGGCGGCTATTTCGTCTATGCGGGGCAATGGATGGAGAATGATCAAATCTTTCTTTGCCTCACTCAGCGCTTGTAGATTTATCTTGTATGATCCTTTTACTTTGACGTATTCAGCAGGGTCAGGAAAACGCTCTTTTTGTATCCTTGTGACGTACAAAACATCGACAAGCGGGATTATTTTTTCAAGGTTTGACTTTTCTGTTACCGTTATCCGTTCCTTTATTGTCTGCAATACTTCACGTCGCATCTTGAGCGTTTCCGGTGAAACCAAGTACAGTTCGACATCGTACAGCGAGAGCGCGTAGGCTAGTGAGTGCACAGTTCTTCCATATCTGAGGTCTCCAACGAGGGCTATCTTCAACCCGTCAATCTTGCCCTTTTCCTTGTTCATGGTGTACAAATCCAATAGGGCCTGCGTCGGATGCTCTTCTGCGCCGCTACCCGCGTTTATTATCGGCACTTTCGCAAATTCTGCGGCAAGCCTTGCGGCTCCTTCAAGCGGATGCCTCAAAGCTATGACGTCAGCGTAGTTTTCCACTGTTCGAACAGTGTCTGCTAGGTTCTCGCCTTTTTTTACTGAAGCAATTTCAGCTTCTGCGAAGCCTATGGTGGAACCGCCCAACTTGTGCATGGCTGATTCAAAGCTTAATCTGGTGCGCGTGCTGGGTTCAAAGAATAGGGTTGCAAGAATCTTTCGTCTGAGCAGGTCCGAGCCTTTTGCAGCTAAGGGCTCCATCGATTTGGCTGTCTTAAAAATCTGGTTGATCTCTTCGCGTGAGAAGTCTTTGATGGATATTATGTCTCTGCCTGTGAACGGCAAGCTTTCACCCAAACCAAGAACATTGCACCTACTAAATAACTTTTTACAGGGTATTTCTGTACATTTAGAGGGTATCTGTCACTTTCGTTTTCTGAAGAACATGAGGCCGTCTTTTTCGCATATGTACTCGAAGCCTACCTCTATCACGTGAGAAGCTTCCTGTTCCGAGTGGGCCACCTTTGCGTGTAATTACCTTCTTTGGAATTTATGAGCTGGGCGCAGACCAACATGTTCTAGATGCCTTTTGTGCTCGAGAATTTGCATGTCGTGAGGAACATCCTTAGTATTGCGGTAGTCTATCTTTTCCATTGGCAAAAGTAGGAAGCTGACTCTGCTGCTGGGGTGATCTGCACTTGCTAAGAGCAAAAAGGCTTATCTGATGAAAACTTTGTCTGTAATACAAGAGCATAATGAAGACTGTGGAAGAACAGATCAAAGCGCTGTTTGCGAAATTTTCTATTCCACCGATTGAAGTGGCTATACCAATTATTGAAAAAGCTGGGCGCGGAGAACAGGAATTAGCCTCTTCCATTTACGAGACTTATTATAGCGTGGCTAAGGAGGCAAAGGAAGTCCTGCGACTGAAAGAGAGAAACATGAATTCGTTGGCAAAGATTGTTGGAGCATTATGGAGTTTTGAAGGCCAAAGGTTTGAACCAGTTGAGTTACTCGATTACAAGCTTGTCTTGAGCGTACCAGACTGCCCTATGATGCATGTAGGAGAGAAAGTGAGTTTCGAGGTAAAAAGCAAGTTCTGCGATGTGTTTTGCACAGCCGCCAGCAAAGCATTGATGGATGCCGTTTGCGGCAAAGACGAAGGCTCTTGCATGTGGAATAAGTCTTTGATAAAGGGCTCTGGTAATTGCAGAGTAGTGTTTGAGCTAGTGAAAGCTAGATGAGCTACTTCAAGAAGACCCTGCTTCTGGTTTCTGTTTTCCTGATTGCCAGTGGAGCAGTGATTTTCTTGGCTTGGCGAAACACGGCATGGTCTTTGAGTTATGCTGATTTGAGGACAGTTTTGACCACAACTACAGCAGCGTTTGGAACTCTCCTGGGCATTATCACGGCCGGGCTCATGTTTACACAGGGTAGATTCAGCGAAGTGGCAAGCGAGCTTAGTGAGAAATCGTTAGATTATCTTGTTAGAACTCTGTCGGTTGAGAAACTTCAATCAATTGGGGCTCATCTACTCACTTTGCGAAAAGAATTCACGGAGCTCGAAGCTGCCGCTACAGTATTGGAAGAAAAGGGCTTCTACAGGGAAATCGCCGAGAAAGCATCTATAATGCTCATGGATTTCGTGATACTTTCGAATCTGAAACTTGGACAACAAGGACTACCAGAGACAGCTCTCCTTGTTTCGGAAATGGATTCGCAGCTTTACAGAGAGTACCAGGCGAAAAGAAAAAGCATTAAGAAGGAGTGGCAGGTGCTCGACCTCATCAGGCAGATAGTGGACGTGTGGGAATCCCCATTTTCTTTCTCTCTCGGTGAACCAAAAAGGAGAACATCACTCAGAACCAACCTGAAAAAAGTTCTCTCCATTTTGGAACTAAAAGAAAGAATGGATAAGGACTCAAAGAGCATTCGCGCTGTGGTTGCTAAATCACTAGATGAACTGAGTGACGGAATCGGCGATATCGGAAAACGGGTCCACGAAGATCGAATACCTCAACTTCTTTTCCAAATGAAGCAGTCAAACGCCATCCGCGGCAAGTACTTCTACCTGACCCTAGTATTCATTGCCGTGCCTCTTCTCATTAATCTCTCAGTTCTTCCCCTGCTTTCCGAGACAACCGCAGTGTTTCTCAGACCCATAATATCGGTGACAAGCCTATTGAGCGTCATGGGGGTAGCTTTCTGGCTTCTCTACATACACAAGATCCTAAACGTATGAGTTGGCGAGGTTTCATAGTCAACAGTGCGAGACTTTTTGCCGGCTCTTGTTTTTGAGCGGTATCTACTGAATTTGCAGGGGAATTAAGTGCTTGTTTTGTTTAAATCTTTTATCTGTGTTCTGGGTATAGCCTTTGTCGGAGGATACTTTATGAGTGAAACGGAATTGTATGTGTCCAAGATTAAGGATGGTACGGTTATTGATCATATTACTGGTGGTCACGCGTTGGATGTGGTTAAGATCTTGGGGATAACTGGTCGTGAGAACAGAACCATTACTATAGCGATTAATGTGCCGAGCAAACGTTTGAGGACTAAGGACATTGTGAAGATTGAGGGCAGGGAGTTGAATCCTCAAGAGGTTCACAAGATTGCTTTGCTGGCCCCTCATGCAACGATCAACATTATACGTGACTACAAGGTTGCGAAGAAGCAGGAGGTCAAGCTGCCGAAGAGTATCGAGGACATTGTAAAGTGTGCCAATCCTGCGTGCATAAGCAACAGCAATGAGCCCGTGCATCCTAAGTTCTATATTGATTGCGATGAGCCCTTGTCCTTGAAGTGCCATTACTGTGGGTACATCATGGAGAAGAAAGACGTGCTTCAGCAATTCTAGTGTAGTTGCTTTTTGAGGACCCAAGGAAATGCTTATATCGTAAGATATCATATTTAATTGTGAGAGATAGCTATAGCAAACTGCATGTTGCACATGGTGGGATCGAAATAATCGTAATTGGACCGTTGGAGATACTGGCCCTTACTGTATGGACTTTTCTGGTGGGTTATGCAACTTGGTACTTTACATCAGCGAAGTCTAATGCACCACTAAGCCCGGCTGAGGTAGAACTGTTGTGGAAGATCCACAAGCAAGACAAGAAATGCAGTGCAAGGAAAAAGCGCGAGATAAAACGGGGCAGCAAGATAATCGGGTTTGAGTGTGGGTGCGGGTATAGGCATATTCAGAAGCGGCCTGTGGTAGCTGGCAAACCAAGCTTTTCGAATAGCAAATAGGCCTTGACCGCTGAAACGAAAAACACAAGTGTTTATGGAGAACTCAAAAGAGCTACCCTGAGGCTGCAGGCCGATATTTCCTTCTATTAAGCTCTGTTCCACCACTAACTTCTTGCGGTCGCCAGCGGTTTGGTTGCCGTGTTTTGGTGGTTCATGAAACCTTTTGGTTGTTCTATCTAGATAGTGGTAAAGTTTATATTTATCGTTTTGTATTCGATAATTATCGAATTGAAATTGAGAAACGTGAAACATGAAGGGATGCACATGTCGGAAGAAATGAAGGAAGAGATGAAGAAGCTGAAAGAGGAGATAGCCAACATGAAGACACAGCTCAGAGACATCGCAGAACCGTCGAGCAGAAGAGGCCGCGGCCTTTACATTGACCTTGGCAGTCCTGTTCAAGACTACGTTCAGGACGTCATGCAAGGCGTCGCTGAAGGAGTCCATGGCGAGCTAGAGAGGTCAATTTTCATCGGCCCCAGAGGCTGCAGAATACTCAAGACCGCTGAACCACTTCGTGAAGAGGTTGAAGAAAGCACTGACTTCAACAAAGTAGCGGGACTGATGAGCGCGCTCGGCAATGAGCACAGACTGAGAATACTGAACGAGCTGATGAGTGGAGGGAAATACGTGAATGAACTGCAGGAGAAGCTTTCTGAAATTACTGTGAGCACGCTCTCAAGTCATCTTAATGTACTTGAGGAAACAGGGTTAGTGGTTCAGGAAAAAGTCAGGGGGCGGTATCTGATCACTATGCCGGGTCGAACTGCTTACAAGATGGCTATGAAAGTCACAAGGTTTCTCGGAGCGGGGAATGAAGAATGATTTGGCACAGCTATCAACTGGA
>CAZCRE010000077.1:0-6003 GCA_964501075.1 uncultured Candidatus Bathyarchaeia archaeon
CTTAGAAAGTTGTTGATGCCTTTCTCGGTACTGGCTTTCTTTGATGAAAGCTTGTTGTGGACCATGGCGGCTGGCGCTGTTGCGACGAACAATGCTATGGCGGTCGCCATCGGCAAATCCACGATCGAGTGCAGCTGACTGAAGAGGGGAACTTTAACGTATCCCATGAAATCTGTTAACAAGAGGAAAAGCACCACGGCTACTGCGCTGCAGGCGCCGAAGACTTTGTAGGGGCGCATTTCCGAGATCGGAGTTTTGGGCTGCATGCTATGCGCTAGATAGATGAACACCACGGAAAGCAGAGGCGTGACAACGTAGGTGTACATGAGCATGGTTGATCCCATGGACATTCCGATGCTGTAGACTGATTCGACGCTGAACATTATGTAGAAGCAGAGTGACATCATGACCATGACTATGATGAACGTTTCTAGAAGCATCGCAAGTCTCTCGGCTGCAGCCCTTACGCGTAGGGCTCTGACCTTGAAGATGTCTTCTGCTTTTCTCTCTAGAAAGTGGCCTATGTCTCCGCCTATGATGACCGTTGAAGCGTAGCCTGATAGAAAGTCCTTGAAAACTTCCAGCGGGTTCCTCTTTGCTGCTTTCTCAATTGCCGATAGCGGGTCTATTCCGAAGATCTCGACGTCTTTTGTGATTTCCTTGGCTTCGATCTTTGTTGAGGGCAGCATATCTATGTTTGAGAGTCTTTTGAAACTCGAGTACGGCGCTATTCCTCCTGAAGCCATAACGCTGATGTACGTGGCTGCAAAAGGCATCTCTCTTTCCATGTCGCTTGCTCTTTCTCCAGCTTTGTTTATGGGTATCAGCATGAACCCTATCATTACGTAGATTGGGAATGGAACTAGGAACATCATTGGCAGGAAGCCGTAGAGGGAGAGAATCAGTAAGGATATTACCGAGACAGGAAGGGTTGCGACGGCGACGAAAAGCATCAGCGAGACGTAGGTTTCAGGGTAGATCTTGATTTTTGCCCGTTCCAAGTAGGTCTTGAACTCCATGACGTTCCTAAGGAAGAATGGGGCGAATCTTCCGAAGACGCGGAGGGACCAGACCTCAAGGCTTTCCTGGAAACGCAATAGGTTTCACCTCTTCCCTCATGAGAACTTGCTCGGAAGCTTCCTTCGGTCTAGTGTAGTACTCTGCGATCATTGCTGCAACCTCCTTGTAGCTTCTGATGTTCTTTTCCCGCATCCAGTGCAGCATGTTTCGGCGTCTTTCTATTTCCTCAATTAGTTCCTTTCTCGTCATGCCTGTGCGCTCAGAGATCTTGGACAGCATTACGCTCTTGTCGAACGTCTGCAAATAGGTATCCTTGGTCGGATTCCACTTGAGGATGGTTCTGTAATCCTCATAATCTGCGATTTCGTTGACGTCAAGGATGCGCCTGAAGGCTTTTCTTTCATTGCCTTTGATCAGGTGCACTCTCTGAACTGACAGGATGATGTTCATCAGTGGAATGTAGGATGAAGAAATGTCCATTGGCTTCGACGTCAATCTTTTGATGGCTGAGTCCAGGTTCTCAGCGTGCATGGTGCACATGCCTCCGTGCCCAGTGGCCAATGCTTGGAAGAGAACGTATGCCTCTGCTCCCCTCACCTCTCCAACGATCAGCACGTCGGGTCTGTGCCTCATGGAGGTTTTTACGAGGTCAAACAGGGTCACTTCTCCAACGCTGCTTCCGCTCAAGCCGTAGCTTTGTCTGGCTATGAGTGAAACCCAGTTCTCGTGTGGCAGGTTTAGCTCCGCGGTTTCTTCTATTGTGATTATTTTGCTTCCGGGCCTTATCAGGCATGTCAGGGCGTTCAGAGCCGTCGTTTTTCCCGCGGCGGTTCCACCCAGAACCATTATTGAGGCTCGGTGATCGAGGCATAGCCACAGGTAGGCCGCCATTTCTTCTGAGAATGTGCCTACGTTGATCAGGTCAATCATGGAGTAGGGGTCTTCTCTGAATTTTCTGATCGTGAAGGCGGTTCCGAAGGACGTGACTTCTCGCCTGTAGCAGACTGCGAGTCTGTGTTTGCCGGGCAGTGAGGCGTCTACTATTGGAAAGGCTGAGCTTACGTGTCTTCCGGACATGTGCACTAGTTTGACGACCATGTTGTCAAGTTCTTCGTCGGTTTCGAATCTGATGTTTGATTCGATGCTTTCGAAGTTTTTGTGCCAAACGTAGACTGGTTTTTTGACTCCGTCGCAGGATATGTCTTCGACGTTTGGGTCCTTCATGATTGAGTCGATTCTGCCGAAGCCTACTAGGTCTCTTTCGGCGTGGTATAAGATTTTGTACCACGACACGTCTGGCAGCCAGCCGAGGCTTATCCTGTACTTGTCAACTGTTTTCTTGGCTTCTTGGATGAAGAACTTTCGGGGGTCAACTATCTCCTCTTTCGGTGATTCCATTTCTGCTAGCAGGATTTCCAGAATCCGATTGTAGACTCCTCTTTCCAGAACGTCTAGTTGCAGCTCGTCCAGTATGTACATGTGTTCTCCTGTCTTCGGGTTCTGCACGATCGCAACGTGGGCGAAGGGTTCATAGAGCGGGTATTTTTCAACGACCTTGAAGCCTCTTGGCATAGGGCGTGAATAAGTGGGAGGAGTTTCCGTTTTCTTCGGTGGTTTTCCCATTTTGAATTTGGCCGCTTTCAGTTTGCCGAATCTTTCTTTGAGCTGCAGTCTTGTCATAGTTTGTCTCCTGTTTATATCGGATCATGAGTCTATTAAATATTATGTCTTAATACACATGAATCTGAATCAGTCAGCACTCCGCTGTCTTTGCATCCTCACAAAGGCCGACCGTCCAACATCATTTCACACAGATACCAGTTTAAGCATTATGAATCCGAAGTAAGGCCTCGAAATCCTTAGCACCAATCAACGCGTAAGAGGTATTGGGCAACACATTTAACGGAGCAGCACAACCAAAACACGTTCAGGAGGAGACTTGTTGAAGAACTTCACGGTCTATGCCTTGGAAGGTTTTCCACTGATCAAGCCCGGAGACGACGTGGCGAGAACAGTCATTGACAGCGCAAGGAAGAACGGCTTATCGATCGAGGACGGCGACGTGATCGTGATCGCGCAGAAGATCGTGTCTAAGGCGGAAAGGAGAGTCTTTAAGCTTGAACGCGTTGTTCCGTCTGCGAGGGCTGAAGGGTTAGCGGAGATAACTGGGAAAGACCCGAGGTTCATCGAGCTGGTTTTGAAAGAGACAAGAAGGGTGATCAAAGTCTCTCGTGAAGTTCTGCTGGTTGAAGACATCCGCGGCTTGATCTGCATTAATGCGGGAATAGACAAGTCGAACGTAGAAGGAAGAACCAGCTTTGCGTTGCTGCCCAAGGATCCAAGCGCGTCGGCTGAGAAGTACCGTTCAGCGATTAAGGAACTTGCTGGCAGGAGCGTTGCCGTCGTCGTGTGTGACACTTATAGTCGCCCGTTCAGGCGGGGGCAGGTCAACTATGCCATCGGCGTGGCTGGGCTCAAGCTGTTTAGGGATTATAGGGGCAAGAGGGACTTGTTTGGGCAGGTGCTTAAAGTGAAGAATGTAGCAGTCGTCGATGAGATCGCGGCGGCTGCAGAATTGCTTATGGGTCAGGCGAGGGAGGCGACGCCAGTTGTCATTCTAAGAGGTTTAGATGGCGTGGTGGCTTTCTGCGAGGAATGCGATTTCGAAGAGATGTATATTGAAGAAGAAGCCGATCTCTTCAAGGGCGTGCTGTGATCACGTTGCTTGCATGAACGGGTTGCTGCGTTTTTCTTCTCCTATCGTCGTTGCTGGCCCGTGTCCGGGGTAGACAGCAAAGCGGTCTGGTAGGGCCTTCAGCTTCTGCAGTGATTGCTGCATTTGCAGGCTGGAGCTTTCTGGGAAATCGGTTCTTCCGATGGAGCCTGCAAACAGCGTGTCGCCCGTGAATACTTCGTTCTCTCCCACTAGTGATGTGCTTCCGCGGCTGTGGCCTGGAGTGTGCATGACTTTCAAGCTGACTTGCCCAAACTTGACAGAGTTCCCGTCTTCCAGCAGAATATCTGCTTCTGGCGAATGCGTCTTGAATCCAAGGGCTTCTGCAATCGCTTGTGCGGATGCTCCGAGTAAATGCGCATCGTTTTTATGGATCATGATTGGCGTGTCAAACTTTCCTTTAACGAACCCATTCCCGCAGGTGTGATCCGGATGTCCGTGAGTGTTAACGATGTATCTGAGTCTCAGTCCGTTTTTCGCTGTGAATCTGAAGATTTCTTCTGCTTCAATTTCGTTGTCGAATCCTGGGTCGATGATGATGCCTTCCTTTGTTTTCGGGCATGTGATCACGTAGCAGTTTGCTTGGAACGTTCCCACCGTAAACGTTTGTATTGGCATGTGTTTTCAGCAGTCTCGAATGGTTCTTGGACTAGTTAACCGTTTATTGTTCTCTGCAAGAAAAGGTTGATTTCAGAACAGAGCTACTGCGTGATCTGGTTGGTCTTGGGTTTCTAGCATAGTGGTCGTTGCCATTTCTGGAGAAGTTTTAAAACCTGATGCGTTGATGTGATAGGCGGGCATGTTGATTTGCGTAGCACAATGTCGCAGTCTCTGACGGCAACGGAAAGTTCAAAGTCTTCAGAAAAGACTGATCATAGAGTGTTTGCGCTTTCGAGTTGGGCACTGTATCTGGTGGTTCTTGGATCAGTTCTAGATGTTCTTTCAACTTTCTTCCCATGGAGCGAACTCATTTTTGGTCTACCTGCTTTTCTGCCTTTTTCTGTTCCTTTGCCACTTGGATGGAGTGTGTTCTTTCTGGAAAGCAATTTCTACACTGTAGCGGTCAATGTGGCGGTGAGGCTTGCTTCCATCTTGGGATTTGCCGGACTATTGGTTCGTGGGCGCGTTGGGAATGCTTCGTCTAACTGGGTACAATGTGTTTCGATCGGTTTGTCTTTTGCTGCCATCGGAGTCTTCTCTCAGCTTACGATGGACTTCAGTTACGGGGTCTACATAGTCCTTGTCGCCGGCATACTGAAGCTCGCTGGTGTGATTGGGCAAAACGTTGAAATGGAGCTGGTTTCCGAAGGCAGCGACTAGTCGACTGGTCCGTGTTCTTGCAGTTTCCAGAGGTAGTCGGCGAGTCGCCGTAAGAGGCAGGGACGCGGTTTTGCAGCGGTCATGATGGTCTCATCATGGTGAATCGGAGCGAGAAACTTGACGGAAAACCTTTTAAATGTAAGCTGTAACACTAATAAAAGAACGATATAAAATTGAGGAATAGGAAAATGAAAAAACCATTAATAGCGATATTGATGACAGCGGTATTTCTAATATCTATCTGCGGACCATTAATCTATAACATGGATGTTACAGCATTCGTTCCGCCAGATCCTAGTACTTGGTATATGCAAGAAAACGGACAGCTTGCCACCGACTACTATAGTGCTTATCCGTACAACAAGTCAAGCCTCAACATCGGCCTTTCAAAGTACGGCGAGTTCATCGACGACACCACTAACGTTGGTCTAGAGTACGCAGGCGCACGTGACCCGTGGGCACCTCTTGCTGGGATGAGCCTTGTTGCAAAGTTGCCGAAGGAAGTCTGGATAAACGGTTGGTACATTGACATCAACTACATTCACACAAATTGGGGTGGTCTCAGAAACGTCTGGGCAGGAGCCATGTTTGCAGACCTGGATGCCTATGGTGGACCATGGCTGCACGTCGACAGCACAGTGGTAGTGCCATTGCCAGAGCAGTTTACTGAATCACAGGAGAGCTTTTCGCGGCCTGGCTACGCAATCAGCGCAGACAATCCGTTAAATTGGACTGGCACCGCGGTGAGCGGCGGCAGGAAGACGAACGGTACAGTAGTCACGGACCCGATAAGTGTTCTGTATGACGGACCAAGAGAGTTCGTTGCAATTCTAACGAACCACATTTATGACGTACGAGGAAGCACGAACGCTAGCATAAACATTGTCAACGTGATGTTCACCGTGATCTTCAACAAAGTGTCAAAGCAA
>CAZCRE010000078.1:0-5992 GCA_964501075.1 uncultured Candidatus Bathyarchaeia archaeon
TAACGACATGATTTCCTTCACGCCCGACGGTTCTCACAGCATCAAGATTTACGCGAATGACACGGCTGGAAACATGAACCAGTCTCAGACACGATTCTTCACTGTGGACACGGCTCCTCCAAGCGTCATCATCAACAGTCCAACGAACACGACCTATGCAGATTTGTCAGTTATTATCGATGCAACGGTTGCTGATGCCGTTTCGGACGTTCTGAGCGTTTTTTGCGAGGTTGATGGCTCACTAAACGTGACTTTGACTAAGCAACTTGGTACTGACCACTAC
The DNA here is from genome assembly GCA_964501075.1 of uncultured Candidatus Bathyarchaeia archaeon. Lineage (GTDB taxonomy): Archaea > Thermoproteota > Bathyarchaeia > Bathyarchaeales > Bathycorpusculaceae > CAZCRE01. Next base: position 284 of record CAZCRE010000078.1, read on the forward strand.
AATGGCACATTTTCATTCAGTTCGCACGGCTCGCACTTCATACGGATATACGCAAAAGACACGGTGAACAACATCTATTCTTCCCAAATCAGATTCTTCACGATTCAAACTTCTAGCGTGAATTATGGAGTCGTGAATGGCAAAGTCACTGATGAATCAGGCTACGCTGTACCTGACGTCATGGTCAGCGTTGGCGGACAAAATGGCACGACTAACGATCAAGGCTATTTCAGCATTTCGAATGTGGCTGCTGAAGACAAGGCACTCGTTACATTCAGCAAGAATGGATCTGTGACCACTTACAAAGTGACAAATGTGCAGGTAGGGGTAGCGAGTTTCGTGGAGACTGCGACAAGCGACGTTGGCACCACCGACTCGTTAAACGCTGCAAGCGGAGGAACCGTAACAACACCAGACGGAGGTTCCGTCTCAGTCGGAACAAACTCGCTTGTTGACTCTCAAAACAACACGTACACAGGCGAAGCCGTCGTTTCTGTGACTACTTTTGATCCAAGCGACGAGAATCAACTCAACGCCTTTCCAGGGGAATTTCTGGGGGTCTCCGCACAAAACCAGACAGGGCCTATAAAATCCTTCGGGTTCATGGATGTCTCAGTGGCGGATCAGAATGGGCATGAACTTCAGTTGGCATCTGGCAGGAGTGCTCAGATCAGCATTCCAGTTCCAACTAGTATGCGTTCGGCGGCTGGGGGTTTGGGAACGTGTCCTCTATGGTACTTTAACCCACGCACAGGCACTTGGCAGGAGCAAGGATATGGAACGTATAGTCCTTCGTTGGGATGTTTCGTAGGAAATGTTTCTCACTTCTCAACTTGGAACTACGATATACTCTATCCCGCTGCATACGTAAGTGGTCGCGTTGTCGATTCAAACGGCAACCCCGTTGAAGGCGCTGAAGTGAAATGCTGGGGTCAAGGATGGTATCAACAGCGATGGGCCAGCGGCGAAACTTCAACAAACATAAACGGCACTTTCAGACGTATCCCTGTCGAGGTCGGGGTCTTGTTTAAGTATCAAGCGTTGAAGGGCGGCCACAAGAGCGCTGTTTTGGATATTCCTCGGTCGCTAACACTAGGTGAAGAGTACAATGTTGGAGACATAGTACTGGATGCTCCTCTCGTTCAAATAACGTTGACTTGGGGAGAGAATCCGAGCGATCTAGACAGCCACCTGACGGCCAGGCTGAATGACAACACGACCCTCCATGTTTACTACAGTAGCCGAGGATCTCTCAGTAGCGCACCCTATGCAAATCTAGACACAGACGATACAAGTAGTTATGGTCCAGAAGTGACATCCATTTCCAGACTGCGCCAAGGAACCTACCGATATTCGGTTCGAGACTATACCGAGACCGTCGGCGCTATAGAAACCTCAGGAGCAGAAGTCAACCTGGTGATTCCAAGCGTTGGAATATACAGGTTTACGCCTCCTGCAGGACAGCCTAGTGGCACAGACATCTGGAGAATAGTTGACATAATCGTGGATTCGACTGGTCACGTCGCAGCAATCAATCCGATAAATGACTACGTTACAGGCGGCAACCAAAGTGAATTGCTGTTTCCATGATCAGATGATTTGAGTCGAGATATCCTTTTCCTTTTTCTCTTCTATTTCTTATCTTATCGTATATTGTTGGCCAAATCTGCGAGCTAAAGGGGGAGCAGTGCCCCGTCTATTGGTTCTTCCGTGATCGGTAGAGCACATTGTAGCTCTTTGAAGTAGTTGAGCACGTTCATGCCTTTCTGAGTTATCGCATACTTTACTCTTCGTTCGCCAAAGGTTCTTTCTTCAACCAAATCCTGTTTCACTAGGAAAACCAGATATTCCTTCAACATGCTGCAGTTCACATTCACTTCGTACATTATGTGTGTCAGCTTCAATGGGCTATGCTTAGCTAACGTGTTAAGAATGCTCAAGTAAGTTTCAAGCTTAGAACGTTTCACCATGTCAACTCTCTTATCAATGTCTGTTGTTACTGTCTGAACTAGTAGCGTCTTCCTTTTTGCGCTCTAATCAAGACGTTGATTCTGTTCTGGAAAGCCGTTGCCAAATCGTCCAACAGTATTTGCTGGAGCTCTATTGATAATCCGCGGATGTCATCCCTGAAGACATTTCCCATCTTCGTTATCAATCCCTTTCTTTGCTTGATCGTCAAACCTTGTTTCAACACTGATCCTCCATCTTAATAGTTTCGAATAGCCAATTGGCACTTAACTGTCTTATGAAATCAGAATCCGAATCCTGAATACATGAGTCCAGTGTGAATCCCTTTTCTCGTGAGTCCAACAGGCTTGTCAAGGGCTTGAAAGAAATGAAAATTTCATCGTTAGACTTGAGCTTGAATGCTTGTCGCACAGGACCTATACGAACGGAAATGCAGCTCGCTTCATTCAGTCACAGCTCAAAGGGTCCAGACTACTTCATGCGTGATCATTTTGTGTTTGGTCAGAAATCTCTTTCTAGTTCTGTTTGCAGCCAAACCCTGTGAGTTGAATTCTGCTCATGCGTTTTTTGCACTGCAGTACTATTCTTTCCAAGTTTTCTCCTTTCATGACAGGCTTCAAGATCGTGTAGGTTTCCTCTGTTTGGTCGTCAGGTGATATCTTTATGCCACATTTCGGGCATATAACCTCTCTACTTCCTTCTACATTGGATAGGTCAATGGTGAATGATTCGGGCTTTTTCATTTAAGTTCATTAGGGTACAAGATGTCATATGACATACGTCATATTTGAACTTTGACCGCCCCAATCAGATCACACAACTAGCCTGAAAGTATGCTAACAAAGTTCTCATGAGTGGTCTAAGAGATAAAACCAACATCTCCTGTCCAAATACTGTACGACAATCACATCAAGACCGTTCGAGCGTTACATCAGAATGCGGTTGCACAGATCTATTCCGTCTAGAATCTCGATCTGCGACTTCTTGACTGGACGTTCTGGTCAAACTCCTTGGCCAGTTGTTCTAGCAGAACCTTCTGCTGTTGAGAAAGTTTCTCCGGAACCACAATATCAACTCGAACCAGCAGATCACCCCTGCCGTATCCTCTAAGCCTCGGCATGCCCTTGCTCTTCAGCTTGAGGATTTCACCCGGTTGCGTCCCCGGACGGATCTTTATGTTCGTATTTCCATCTAGCGTAGGTATTGAGGTTTCGGCACCAAGCGCTGCCTGGGGAAAACCTATCATCAGACTGTATAGTAGATCATCTCCGCTTCTTTTGAATTGGTCATGTGGAAAAATGTGAATCAGAACGTACAGATCGCCTGAAGGGCTGTCGCTTGAAAGGGCCTCTCCTTCACCTCGCAGTCTAAGCTCATATCCTTCGTCTATGCCAGCAGGCACATTTACGGTGATGCTTCTTTCTCTTTTCTCTAGGCCCGTGCCTCTGCAGTTTTTGCAGGGTGAATCAATAATTTCGCCTCTTCCTCTGCACATTGAGCAAGGGGTGACTCGTACGAACATGGAGAAGCCGTTTCTCTGAACGTTTTGAGTTCTTCCAGTGCCCTCACATTTAGGACAGGTTCTTGGAGAAGTGCTGACGCTCGCGCCTGTGCCTTTGCAAACGCTGCATTTTTCGGTTCTTGGAACTCTTATCTCCTTTTCAACGCCTTTGGCGGCTTCTTCCAAAGTGATCTCAAGATCATAGGCCAGATCTTGTCCTCTTGATGTTCTCTCTTCTCTGAAATCGCGCCCGCCAAAAAAGGTGCCGAAAAGGTCGCCTATGCCGAATCTGAAACCAAGGTCTCTGAATACTGAGTCAAAGTCTGCACCTCTGAATATGTCTTCTGTCGTGTAGCGCTGATCAAATCCAGCGTGTCCTAGCATGTCGTATTGTCTTCGTTTTTCATCGTCCGACAGCACAGCATAGGCTTCAGATATTTCCTTGAATCTCTCTTCAGCCTCTGGGGATTTGTTTCTATCAGGGTGGTATTGCAGTGCCAGTTTTCTATAGGCATCTTTGATCTCGTCTTTTGAGGTCGTCTTGGCTATGCCAAGGACCTCGTAGTAGTCTCTTTTGCCGGCCATTCTTTTTACCATCGAGTCGACAATGAGGTCAGTAGATCAGGATTCCCCTATTGGCTCACTTCACCTTGTAATCGTCTGAATCAACCACCTTGTTGCCGTCAGGTGGCGGAGTCTGCCCGCTTGTTTGTCCCTTCTGTTTTGCGTAGTCTGCAGCGGCTTGCTGGTATACTGTTGTCCCGATTTCTTGAAGCACTTTCGTGAGTTCATCTGACCTTGTCTTCATCTGTCCTAAGTCATTGCTGGCTAACGCATCCTTCAAGGCCGTGACAGCCGTGTCTATCGAGTTCTTTTGTTCTTGGGTCAGTTTTGCTTCCAAGTCTTTCTTTGTTTTCTCGGCGGTGTAAACGAGGTTGTCAGCGTTGTTTCTCAGTTCTGCTTCTTCCCGCTTTTTCTTGTCTTGGTCCGTGAACTGTTCTGCTTCTTTGACCAATCTCTCTTTCTCATCTTTGGAGAGTTTTGTAGAGGCTGTTATGGTTATCTTTGCTTCCTTGCCGGTGCCCAAATCCTTCGCAGCTACATTCAGTATGCCGTTAGCGTCAATGTCGAATGTTACTTCTATCTGGGGCACACCTCTTGGGGCTGGTGGAATGTTTTCAAGATTGAACACGCCGAGGGAAACGTTATCGCTTGCTATAGCTCTTTCTCCTTGAAGCACATGGATCGTGACAGCCGTCTGAAAATCTGCTGCGGTTGTGAAGACTTGGCTTCTTCTCGTCGGAATCGTTGTGTTTTTCTCAATGATCCTTGTGGATACATGACCGAGTGTTTCCACGCCCAAGGAAAGAGGTGTAACGTCGAGAAGCAGCAAATCCTTGACTTCTCCAGTAAGCACTGCTCCTTGTATGGCCGCGCCGACTGCTACACATTCCATAGGATCCACGCCTCTCTCTGATGGTTTGCCCATTATTTGTTCCACGAACTTTTGAATGTAAGGCATTCTGGTCATGCCGCCGATGAGGATTATCTTGTCTATGTCCTTCGGTGTCAGTTTCGCGTCTTCAAGAGCTCTTATGATGGTTCTTTCTGTTTTCTGAACTACGGGTTGCGCCAATGCTTCCAGTTTGGTCCTAGTCAACGTGAGGTGCAGGTGCTTGGGTCCAGAAGCGTCAGAGTAAATGAAAGGCAGGTCAATGTCCGTTGCCATTAGCGTTGATAGCTCTATCTTTGCTTTTTCAGCGGCTTCCTTCAGTCTCGCCGTTGCTGCCTTGTCGTTGAGCAAGTTGATGCTGGTTTGTCTGTTGAATTCTCCCACGACATAGTCCATTATTGCCTTGTCTAGGTCAGTGCCGCCGATCTGTGTGTCACCGCTTGTGGACAGTACTTGGAAGACTCCCTTGCCGAAGTCCATTATCGTCACGTCGTGAGTACCGCCTCCGAAGCTGAACACGAGTATTTTCATTTCTTTTTCCAGTTTGTCGACTCCGTATGCTAGGCAGGCTGCAGTAGGCTCGTTTATGATTCTTTGAACTTCGAAGCCAGCGATTTCTCCCGCATCTTTCGTGGCTTGCCGTTGGTTGTCATTGAAGTGAGCTGGTACTGTTATGACTGCTTTCTTGATTGGGGTTCCCAAGAAGGTTTCAGCATCTTTTTTTATCTTCTGCATTATGAAGGCAGAAATCTGCTGTGGAGTATACTCTTTTCCCTGAATACTGACC
>CAZCRE010000079.1:0-5910 GCA_964501075.1 uncultured Candidatus Bathyarchaeia archaeon
TAACTGGAAAAGGTTGGTGGTGATCTTTGAAGAAAGAATCAAAATACATGAAAGATTATCGTTTGCTTATTGATAAGTACAAAGATGCCTTGGAGCATGTGAGGCAATACTATGAAGAAACGGCGCCTAAGGATCGATCTGCCTATCATCCTTGGAGCTTGCCACAGTTCAAGATGAAGCACGTTTTGCGAGTTCTAAGATACTCGCTGATGCTCGTTTCAAGGAGAAAAGCAGACCTTGATGTAGTCGCTCTAGCTGCGATCCTGCATGATCTAGCTACTTACACTGCGGAAAGAAAAGACCATGCAGTTGAAGGCTCCAAACTCGCCGAGAAATACCTGACCGAAAATGGCTATCAAGACGAACTCGTCAAAAGAGTCGTGCAAGCCATCGCTGTGCACGCCGGACCACTCGTATTTGAAGCGAACGCAATTGAAGACAGGATTCTGCAAGATGCGGACACAATCGACAAGGTCAGCGCTTTCGGAATAACCTCGGATCTGCTTCACTACGGTAGCAAAGGATACCTGCCCGGGCAAGCGTTAGATGAAATGAAAAAAGCCAGTCCACCAAGACTCAAATGGATGCTGGAAACCATGCACACAAGAGAAGGAAAAAGAATAGTCAGCCAAGGATGCAAATACTTCAAGAACTTCATTGCATTGCTTGAGAAAGAGCTTTAGCCAGCCCGAACGTGCGCCAGACTTATATTTTCACAACGGCAATTGACGTTCGGTGATCGCAGTGGCGATTGATCCAGTGTGTAAGATGAAAGTGGACGAGAAGACTGCGAAATTCAAGAGTGCCTATCAGGGAAAAGCCTACTATTTCTGTTCACCCGGCTGCAAGAAAGAGTTCGATAAAAACCCAAAGAAGTACCTCTAGCACAGCGACGTTGCGTCCGGCGGTTCAGCGTTAGGCTAGTTGGCAATCTAACGGAATCGCAGTGATTCCTTAGAGCAGATTCGAGTCTTCTCGTCAATAACTGCTTCTGTATCCATAAAGTGAGTGTATTGAAGTGCAAAGTCTAGGTTCAAAAACGATAAGTTTATGAGCAAAAAGCTTAGGTGATATGTGGGGTTTGCCGGTCATGGGGCGCGGGACCCACCCGATCCCATTCCGAACTCGGAAGTTAAACTGCGCTCCGTTCTCGGTTGTAGTGTGGTCTTCGGCCACGTGAACCCGGGAAAGCTGGCAGCTCCACTTCAAACCAACCTTGCTTATTCTGTGCGGAGTTAGCTAAAACTTATAACTAAGCTCTTGATAGTCTTCTCGAAAGGTGGACATATAAGTGATTACATCAGCTTCCGTGGCAACATTGCAAAACCAATTGGCACAGAACCCACTTGGAGATAACCCCATATCGTGGATTCTAAACCTGCTTTTCTACGTAGTATTCATAGTTTTCCTGTTTTACGGACAAAGAATCCAGCTATACGTAATGTTGAGGGAAGTTGAAGGTTCGCTTTACAAGCTCAGATTCATCAAGGATGAAGGACGAAAAACCGCCATAGAAACCATGAAGGAGATTGGAAAACCCCTAACAGACCCCACGGCAAGGATTGACAGATTCCTTGAGTACTTCACGATATCACCGCAAAACCTTGACCCAGCCGGTGTAGTTTGGAAGCTAGAGCACATAATAGATGTCAGAGATGTTCGTTTGAAAGACGAAGTGAAGATGATGGCGCCCTCGGCAGACGAAACCCAGACAAACAATTTGGAGAACACTCTTGAAGCAGCCATGGCGCTCAACTACATCTACAAGGTCATAAGACACTTCTACCTGCTAGGCAAAAAGACACTCAGCCTATACATCATAATGCAAATACAGATGCTGCTGCCCCTGATCATGCGGGAAGCAGAAGCCTACGCAAGCGCATTGAAAGCCTTCTCATTCGGGCAACCCATAGGCGACGGCGCAGGCGCCTTAGTTGCAGGCAGAATAATGCACGGATACAAGACCAAAAAGCTTCCAAAAGACTGCGTGGTTGCAACCGTTCCAATAGAAGGACGCACAGCCTACGTGATAAAGGCTGAAGGCCCAGGCGGAAACGTCGGAAAACCTGGAGACGCAATAGAAGCCGTCATCAAGGAAAACAAGGGCAAGATCGCGTCAGTGATAATGATCGACGCCGCAGGAAAGCTTGAAGGTGAAATCGTCGGCGAGATTGCTGAAGGAATCGGCGCAGCCATCGGCGGACCAGGCGTTGACCAGTTCAAGATTGAGGAATCTATCCTCAAATATCATATTCCAATAAATGCTCTGGTGATTAAGGAAGACATTGGAGATGCAGTTTCACCGATGCGGAAAGAGATCATCGATTCAATCGACAAAGCCATCGAAAGAGTGAAACAAGTCATTCTAGAGAGAACCAAGGAAGGAGACAAAGTGGTCATCGCCGGCATAGGCAACAGCATAGGAATCGGTCAGTAGGAGGATGAATGAGATGGCTCAAGGAACAGCAAACTCGGCGACGCGAATATCATCTTTCGTGTTGCTAATAATATTCATAACATTGGCGCTGTCGATGACGGCTCTGATATTGGCTTTCAACACGTTCAGTTCCGATCCCATCATTTCAGGATGGCTGATACTCCTCGGATTTGTGGGAGTCGGCATCTCCATGTACGTATTGCTCCAAGCAAGAAGACGGATTCGACGTTTAAACATCGCAATCGCTCCCGTCACGACCACAATCGAATGCAAGAAATGCGGTTTCAAGAGCGTCAGAGAGTTTCAACGCGGCGACTACATTTTCAAAGAAGTCGAGCCCTGCCAAAAATGCAACGAAAACATGATGATAACAGCGATCTATCGAGAAGTCAAAGAAGGCGACAAAGATCATTATCGCTTCTAGGTCAAAACGACCCGTCCGTCCTCAACTATGAGAACTGTGTGCTCTGCCTGAGCCACAGGTTTTCGACTTGCCTCAACAAAGATAGGATAATCCATGATGGTCTTTGACTCCAAGAGCTCGCGAAAAGCCTCCCTGTAGTGCTCCGCTGGCACAACGCCTTTTAACCACCGTTCAGCAAAAGGCAGCGTTCTAAAATTCTCTTCAATGTACTTCGAAAGCGTCTTCGCATATGGATTCTTCTGCGGTCTGGACTTGACGAACCTGAATATCGTGCTTTCAGCTTCATCCTCAACCTTGCCCACAGCATTGGAAACAGTGACGAAAGGCTCAATTGCGTACGCTACACCAACCTTGATCTTTGAGGAGAATATCTGTGAGACGTTGGGCAAAGAGGTTCCCGCGTGCACAAGATACCGTCCAACACTGTGTCCAGTCAGGTTCGAAATAGGCTTGAATCCCCGAGACTTTATCGTGCTCTCTATTATTGTGCCGAGCTTCGACGTGGACATGCCTGCGCAAATGCTTTCTACGGCCTTTTCGAGCGCTTTTTCAGCTGTTTCCACAAGACTGTCATATTCTGGGTCAAAACACACCGTCACTGCGGTGTCAGTGAGGTAGCCGTCAACGTGAGCGCCTATGTCCACTTTCACTATGGCCTTTTCAGGAACTCTCTTAATGTCGTTCGGAGGCGAAGTATAGTGTGCCGCTATCTCGTTTATTGAAACATTGCATGGAAACGCTGGTTTTCCGCCTTTCTTCTTTATCAAGCCCTCTGCTTTTTCGCAAACCTCAATGATTGGCATGTTCTCGCGAACAAATCCCCTAATCTCTTCTCTGGTTTCACGGAGAATCCTTCCAGAAAGTCGAAGCTTTGCAAGAGCATCCTCATCGTATTCGCTCATTCAAGTCACACACTGGCTTCATTAAGCCTAACTAGGGTTATCGTTTAAAAGGTTTAGTCAAGAGGCTCACTGTGATTGGTCAAGATCACTTGGTATGAACGTGCAGCGTTCCAAATTGAAATCGCTGACAAGCTTGCTCTGATTGGTTCTAAAACTTGAAGGGAATTCACCCACAGAGTCGACAAAGCCATCAGACGCGAAACGAGTAGACGCGGCCTATGTCAACCATAATGTCAACTTGGCGCTCGCTAGTCTGACTCCTTCACCTTTTGACGTGAAACTTATCTACTGTGTTTCTTGCTTTTTCGCGCTTTTTCTGGTGTTCAGCAAGGAACTTGTTGATCCTTTCTGTCAATTCTTTCTTGCATTCTCCGCACAAGGTTTCTCCAGCCCTGCATTTCTTTTCTCTTTCAGCCAGCTTCTTGTCATCTTCTTCGAACAGGTAGAGGAAATACTGGAAGATCGTGCATATGTTAGGGTCGGCTCCTGTCTTCTTCTGTTCTGCCGCTGTTCCCTTTCCTCCTGTGAAGGCGTTCCAGACTTTCCGTTTTACTGTGTCTGGTGAATCGACTGTGAAGATGGCAGTTTCAGGCTCTGAAGCACTCATTTTTCCGCCTATGCCCAGACCAGGCAAGAAGCGGTTGTGGATCTGAGCTGGCTTGAAGTAGCCAAGCTTCTGAGCGATGTCTCGGGTAATCCGCCAAAACGGATCCTGATCTATGGCTGCTGGAATAAGCGCTGGAACGTTTTCTCCCGTCAATTTCCTATGAATAAAGCATGGCACAGCTTGAACGGCTGGCCAGAATATCCACCCCAAGTTTGTGCTGTCCTGAAACCCGAACGTGGCTCGGGCAGTTGAATATGTTATGTGCTTAGCCACTTCCAACGCGACATCGTAAAGCAAGTCTATGTCCTTCACATCGTAGATTATGAAGGTGTCTTCGGGCTCGAAGCCCAAGGCAACCAAGTCGAGAGCGTTTTCGTATCCGAACCTAGTCATGTCCGCGAGCTTGTTCTCGTCGTTTACTAGGAATTTCTCGTCATCAGTCATTTGGAAGTAAAGCCTTGTCTTGAACTTGTCTTGCAAGTACTTCGTGAAAATCCAAGGGACAAGGTGACCTATGTGAACTGGTCCTGATGGACCCCGACCAGTGTACAAAACAAACTTCGTTCCTTTCTCGTACAAGTCCAATACCGCATCTAAGTCTCGATGTGAAAAGAACATTCCCCTTCGTAGTTGAAGATGAACGTCGCCAGTATGCTTTGCCAACCTTTGAATAAGTCCACTAGTCAAGGGTTGAGTCCCAAACTCGCGGATCAAACGTTCATAGTCAACTTTGCCTCTCACTTCCCAAGGAGTAACAACCATTTCATCCTTGTCTTCGTTCATCAAGCGTTTCCACCTTCGATCTATGATTCATCTATTACAATCCTTGAAAAACATATTAAACCTTGTGCGAACAACAAACCTGGAATCATCCAACCAGATTTGAGGGAAGAATCGTGCCTTTAGAATATGAGTCCCAAGAGTTCTCAGACGAATTGAAGAAAAGGATTAACACTGACAAGGACTATCGTGAGAAAGCCCATGGAATGAATTGGGCGATCCTTTCCTTCATTGATGACGTTCCCTTCGCGACATACTCAAACTATGTCAATGGAGAATTGACAGATCGGAAGCACATCCTACCAGGCGAAGCTGAAGAATACAAGAAAAAAGTGGACTTCTTCGTCGAAATCCCAACCTACGCCCTCTCGGTTGAAATAGCGATTGGCAAGAAATCATTGGAGTCCATGTTTCTGGGTGGGAATTTGAAGGTGGAAGGCTCAATCTTCAAGGCGCTACAATACAGAGATGCAATTGAGAGAGTTGCGAAAATAACTGCCGAGCTTGCCAACGAGTCGGTCATTCCTTCAAGAGAAGACTTCGCAAAAACGCTGAAGAAACTCGGGTTGACGTAGGCCGCTAAACCAAAAGAGTAGTCACTACTTTGACAAAGTAAGCCATACATGTGTTTGTGCTTCTCTTAATGATTGTCGGTGAAGTGATGCCCCGCCAATTTCCATAAGCAAACCAACGATTTCTGAACTCTCAGCGGGAAACACGCATATCTTTATAAAAATACTAACAACTAGATTACCGAATC
>CAZCRE010000080.1:0-5830 GCA_964501075.1 uncultured Candidatus Bathyarchaeia archaeon
ATTTTTCTTATTATCATGCGCCACCAACGCGATGTTTCTTTTAGGAATCAAGATCCCACTTCAGACTGAGCCCAGTATGTTCTAAGAGTTTAAACGTTTCTGAACTGCCAATCGTTTGCACGAGCGCTAAAACCAAAAATACCTTGGCAAACGGTCAAAATTCAAGTTTTGCAATTTTTAACTTCGTTCTGGAAGGCATAACATGTTTCAATATTTTGAGGCTGCAAGAGTTGGTTGGTTGGATAAAACTTTACCCCTTCTTCAACCAAGATACTATTCTGTCTGCCAACTGACTCCTGAGGTTGGTAAATGAGTGGTCTGCGTCAAAGATTTCTATTTGCACTTGCTTGGCTCCATGTCTCTGCAATGCTCTGTAGATAGGCAATATGTGATGTTCTATGTCCGCTTCTTGGTCTCGCCATCCACCGATTATCAGAATATCCTTGCAAGACAGTGCCTGAGCATGCTTCACCAAATCGTATTTGTCTACACCTGCAAGTATTTCAGCAGAAAATTCTTTGGCTCTTGGGGCCTTGAAACCTGAAACTGAAATACCATGATCCATGTCTTCTTCAAGGGCTCGCTTTAACTCAGCGCTCTGCTGTATCATTCTTGCGGCTTCTCCAAGGTTCCCTCCAGCAATGTCGACGAGTCTTCTTATGGCAGGATCACTTAACGATCCTAGTAAAGCCATGCCACCCCCAAAACTGTATCCTACGAGGGCAACGCTTGAAGGGTCTACATTGAACTCTCGGACGGCAACGGTGGATTTCACATAATGCACGGCGGCGATCACATCTTCTACCGAGTTCGCATTCGTGAACGTGCCTTCGCTTCCCCACGTGCCTCGGTAGTTGAAGGCAAGAGCGTTGAATCCTTCTTTCATCAATCTCTCGCCAAGTCCAAGCACGTCTGTGTTGCTTCCAGGAAACCCCTGGCAAAGGATAACTGTTGGCAATGGTCCAACTCCAGAGGCTTGATAGAAGATTGCGTGAATATTTGCACCTTTGCTCTCAAATGTTACTGGAACTGGCTTCTTCATCTGCCATCACACAACTATATATTCTCCAAATGGTTCTTAAAGACTTGTAGAAGAGTTACACCCCAAATCCCCTGCTTTATGGTGAAGGGGCATCGTCGTAAAGGTGTGTGTGCGGTAGAGTTCTATCCACCACCAAGCCCAAGCTTCACGGTATCATCAAACGGAAATTCATATAACTCGCGACCCTCTCAAGAAGACAAGATGCGATGACTTATGGGCCCAAAGGTTGCCATAGTTGAGTTTGAAAGAGATGTCTGCAAGTCCCTCAAAAAAGCGCTTGAGCTTATAGGAAATGTGACCGATTTAAACACGTCTAAGCGCTCCGTTGTCATCAAAGTGGGTGTTTTCGACCAAAATGCAGAAAACCACTCAAGCGTCGGTGTGGTTGATGCCATAGTCAAAAGCTTCAACAAAGCCCCGAAAATTTACTTGGCTGAGTCAGACAACTATCGCGGGAAAGGCACAGAACGCCTGCAGCTCTGGAAAGAACTCTTCACCGACCGAGTCGTCCCCTTCAACCTTTCAGATGATACTGAAACCAGGAAAGTCAAAGTTGCAGACGAAGAGATGCAGCTTTCTCACATCCTGTTCAAACCCAACGTTTTCGTCAGCACACACATCCTCCGCACTTTCGAAAGAGGAACCATCCTCAAGAACCTCTTCGGGCTTGTACCAGACGTGAGCAAAGCACCGCTCCACAGGAAACTCGACACTCTATTGCCAGACATTTACGAAGCAATAGGAGGAATAGACCTAGCCGTCATAGACGGTACCTACCTCTATAGAGGTGCAGGAGCCAATCCACATGCTACAAAGGACGCCTCCAGATACAGAGTGAAAATGAACAATCTAGTAGTTGGCAGAGACGCAATCGCCGTGGAAACTGTCGGAGCAATACTCGCAGGTTTGAAACTGGATAAAATGCCTATACTGAAAGAAGCCATCAAGAGACATCTCGGGGAAGGAAACATAGATAATATCGAAGTCGTCGGAAGCTCATTAGAGAAAGCCAGAGAGAAATTCTCAGCAGCAACTCACACCTTGAAATAGGAGAGTGTACTCGATTCAGACTAGAGCGTAGGCGTACGCTAATCACTGTGATATGTTATGCCTTACTGAAATCTAGTATACAGTCCTAACCCAAGCAGTACTCAAGAGTCACTGTTCTTTGTGGCAATGAGGAGAGGGCAAAGAATCGTCCAACCAAACCAACTTCCGTTTTTTCGAAAAGAGAAAAAACGTGTGCCTGGATCTAGTCTCCTCGTTGCTTCAATGCTTTGGAGAGGCGTGGATCTGGCTTGAACTTTGTTCTGCATGGGTGTCCTTCTGCTCTGAGTATTTGTGGTTGCTTCAAAGTTGCAGCAATGGACCAGATAGTTCCCAGCTTGATTTTTTGCTGATGTGAACACACGTATCCAGTGTGGTTTGCCAAGATCTTCTGCGAATCATCTATGCTAATTCTGCCCTTCTGTTCTTTGATTGCGTTGCAAATAGTCGCGTATCTGGGTAGTGTGTCCCAGTTTGATTTCTGTCGTTCTTGCTGGTTTTCCATGTCCTGCATTTCTGGGTGCACGAAATGGTTTGTGCAAACTATGAAGCTGTTGCCTTCTTCAGGTCCCCTGACTCTACTTTTGTCTGGAGAAGCTTCAACAACCGCCAGATTTCCAGTTCTATCTGCGAGAAGATAGTTGCACGCCATCAACCCATGCGCGTTTGTGAGCAGTTTCACAGCCTCATCTGTGGTACCGCATTTGTCGAGGACATATCTTAAAGCAAGACAGAAGCTTATCCCGGGTTTGACCGCATTTCCTTCTACGCCTGTCATGCCTATTGCCAGGCCTTTTTCGTTGATGCCATCTTCTCTTCCAATGAATACGTCTGAGTGGCCTAAGCTCCAGTAGCCTTCCGCAGGACATGTCAAGTAGCTTTCCGAGTATTTCTTGAAACTGTAGAAAAAGTCATAATTGCGCCCAAAGACCACGTCAGAGCCAGTCGAAACCGCAAATACGCTGCATGAAGGCAGAGCTTTGAAGGCGCCAATGCCAAACATGAACGCCGAGACTTGTTCATAGGAACTGTGACAAGCATCAGCAAAACCCTTGATCTCTTCCAGTATGTCGGGGAAGACACGTTTGACCTCGCCTTCACTTTTTCTCCCAAATTCAAGTTTCTCGTCGGATTGCTCGGGGACTTTGAAGCCATGCTTGTACAGGATGGCTCCATATCGATATCCCATCTCGTAATAAGCGCCTTTAACTATAGGATGAAACACTCATATCACGCTCCTGTGTCTTTGATTGCGTTCATTAGGGATAATCGTTTCCGAAGCCTACAGTGATTTTAGTTTCCGTTCAGTAACTTTATGTTCCGGAGGGCAAATTTATTTGCCCAACGGCAACATGACAAGTGATCTAGGTGGTTGAAATGAATAGCTATGAAAAGACCGAGAGAATATTGAAGGCGTTTGCAGACAAATCCCGGCTGCAAATACTCGAAAGCATACAGAACGGGGTTTCCAATCCAGGCGAGATAGCCAGAAAACTGGACAGGCACAGGTCAACTATCGAAAAACATCTCAGAGTGCTTCTGGCAGCGAAGATTGTAGAGAAAGTTCCATCATTGTCCAAGACAGGCCAGCTTGCAATTCGGTACAAGATAGCCGATAATGCGAACTTGCTTTTCATGGCAATCAGAGAAGCCTGCGATAGATTCTGAAGCCAACTAACCTTATTTCCGCGAAGAGCTTGAGTTAAGAGTAAAGCGATTTGCAGGGAGAAAAAGTGAGAATTGGAAAAGAGATAGTCTACCGTCGTGGTACGCTTGATGATGTTCAGGCCTTGGTTGACCTTAGAGTCCGATTCTTGAACGAGCTTCTCAATCACCCGGAAAATAATGAAACTAGGGTTGTGAGGAAGTCTCTTCTGGAATACTTCACTGAAGCCATTCCTTCTAGGGATTTCGTTGCCTGGGTGGCAGAATATGGCGGGAAAATCGTTGCTACAAGCGGAATGGTTGTTTGGCAGATACCTGCTTTATACGGCGGGGTCGAGTCCGGCAAGCTTGGATACCTCCTGAACTTTTATACAATTCCAGAAGCAAGAGGAAAAGGGATTGCCACCCGATTGCTGAACGAGCTGATTGGAGAAGCTAAATCAATGGGACTCAGATACGTGCATCTTCATGCTTCCAAAGACGGTGAACCCATCTACAGAAAGGCGGGATTTGTGGAACCCAAAACGCCAGAATTGGAATTGAGACTTGAATAAGCCATTCTGCTTCACTTGCATCGAATGAGAGAAACTGGCCTCAACTTAGCACAGGAACAGGAGGTGCAGCTCTGCGAGAAGGTTTCCAAGTTATCCCTAATACGCCGCCGACCATTCCTAGGACAAGACCAACGACAAGCCCGCCTGTGGAGAAGACACTTCCTAAAGAGAATGCCAGCACTATTACTCCCCAAGTCACGTGTTGCTTCGGCCTCACATACATCATGACCGCGCCGAAAACCACCAGCGAACCGAAACCAACACCGAAAATCAGGAAATACAGCACACTCGACCCAGACCACAACTCAGGCGCAGCCAAAGAAGCCGAATTGAAGTTGACAAACCGAATACTCATATCCGTGCTTGACCCAGAGTGAACACTGACCATCATCACTGCGGCAAGCAACAGCCCGACTACAAGAATAAGGATGCCGCCAGTCAGCGACAAGACGAAAGACGCTGTAGGCTTTTCTACGTGCATTTCTATCACTTTCCTCTTGGCTTTTCCCTATAAAAGAATTACGATGGTGAATTCAACAACGCGATCTACTTTGGACTAGCACCGATTGGATGCCCAGAGTCCACTATTGGCACGCCAGACGATAGCGTGAGCTAAGGTATTTCTTCCTGCACACTGCAACCATGAGCAACGTCGCCAACATGAACAGCAGAAGAATCGAGCCAGGCTGGAACTCTGGAATTGCGTGCGGAGTCATCAGCGGGTAATGGTCTACGTTCTGGGGGATAGCGATCTGCGGATCGAGGACAAAAGCACCGTCACCTATGCCATCGCTGCCAGTCAAGTTCTGCCCCGGCCCACTGTACAAGTCAAGCCCGTTATAACCGCTCCAGTAGTTCCCGCCCGAAGGGTAACCATCGTCCCACGTGTTCATGCCCTGAAGACCCTTAACAAACTGCGCATTCTGGTCAAAGTTGTTGTGGAAAATCCGGTTCTGCAGAGAAAAGACGAAGGAAATCCCATACTGGTTACTTGCGATTTGGTTTTCATAAATCACGCAGAGCGGAGAATAGTTGAGCTCTATGCCGATTGCGTTGCCCGTGACATTATTCTGGAAAACGTTGCTTCCTGTAGAGTTGTAAAGCCACATCCCAAACTGAGTGCTCAGTGTTATGCTGTTGCCGGAAAAGTCGCAGTCTCGGGAGTGCTGAATGTTGAGGCCATACTCACAGCTTACTATGCTGTTCCTCGAAACGTTGTTGCCCGAAGAAGAATCCAGAAAGACCCCACCAGCGCTGTTTGCAATCTGGTTACCGACTATGCTGACGTTCGAGGAAGAATAAAGAAAAACACCCTCTTCATCGATTCCCGTAACAGTGTTATTCCATATACTGATGTTTGACGAATTAGAAATATAGATCCCCTCCAAGAACGACTTGACGACCAAGTTCCTGATCGTCATGTTGCTGTTCCCGGGCAGATAGATTCCGAAGTTGCTTCCTGAACCTTGAATAGTGTGACCCGCCCCATCCAAAGTCATGTTGTTCCTGTCAACCTGGATTC
>CAZCRE010000081.1:0-5545 GCA_964501075.1 uncultured Candidatus Bathyarchaeia archaeon
ATGGTTCGGTTTTTTCTATGCCGGCTTCAGCGGGCGACATGATGACGCTGGTTGCTAGGCCAGTTGCGGTTTGGGCTGCGGTCAAGGCCCATTCTTCGCTGTCAGCGGTTATCAGTATTCTTCCAGCCCACATCGGAAACATCTCGGCGAAAGTGTCTACTATGGTGCAAATGCTGCCGGTCTGGTGATGTTTCACTAGGAAGTCGCCTTCTTTGTTCCTGTTAATCACCTCAAGATCATTTGCGCTTTCGGAAGATCTTGGTTCGTTCTCGCTCAGTGGCATGCTTAAACCCTGCTTTCAGTAGTTCTCCGTCTTCCTTAAGAGCCTTCGCGGTAGCAGTGTAATAGTCAGCGCATGCTGCGATTAGTGCTTTGACTTTATGTGACTTCAAAAGTAATGACGTACAACAAGTATGTGGTTGTGTTAGGTGTAAGGATTTTCAAGTGGACGTACAAGTATGACGATCCGGTTGCGTTTGCAAGAAGGTTGCTCATGCTTATGTACACCGTAGATCCTGAACCCCCTGGAAGGTTGAATAGTGTTCCTTGGGACTGGGTTACACTTCCACTGCTGACAACTATTTGGTCGCTTGAGGTCGCAGCATCGTGGAGACCTATTATCGCGTTTGATAGGCGGGGAATGTTTGAGTTGCTGTAGACTTTCATGCTTACGTTCCAAGCACCTGTTACTTGGTTGACAACGTTGAGCACAGGGTCGTACGCGCGGGCTTCTTCGGTTCCATAATTGAAC
Source organism: uncultured Candidatus Bathyarchaeia archaeon (assembly GCA_964501075.1). GTDB lineage: Archaea > Thermoproteota > Bathyarchaeia > Bathyarchaeales > Bathycorpusculaceae > CAZCRE01. The sequence continues at coordinate 752 of CAZCRE010000081.1, forward strand.
TTGGACTGGTCGACCTCGTATTGGTAGCAGGCCTTATTCCAGTTTGTTGAACGAGCGGTTTTTGAGATGCGGACCTCGTCAATCTTGCCAGACCAGAATTCGGAGGCTCCTGGCCGAGCTCCAATGGTAGGGGTATCATAAGGGTTTGTATTGGAAATTGTAGAAGCTGTCACGGTACTCGTAGTGTCAACGCCGTTGATCATGAAGTGATGGATGTCAGAGACAGAATCAAAGACTCCTACCACGTAGTACCAGGTACTTGTGTAAAGAGTCGTGGTTGGGCTAGCCCAAGTGGTGAGTGAACCTGTATCAAGGGCTCGACCTGCTAACTGAAAACGGTTGCTTGAGCTTAAGCCAAATTTGACCCGAGATAGCGCGCTCGTGCCAATCGATTCCTCGTAGATCTCACGAGTAGCGGAATTGAGAGTCCCTGTATTGACCCAAGCGGAAACCGTATATCGGGTCAAACCTTTAACTGAGGCACCAGTATTTGTTGGCACCTTGGCATTTGCTCCGTTGAAATTGAGTCCTCCATCAATCTTGCAGGATTGTTGGTCCCCTACAACCATGTTATTTGCTGTGCCGGCATTGCTGCCTTTACTATCTTTGAATTGAGGTGCCGTACCTGTTGGGTTCTCTTTCAAATGCCAGACTGCTATGTAATTGCTGTCCCAGACGTTATTACTGTTGCTAGAATAACTGTCAAAATTCACCGTGCTATTTCCGTAGTAAATCCAGATGTAGTCGGTTGTTGAACTGGCGTCTATCTGTGGAACCTTTACCCAAGCGATCATGTCATCACTTGTATGATTGAATTTTTCAAATTCGTAGTACAATTCGGTTGTATTGTCGGCATCGACAAATCGTGTGTCGTTTCCGTTTGTTTGAACATGCCCCCAGAAATCGGTGTTGGAACTGCTAAGTATGATTGGTACTGGGAAATTAGCCAGGTTCTCACTTATCGCTGAATTGTTGAAAGTGATTTTTTTCCGATATTGAAAGTTAGCGATCCATCCTTGGGTGACAGGTGCTGAAACGCTGACTTTCGCGCTGGTGCTGTTCGTGTAGATTGTGCTGCTGCCGGCTGTGCCGCTATTAAGGATAACAGGTGGAGCTGCAATGGTTGCGTAGGGTTGGAAAAGCGGAGATGAATAGACACTTGCAGACGCGCTATCAAACAAGAGACTCAATAGGCAAAACAGAGTAGCCAGTAGCAAGATTGAACGAAGGATTCTGCGAGCGTTAAGACTATGTTTTCTCACGTTGTTTCCCATTCTGAATTCAAGAAAAATGGTGGAAAGAGGCTATTACTCTACGTCCACCGATATCTGTATGTTTGCCGTTATGCCGCTGTTTGCTCCAGCCGTTGCCACCGTTGAAACGTAGATGATCCACTGTGTGCTCGCTGGCAGGGTCAAGTATGAAGTTGTGGATGGCGTGTTCCACGTGGTGCCTGTGACTGTGTAGTTGAATGAGGCTTGGGATGCTCCCGCTGTATTCTCCACGACAAAGTTTATCGATGTGAAGTTGCTGACCTGCGAATTTCCAGAAGCTGGCGTGATGGAGACGTGGCGTAGTCTGAAGGTGTGACTGGACGAGTCAGTGTTGCTTACGTTGAGTGGTTGATCGTATGCCAGAGTCGCGTTTGGATAGGCTTTGATGGCCAGACTAACCCATGTTCCGTTTGATCCCAGTGTTGAGCCGCTTGGCCAGTCGTTTCCTTGAGCGAAGACTATTGGAGCCGCGGTGATTGTGACGGCAGGCTGCGCTATCATTGAGTAGTAGACTGCGGCGCTGGCTGTGGATATGAGTATTGATGCAAGAATGAGAGTGAGTAGCGTGATTGACTTCTTGGAGCTGATTTTCTTTAGGTTCATTGCTTCACCTCCTTGTCCCTTCGAAGCATCTTCACTGTCGCCGGACTGAATGTAACAGTTAGGCCTATTCCCACCGCAAATGCAAGAACTACAAGGCCGATTTGTGGGGTCAGAGAGATAATGCTTCCTTGCATGGAGTCATACTGGAAGACAAAAAAGGTTGCAGCCAAGATTGATGGAAGACTGAACGCTCCAAACCAAGCTTTGGCGATGGTCCACAGTCTCTTTGCAGCCGCTACGTAGAAGTTTGCTGCAACGACGCTGGTTAGGGCTGTTGTTAGATAGGCAAATGAGTACCAGAATCTTGTGCTCTCTTCAGCCTGCATCATGTATCCCCTGCTAACGACGAGATATCCGAGTCCGAAGAGGGCAGCAACTTGATAGATGTAAGGTAAGGCTTTGGGAAAGCGGTTGCCCAACAGATGAGTCAACAGGCTTAACACTAGAAATAGGTTTATCCCTATTAGTGTGAAAACCTCGGGCGGCAATTGAGTCATTACTATCCACCTTGGTTATCAAAACTGACCTGTTCTTGCACTTAAGCCCTATGAACTATGAAATCTGATTCAGAATCTGAATCAGGCTTTGTCCATGCTGAGGAAGGGCTTCGAAGTTGGGAGGTCCGTGCACAAGTTTTATTATCCGAAGAGCATTCCAGAGATTCGCAAGAATTACTCTGGACACGAGAGGCCTATGTGTGGCAACCGTTAGAGCGGTGGTCTTTGACTTCATCGGGACACTAACAAACGTTAAGGACTATAGCATGGAGGATTCAAAGAGGAAGCTGTGCAAGGCGATCAAGGCAGAAGGTTTTGACGTTGAGGAAACGTCTTTCTCGGAAGCATACAGCCGCGCTCACGAGAAATATCGAGTTATCCGCTATCAAGAACTGGTTGAAGTGACAAACTCCGTCTGGATCTCTGAAGCCTTGAACACCCTTGGGCTTAGAGCAAGTCCAGATGATGTTCGCATAAAGACGGCTCTGAACATCTTCTTTCAAGATTATGTGAAGTCTTTTGAACTCAGACCATGCGCTAGGGAATTGTTGAGAAAAGTCTCAACAGACTTCAAGTTAGGTTTGATCTCAAACTTCACGTACGCTCCTGTGATTTACGTAGCGCTCAGGAGACTGGCGATAAACAAGTTTTTCAATGCCGTTCTGGTTTCAGCGGATGTCGGCTGGCGCAAACCCAGCAAGAGAATATTCGAAGAGGCTCTAAGAAGGCTTGGAGTAAGGCCAGAGGAGACGGTTTATGTTGGAGATAGCCCGTTGGAGGACATCAAGGGTGGGAAAGCCGTGGGCATGAAAACAGTTTTTGTGCCTTCGCAGTTCTATTCGCTTGAATTTCTGCACGAAAACCAGATAGTGCCAGATTTGATTGTCGAGGATATTTGCGAGCTATATCACAAGGTCGAACAATTTTCCAGCAACGTAGGCAATACTGCTAATAAAACTCATGAGAGTTCAAGTCAGTCCGCTCAGAGGAATGGTGGTGCGGCCGCCGAGATTTGAACCCGGGTCGTCAGCGTGGCAGGCTGATGTCCTAGACCAAACTAGACTACGGCCGCGCGATGCTGTGAAGTCGATTCAGTTAATGATGGTAAAATAGTTAGCTTACTTTTAAATCTTAAGAGTCATGGAAAATAGCGCAACATATGACGAAATGCCCATCTGATATCCTGTTTCAACGTTTTCTAAAGGAAAGGCATAAAGCGTCTGGGTCAGCCTCCGTTTTGCAGGGGCAAGGTTCCCAGAAAAGGAAGACTAGCATTGGTGCTGTTTGATCCTTCAGTCTCAGTCGTCGTTTCTCTGTGCTTTCTCATAGCGTTGCTGTACAAGCGAGTGAATCTTGGAATAGCTTTGAATGCAACCGCAATGCTGTTGGCTTTGATTGGTGTTGAATGGTCGAAAATACCAGCCGTTCTGTACGCCACTAGCGTGGATCAGCTTACCGTTTCGATCGTGCTTGCCACGTTCGGAATAATGCTGCTGAGTCAACTTTACAAAGAAACTAGGCTCATCAACCGAATGAGTGAAAGCCTAAGCAGAATCATCAATAACCCGAAAATCGTGATAGGTGTTCTTCCTGCTGTTTTGGGTCTTCTTCCAGTTGCGGGCGGGGCATTGATGTCGGCGCCGCTTGTCGATTCAGAAGCTGAAAAGCTCGAACTGAAACCTGAAAGGAAAGCCTACCTTAACTTGTGGTTTAGGCACACGATTTTTCCGGTATATCCGATCAGCCAGTTTCTGATAATAACCGCCGCTCTCACTGGCATGACCGTCACGTCCTTAGTGCTTCGACAAATACCTGTCGTCGTGGTCATGGTGCTCGTCGGCTATGTTATCGGCTTCTGGAAGCTGCCAAAAAGCAGATGCAAAGATGAAACGGTTCAAAGGAGTGATTCAAGATCGAACCTCAAGGGTTTCCTCGTGGCGTTTTCCCCAATCTTGGCAACCATAGTTGTGGCTGTCTGTTTGGGGTTGAGCGGTTTTGGTCTCTCCAAGGCCGGTTTTGATGTTTTGATAGCGATTGTTGTGGGACTGCTGGTGCTGATCATGATTTCCAAGGTGACGTTTCCCATTTTTCTGAAGCCATTCAAGAGTTGGGGAATATACGGAATAACCGCCGCAGCCTATGGCGCATTCCTGTTGAGAAACACCATGGATGCTGCAGGAATATCCAGCATTTTCAAGACACTCGTGACAGGCGGAAACGTCGACATCGTCATACTGCTTGTTTTCATTCCGATGATCTTGGCTTTCATGACAGGTTCACCTTCAGGCGGAGTAGCCGCCGCCATCTCCATCCTTGCAGGAGTCATAGCTTTTTCATCCAAGAATGCATCATTGATCTACATGAGCGCCTATCTAGGGTACACAATGGCTCCAACACACCTTTGCCTCGTCTTCACTGTG
>CAZCRE010000082.1:0-5491 GCA_964501075.1 uncultured Candidatus Bathyarchaeia archaeon
TCTGTGGAAAAGTCTATACAACGTTCGATAACAAGAAAAAGTATTGCAGTGACGGTTGCGCCAAACAAGCGAACAAGAAAAAATAGAGACATCTCACTTTTCTTGTTTTATAGCGCGCTGCCTTGTCCCGAAATTGGCGTAAAGTGGTTTTTATTATCTGTTTCGGGGTTTGGGACAAAACTTCACCCCTACACACAATGGAATCATCTGGGATTCACCTATAGCAGGCAGGGTGGGAGTTGCACCTACCACCACATGGAGATTCCACCCGCAAAACCCTCTTTTTCTATTCCTCGCAAATACGTGATTTATTCAAACGATACGGCGTTGGGCAGGTTTCTCATGTGTGAAGATTGACAGCCATAGCCCTTTATATGAACTTCAAGCAACAACACACTAGCGGATTTGATGTTTATGAAGAATGAGATTTTAGTTAAAGAAGGTCTCGGAAAGCTGCCAATTCGACCTGTATACCTTGTATCATGCGGGCATGACCAGAAGAAGAACATAATTAGCGTGGGCATGTTTGCCTATTTTTCTGGGAAACCGACCTTGGTTGGCATAGGCATCGCGCCTTCAAGATTCTCCTACGGACTGATTCAGAAGAGCAGGGCGTATGTTGTCAACGTGGTTGATGAGAGATTAGTGGAAGCAGTGAAGATTTGCGGGGAAAACTCGGGGCGAGACGTGGACAAGTTCGAGCTGGCAAAACTGACAGCGACTCCAGCAAGCAGGGTGAGAGCACCTCTTATTGAGGAGAGTCCTCTGAGCATTGAGTGCAAGGTTGTTCAGGTTGTAGAGGTTGGAGACCATGTCTGGTTCATGGGGGAAGTTCTCGCCACCCATGTTCGAGAAGGCTACGGCTGGAAAGATGGGGTTCTTATGAAATGGGTCGGCGACAAAGGCTTCTATCACAAGGTGGGAAGAAGAGTTGGGGAATACTAGTGCTCTAGTGCCTGCGTTTTGTGGCGCCGCCGATAGGACTTGAACCCCCACGCCAGAGGTGACGTCACCCGCACAACCCCTCTTTTCTCTTTTCCTGAGAAGTGGGCTAGAACTTTCTTCTACGAGTTTGTGACACAAAACAATTCAAAACACGCTCAAGTACATTGACCTTGAAGCCATGATCTTCAAAACGAATGATGATCAATGGACCGTTAGGATCGCAAACGACATGAAAGAGGCATGTACTCTGATAGAAGCAGGATTCGACTACGTAACTGGCGAGTATAGTGATGGTGGCAAGATCTTTCGGAAACGGAAATAGGGCAGAATCGTGTAGATACGCTCAAAAACTATGTCGATAAGTTTTTATTTACGGTTAATTGTCTAAGGTAAATACCCAATAAATCTGTCGGCAGCGGAAGAATCTGGAATGATGGGCGATGGTTAGAAAGGCAAGAATACGGTTGACAAGCACAGATTACCCCAAACTGGAAGAAGTGTGCAACGAACTGAAGGTTATCGCCCAGAAGACAGGAGTCAAGATGAATGGTCCTGTACCGTTGCCTACGAAAAGGCTTAAGGTTCCAGTTCTGAAATCACCGTGTGGCGAAGGAACTGCAACGTGGGACAAATGGGAGATGCGCATCCACAAACGTCTCATCGATATTGACGCTGAAGAACGCGTTATGCGCCGCATCATGCGCATCAGGGTTCCAGAAGAAGTTCACGTGACCATAGAGCTTCTTTAGTCACTCGGAAATAGCTTTCTTTTTCTGCAGCCCCCACGAAGACATCAGGCACTCACTGCATTTCTCCAGAAACTTCAATCCCTCTTTCGTTGTTCTCAAACGTTTCTCTTCAACAGTCTCCAGCAGCCCCCTCCCAAGCAATACGCCAAAGTATTGAATTGCTTGTGTGTAGGAAAGGCCAACGTTAGACATTAGTTCAGTCTTCCTCGTTCCAGATGCTGCTTTTCTCAGAATATCAACAACAATGTCATGCCGATCTCTTCTTACCATGCTCAGCACTCGCAGAAACCATTATTAACAATATGTGAAGTTCCGTTCGAAACAATATATGTTTTGCTCCAAACGACTCACAGAATAGTCTTGGGCAAAGCGATAGATTTTGTGTATCTCTACTGACCATGTGCTCCAGTTTCAAACAGTGATTAACATTTCTGTTTGTGTGGAATAGTGTAAATCAAGTGCTTGCTTTACTCGTAAATGCTCAAGACGTTGGGGACTGAGCATATTCTAGAATTACAAGTTATGCGAGAGGAAGGAAGAGGTCGTTGAAGGCGTTCAGTTTCGTGCACGCCGCAGACTTACATTTGGGTTATTCACAATACGATTTGGAGACCAGAAGTGAAGACTTCGAGATTCACTTGCGGATTTTGCACAACCCATAAAAACCAGTGTTTGGCACATGATATCGATATCTATGAAGAAGAACTCTGTCCTCGTTTTCATGATGTTCGTATTGTCACTTTCCCTTGTCTGTGCAGGATCTTACGCGGACAAGGCAGAATGTAGTAACGGCTATGCCGTTTTCAATGTTGACACTGGTTTGGGCTACTCAACTATACAATCTGCAATAGATGCCCAGCAGACTGTGGCTGGTCACATGATCTCCGTTAAGGAAGGAACATATTATGAATCCGTAGTTATCACCAAGTCTGTATCTTTAGTTGGTGAAAACAGAAACAATACGGTCATCATTGGAAACGAAGGCGATGTAGTAGTAGATGTTAAGGCAAGTAATGCTGCTATTAAGGGATTTACAATTAGGAACGGTAATATTGGCGTCTATGTTGTTTACTCAAATGATTCTCTTGTCACAGAGAATATTTTGATCAACACTACTGATGCAATTCACGTTAGCTACTCCGGCAATTGTATGATCAATCAAAACATTGTGGAGAATAATGGGCACAGAGGCATTTTTGTCACAAACTCTTGGAACTTTACCATAAGCGACAACTACGTACGTGACAGCGGATGGTATGGAATTAATGCTAATGCTTCTATCGGTGGATTGATTGCAGGAAACAATGCAGGTGAAAACCATTACGATGGAATAGGCCTTGGGTCAAATTGTAGCAACTGCACCATTGCCAGAAACAATGTGAAGAACAACACTTTGTATGGTGTATGGCTTGATTCAGATTCTGGAGGCAACAGCATTTATCATAACAACATTGCTGACAACGGAATCCAAGCAATAGCCGCCCTAGCGAATCACTGGGATGATGGCATAGAAGGGAACTATTGGAGCAATTATACTGGTGTTGACTTAGACCGCGATGGAATAGGCGACACAGTGCACGTACTAGACTCAAACAACACAGACCATTATCCATTGATGAGTATATTTTCCCGTTTCAACACTCCTTATGACTATCAAGTTGATATTGTCAGCAATTCCTCAATTTCCCACCTTGATTTCAGCGTGGTTGGTCCATATCAAGCAATGTTGACTTTCAACGCTACTGGAGACACAGGAACTCGAGGCTTCTGTAGGATTTGCATTCCGAAAGCTTTGATTAATAGTTCCTATGTTGTGAAGCTCAATGGAGAGACAATCACTGAGCCTCAAGTCAGACAGCTACCATGCTCCAACGAAACACTCGAGTACCTTTACATTAACTACACCCACAGCGAACATACGATAGAAATCTCTGGACCAACGCCGATTCCAGAGTTTCCATCATTCCTTTTTCCGGCATTATTCATGACAACAACACTACTAGCAGTAGCGGTTTATCGAAGAAGGATTGAGGGAGCAGATGAATAGGAAAAAGGCTCAGTCGGTTTCTTGGGCTTGGATACTCGCGGTCTTGGTGGCAGTGTTTGGTGTAGTGTTGAACGTTCCGGTGGCTAGGGCGGGCGGAACCATATACATTAGGGCTGATGGAAGCATAGACCCGCCAACGGCGCCATTACAACCCAACCGGTGACAATATCACTCATACATTTGCTGACAACATTTTCGACGAGATTGTGGTTGAGAGAAGCAACATAATTATCGACGGAAATGGATACACGCTTCAAGGAACAGGAGCTTATGCGTCTAAAGGAATAAACCTCTCAAGCAGAAGTTCTGAAACGTCTGCGTCTATGCAAAACAAGATTTTCTCGATGTTGGTGCCATTTACGTATATTGCGCTGTCTTCAGGTACGGTTTATAGTCCTGCAAGTTTTAAGGGTGGTTCCATAATCTCCTTTGTATTCATTAAACATCTCTCTTTCAAGTCTTTGCGTAACCATGTTATTTTCGTTTACGAGTTAACCGGATTCTGTTGAGTACATGATGGCTCCAACCTCAAACATTTTTATCGACAGATTCACATCCAGTTGTGCGTATGAAAAGGGCGTCTAGATGCACATGAGAACAAGAAAGCTGGCTCTAGCAGAAGGTGCGATTGCAGGGGTCCTATTTGGCACGGCAGCGATTCTTATTAGATGTCTGCAAGGTCTAGACGCTTTCTCGATAGCTTTCTGGCGGTTGGCAATCGCGTGCATCGCTTTAGCTACAGTATTGATACTTCTTAGGAAGTCGTTTTACTTTGGGCTTGTGCGAAACAATTTGAAAGAGTTTTTCGTCCTCAGCGTTTTTCTAGCGCTTCACTTTATATTCTTCATTTCTGCGGTTAAAGACACAACAATTCTGAATGCGACTGTTCTCGTCAACGCAACCCCGATTTTTTCAATGTTTGTTTCTAGTTTACTTTTCAAGATCAAGCCATCTCGCGTTGCCATCATTGGATTAGCGATCTCATTCGCCGGCGTGTGCTTGATTGCCTATGCTGAGAATGCGAGTGCAAATGGAAACCGGTATCAACGAGGCTATTCGCCGAACTTAAAAGGTGATTTGGAAGCTGTTTTGGCTGCTATAGTTGAAGCGTTTTATCTCAATTATGGCCGAAAAATAAGGAAACAAATGAGTCTGCTCTCCGCTATGCTTCCAGTTTATCTGTTGACTGCAATTGTGGTGGGTGTTTTGAGTTTACCTGTAGGAAACAATGTTTTGATGTTACCAATTGACATGGGGATTGTGCTTCCTCTCCTTGCGCTAGGTTTACTTCCAACAGCAATAGCGCATACATTGTATTTTTCTTCATTGTCACATCTTAAGTCGTTTGAAACAGCATCAATGGCATTGCTTGAGCCCATAGGAGCGACAATTTTAGGCATAAGTCTATTCCAAGAGGTACCTGCACAACTGTTTGTATTTGGTGCATCTTTAACCCTTACTGGAATCTTTTTTGTTGCCAAAGGCGGAAGGCGCGAAAAATTTGAACGAGATCCAAAAGAAGTATGAAATATGTGTAGAGGAAGGCTATTCTTCCTTTGTAATCTTCATCTCTTTGACAACAAGAGCATTTTCTTTTCCGCCTATGACTCTGAAGTAGTCTTTAAGTTCTTGTTTGTGTAGGAATTTGCGTAGGAGAACTCGTAAGTATCCTCTTGAAACGGTTTCTTCATCGCCCTTTATGATAATGTCACTTGTTGATGTGTGAACGTCGGCCTGAGTTTTCTCTTTT
>CAZCRE010000083.1:0-5382 GCA_964501075.1 uncultured Candidatus Bathyarchaeia archaeon
AGAAAAAACTCGAAGCAAGATGCTTCTAATACAGACAAATGCCTTGAGGCCCAATCTGAGAGAGGCCGAAAAAGCTCGGTTTCAGAGAGAATTGCCACGTTACCTTGCGGATGCAGGTACAAAGACAACGGCTTCTTGGTGGTGCGTGTTCACGAATGTGCTCACCATAGACTTGCACGAACCAGAAAGAAGCCGTTCAGACCAAAGGCAGAATGCGTAAGACCCTAAATGTACGCTGGGAGCACGACCGGGAGATTCGAGGAAATAGGAAAGGTTTCTTTTTTTTGTGAAGTCATCGAAGAGGCTATCTATGATTGAATGCATAGGAAAAAATAGACATTGACGAACGGACAGGTTGGACGTAACTCGCTAGACAAGAAAGACGTTAGGGCGTGCTGTCCTCTGAATTTTCCTTATATGGGATTTCGTAATAAGAAGTTCTCAAAAGAGAAAAGTACGCAACCATTTGCAGGTTTGAAAGAATAATGCGGGAAGTTGAGCTGGCAAGTTGGAAGGATCTTCCGAGACGTGTTGATGGCATAGTCAGAAGTTTAGAGATCATTTACCAAGTTAGGCTTCGTGTTGATCTTGAGGAAATTCCGCTTGGGCGATCATATCCAACAGAGGATTTTCTGGAGAACGATAAGCTTGCTCTGGTTTTCAAGAAAACCGTTGAAGAGAATTACGATGTACCGATAACAGTTGTGAATAGTGGCGAAGACTACTTCGTACTGGATGGGCACCATCGTGCGTTTATTCGCAAGAAACTCATGTACCAAACCATTGAAGCCCACGTGTTGAGGTTTCCAGAAGGCACAAGTTACAGAGAGATTCCAAGGCGTCCGCTTGAAGACCTTCGCATCAAAGACGTAAGCACCATTGAAGACCCTATCCTTAGAACTTGGCAACGCATCCTTTTCGTCGTTGAACACTATGAAGCTATCCACCGAATGCCGTTCTATCTTAAGAAGGAGAATGTTGACCTGGAGGATTTGGTTCCGACACAGCCTCATATTGGAAAAACACAGATTGACGGGATAAAGAAAGTGCTAGTGCCAATAGTCTGCATCCATTATGGAAGCAAATACTACGTTCTGGATGGACACGCCAGGTCTCTTCGAAACAAGGAACTGGGATTAAGGTCAATAGAAGCGATGGTACTAGTTCCAGCTGTGAAGATTGATTTCGGAATCGTGAGAACTGCCGAGGACATGGGTCTTCATCAGCTTGAAGACGTCAAAATCATGGAATGAGGAAATGCGAAACGATCATTTGCCAGTGAAATCCTTCGGCACCCCCGCTGAGATGACGCACGGGGTGTCAGTTGCGCGCAGAATCGAACTCCTCTAATCAAAGCGAGCGTGACCTGTGCTTTGCATAACCTATAAATACCGACAGAACATAATCTGAGCTTACTTAAGGTGAGATGTGTTGTCCAAAAAGATTCCGACTGGAATCAGTGGCTTAGACGAACTGATAGGCGGTGGTTTTCCGGAAGGAAGAGTAGTTCTGGTCGTTGGCGGACCTGGTTCCGGAAAAACCATCATGTGCAGCCAATTTCTGTACAAAGGAATCCACGAGAACAAAGAGAACGGAGTTTTCGTCAGCATAGACGAAAGCAAGAAGCACTATTACTCTGAAATGAAGAACTTCGGATGGGACTTCGAGAAAGCTGAAGGAGAGAGGAAATTCGCATACGTAGATGCAACACGAATGTCGCGAGTGGCCATGCTGAAAGAGACCCTCTATAAACAAGAGTCTAACAGTCTAAGAGGCAAAGCGTTGCCGATCGATAAACTCGTAGAAGATATACAAGCAAAGATCCATCAAGTCAATGCAAAAAGAGTTGTGGTAGACACTTTGGCAGCACTTATCTACCGGTTTCCAGACCCTATCGAAAGAAGAACCACGGTAGTAGACTTGATAGAATCCCTCGCGGACTTGGGAGCCACCAGTCTTGTGACGACCGAGCTTGGACACTTGGGTCTTGAACGAAGCGCACTGGAAGAAGAGTTTCTCGTTCATGGAGTCATCATGCTGCAAACCCTGTTCTCAGGAGGAACCACGACAAGAGCTATGCAGGTTGAAAAGATGAGGGAAGCCAAAGTCAATCCGAGTCTTGTCCCCTATTCGATAGACAAGAATGGCATTGAGGTGTTCCCCAACATGCCATTGTTCGGGAAATAGCCTCACGATATTCTTCCTTCTTGACCAACAGCTTTCTTACTCAAAATGGCCTCCGTGGTTCAGAGTCAAAGGATACATTCTTGGAAGCACGCTCATCCATTTATGCCCGATCTACACGTTGAACGTACGCGTGCAGCAGGACAACGTGAGTGGTGTGGTCATCAGTCTTGTCTTTCTCAGAGGCAATTCGCTTTCCAAGTATCTTTGATTGTGCATTCTCTTGATTCTTAGGTGTTTGATAAAATCATCTTTAGATTCCTTCTCGTATATGCTGATCTCACCCTCGAATAGATCCAGCATAGCGTGCAATTCCTCTGAAGCATGCATATGTGGATTCAGAACAGCCAGCGTTGTGAAACCTCTGGATCTGAGCTCTGGAATCAGTCCGCTTAGCCATCTTCTAGTTTGAATTGCATGATGCTGGAGTAGGACATCAGAAAGGATCTCCAAGCAGGCGCGTCCGCCATGACCTTTCGGCTCATCGATATTGCGTAGCATTGATTCCAAAGCGATGTTTACTTCAGTTAGATTCTCGACTCCGGTCACCGTGTGCACGTTGGGGAGGTTTTCGAAGTTTTCATTTGCTTTGGGATTACAGACTAGAACGTGAAAGTTTGTGCGAAATTCCTCTACAAGATTCCGAACGCTGGCGGCGTCTATGGTAACGCAGAAAGTGACTTCGTTTTCTTCAGCACCAGCCCTTAAGTATCTTTTGACTAGTAGGTCTTTCTCGTCACAGGAAGGTGAAGTCAATACCACTGCAAAGCTCTGAGGAATCCCACCGAAGAGCAAGCTGTCGAGATCCTGAAATCCTGTCCGTATGCGACCTGGGAGAATCGTTTCCGAAACGCTGATAAGTGCGGGGTCAAGTTTGCAAGACATTTGGAGGCCAGTTACGCTTGTGTGCAATATCTTCGGCGCGATGAGGAAGGTGCCTTTCTTTGTGGATCTCAGAGTTATTTCGATCTCTCCAGCGGTATATGGATCGAGCTTCATGCCATGCATATCAAGATGGTTGCCCAGAGAACTATGGGGACTAGAGCAGGCAGACAACTCAAAGTCGGGGGGCACGATATCCTCGATTGTTGCTATCTTTACAGGCGTCTTTCCAATGTTTTGGAATTCGATCCTGAAGTGAACGTTTTCGCCGACTTCTATGTTGGTTCTTTCGAAAGTGATTTTTGCTTGAATGTAAGGCTTGATCTTGCTCTGTAGATATGATTTAGCTTTCTCTGGGGTTGGTTTCTCATATAGCTTGTTACCTAGTAAGACTGCGTTTTGCAGATTTCCGAGTCTCTCCATGACAAGCTTGCTTACTGCCATTGTGAGCTCTGTGCTGAGGTCTTTGCCTTTGCTCTGTTCCTCTTTAGAGGCTTTCAAATCATTTGCTCTCCTTCTTCAATTCGATCGTCAGCCGCTAGGGAGGAATGTCAGAAAACAAATTTGCCGCTTTTGATAATAGGTTTGCCATCCAGCTCAACGGTCGCGTTCGTGACAGTGCAGCGAGCTCCAAAATTGCTGTCCATTTTTCCGCCAAGTTCTCTGTTGTCGCCCAAACCCAGCGTAACAGCTCCGAGGACTATGTTGTTGTACAGGTACCTTTTCTGTGCCTTCGGGTTTAGGCCTATCATGATCCAGGATGCTTGATCTTTGTCTCCTTTGGCTTTTTTCCATCTTGCCTTTATTCCTTCTATGTTCTGGCCTCCGTTGAAGGAAGCAAGCTTCCCATCTTTGAAGCTCCATACAATGTCTTTAATTAGCATTCCAGTGTCAGCCTCAGGGACGTCTGAGATGAACGTTCCTTTTGCACTTCTTTCCTTTGGCGGTACCGCCACGTTTCCTGCTGGCAAATCTGTAAAGACAGCACCTTTTTCCAAGTCATCAGCATCCACCACGCCATCGTTGACATGTGCAACCCGATTTTCCAACGTTAATCTCAAGTCTGTACCGTTAGTTGCCGAAATGTGGACTTCAGAAGCCTTCTCTAGCATTACTCCAACTTTCTTTCCCAGACTTCGCATACGATCATAGTCCACATTCATAGCGGCGTGAATGTTCTCTTTCCATTTTTCATAGTCGAAGCCATACGTTCTCGCCCTTTGATGGGTGACATATCCTAAAGATATATTTGCGGAACGAATTCTCTTTTCCAGGAATTTGTTGCTATATGGTCTTTCAGCCTCAATCATGGCGCCCATTCTTTCAGGCGTGATTTGTTTCAATTTCTCAGGATCTTCTGGACCTGATATGAAAATGTTGGCCGTAGTCACATCCAGAAGCGCAAGACTGAAGGGATTGGCCCTTCTTAAGTATTCTAAGGGCAGATTCAACACTGCCTGGTAATACATCTCATCAGTCTCGACCTCTAGATGAGTTTTCGCTCCGGTTCTTTGGCACTCCAGCGCAAAGGCCTCAGCCAAGTCAAGCATGTGACGCCATGTAAATATGCATACTCTGTCTTCTTCTCCAATTCCAAGGCATGTCTTAACCACACTTCCTACAAATGAAGGCGTTGCCATACATCCCTCTCCATAACGTTACTACGAATTATCGATATTTGAACCTTGTGAGCGCGCGCTTTGCAGCTCTTGCAAGTGATGCACGGCTTGGAATCTACGTGCGCGTTGAAGGTCGTGGCTCCCAAAGAGCGAGGGCTCATTCAGGAAGTGAATCTACTTTTCTAGGTTCCTTGGCCAGCGAAACGTGGTCACCTATTCGCAAATCACCCGTATATCTGACTTCACCGTTTATGCGACAATGCGATTCAACGGTTACGCTTTCGCCATACACATTATTCACTTCTGCGCCTCTCTCAAGCAGGATCTTTTTGCCGCAGACGTCTTCTGCCCGCACGTCCTTGCTTATGACAACTCTGTCACCTTTCACAGTGCCTCGAACTCTGCCTCGTTTTCCGATCTCGATGTAGCGAGCTACAGCTCCCTCTTCAGTGGTGATTGCTCCACCGACTTCGATGCCCTCTTCTGCCTTTGCCTTTTTTGCCTCAAGGAATCCGCCAACCTCGATTTTTCCTGCTGAAAGCTCGCCCCGTACTTCAACCTTGCCTCCTACTTCAAGGCTATCTGAGATTTCTAGTGACCCTCCTACCTCGACTTTTCCTCCTACTTCAAGCTTTCTTCCTCTACCTGACCCCGTTATCTCAACCTTACCTCCCACTTCTATCTCTTCGAATTCCAG
>CAZCRE010000084.1:0-5218 GCA_964501075.1 uncultured Candidatus Bathyarchaeia archaeon
CCGCGTTCAAAAGCTTCTTGAAATACTCGATGTCCTCGGCGATGCGAAGTCCGTTCGTGTTGACTTCAAGGTGGGTTATTCCCGCCTTCTTTGCTTCGCGAATCAGATCAGGTAGGTCATTCCGAATAGTCGGCTCGCCTCCGCTGAACTGCAAGGCATTGCAGGCCCAAGGCTTGTTAGCTCTCAGAAGCTTCATCATCTCGACAATCTGGTCGTAAGAAGGCTCATAAACATAGTTTGATGCTCCCGCGTAGGCAAAACACACTGGACAAGCCATGTTGCAGCGGTTCGTAACGTCTATGATGCCCAAGATCGTAGGCGTCTTATGTTGCGGGCAGATCCCGCAGTCAAACGGGCAACCCTTCTCTGTCTTGGTGTGCGGGTTCTCCAAACCGCTACCTACATACCGAGCGTTATACCATTTGTCATAGAACCATTTGAAAAGCTCAGCGTCACCCCAATAAACATCATCAAACTTGCCATGTTCTGGGCAAGTCTTTTCCAAGTAGATGATGCCGTTTTCCTCGTAAATCCTCATAGGAATCCTGTTCATGCACTCTGGGCAGAGACTCGTTGAATAGGTTTCAAACTTTGCTTCACTGGACTTTGACATTAGCATCTTCTCAGAGGTTCGATTAGCAATCAACAAGGCTATTAATATTTCTAACAGCGGCGATATTCAACCCAAAACAGTTTCAGTTTAACTTGTAAACGCGCACCTATCTCCAATCTGACGCAGATAACCACTAGAATCTAGGAACCCTGCAAAGAGTCAAAGCGTATATGCAGCAATTCTCTCATAAGCTAAAGAGATGACTGCCGTGCGCATGAAAATCGAAGTCACAGGCATCGTTCAAGGCGTAGGATTTCGCCCCTTCATCTATCGCACCGCAGTCAAAAACAGGCTCAACGGATACGTCAAGAACAAAGGCGATGCAGGAGTAGAAATCATACTCGAAGGCAAGGAACATGCCATTGAGACGTTCCTCAAAGATCTGAAAACAGAGGCCCCTCCGCTCGCGCAAATCTACGATACTACGAAGAGAAAACTCAAAGGCAAAGACGAATACCGAGGTTTCACCATCAGCAAGAGCAGTTCTGAAGCTGAACGCGCTGGTTCAATAATACCGCCTGACATAGCCATATGCGATGATTGCCTGCGCGAACTCGGAGATCCAAAAGATCCACGGTATAACTATTTTTTCATCACGTGCACAAACTGCGGACCAAGATATACCATCATCGAAAGACTTCCATACGACCGCGAAAACACTACAATGCGCGACTTCCCACTCTGCGGCTTCTGCCAAAAAGAGTACAAGGAACCCCTGAACCGGAGATTTCACGCACAAACCGTAGCTTGCCCAAAATGCGGTCCAAAAGCATATCTTACAACAAACAAAGGAAACCCTGTTCAACACCAAGACCCAATTCGAGAAGCTGGCAAGCTACTTTCAGAAGGCAACATTTTGGCCATAAAGGGATATGGTGGCTTCCACATTTCCGCCTCAACAACCGACGAAACACCTTTAGCTAGACTTAGACAGGCCAAACACCGAAGCCAAAAACCCTTTGCAGTCATGGCGAGAAATCTGGAAACAATAATGACCTTTGCTAAAGTGAGCAAAGAAGAAGAGCAACTCCTAAAGTCTTATGCTCGCCCAATAATCCTCTTAGACAAGAGCAAGAGCTATTGTCTCTCAGATTTGATTGCCCCTGGCTTACACAACATCGGCGTCATGCTGCCGTACACAGGTCTGCACTACATGCTGTTCGATGCAGTCGATGACGCTGCATTTGTGATGACAAGCGCAAACCCGCCGAACCAGCCAATAGTGAAGGACAACGAAGAGGCTTTGAAAACACTAGGCAACGCTGTTGATTACTTCTTGTTTCACGATAGACAAATAGCGCATCGATGTGACGACTCAGTGCTTCGCATGCACGGCAAACCCCAAGTTTTCATAAGACGTTCACGAGGCTATGCGCCGACACCGATAATTCTACGAGAAAAGACCAGACGTTGCATAGTCGGTTTAGGCGGTGAACTAAACGACACGTCATGCATTTTGCTGGAAAACAAGGCTTTTGTTTCGCCACACATTGGCGACGTAGAAAACATTGAAACAGAGTCCTTCCTAAGAAATACCATAGAGCATTTGACACGTCTGACTAACAGCAAAATAGAGGCTGTCGCTTGCGATTTACACCCAAAATTTACAACGACAAAACTCGCACACCAACTTGCAGAGGAAAACAAGTGGCAACTGGTGCAGGTACAACACCATCATGCACATATTGCAGCGTTAATGGCGGAACACAACATCAAAGAGATGATGGGAATATGTTGCGACGGATACGGCTACGGCACTGATGGAGAAACATGGGGCGGCGAAATCTTGCTCTGCACAGAAGGAACTGAAGGCTTCAAGCGCTTGGCTCATCTTGAAAAACAACCCTTGGCAGGTGGAGACCTAGCCACACGTTACCCGTTGCGAGTAGCTGCAGGGATACTGTCCAAGAGAATGAAAATCGAAGACTGGCTTTTAGAGAACGCGCAACGCTTTCCCTATGGAAAAGAAGAGACCTTGATACTTGTTGATCAATTGAGAAAGGGTTTTGGGGTCAGTGAGACAACGAGCTGTGGAAGAGTTCTCGACGCAATAGCAGCCATATTAGGCATATGCTACGAGCGCACGTACGAGGGAGAACCAGCGATGAAGCTTGAGTCGGCGGCAATAGACGGCAAAGACGTGCTGAGTCTAGAACCGACCATAGAGAACGGTATTTTGGAAACAACGCGGATGGTCTACGAGGTATTTGCGAATCGAGAAAAATATTCAAAAACGGATTTAGCTTACTCGGCACATGCCTATCTTGCCAGAGGTTTAGCTACACTGGCAATAGAGAACGTTGTTAAGAATGATGTAAAGGCCATCGGGTTTTCAGGCGGAGCAGCGTGCAACGGAATATTGGCGTCGATCATGAGAAAAACTGTGAAAGATGCGGGTCTGCAATTTGTCGTTCATAGTGCAGTTCCGCCAGGTGACGGCGGCGTATCTTTTGGTCAGGCAGTCGTAGGTGGTTTTCTACGCCATTGAACCATAATAGATTTATCAGCGGATAATCTTGCTTAAACGTTGATAAGAATGTGCTTGGCCATTCCAGCCAGAGTCGCTAATATCAGGAATGACAAGGCTGAAGTCGATTTCGGCGAAGGTGTTCTAAGAGAGGTCAACGTAACTCTTGTAAAAGTGAGAGTTGGGGACTATGTTCTGGTGCATGCAGGTTACGCGATTCAAGTTCTGGACGAAAAAGAGGCGCAAGAGACTCTAGACCTGTGGAACCAAATCCTTGAAGCTGAGACCAATCAGAAATAGAAAGTTGAAAAAGAATGACTGAAAAGTCTAAGTTTAGAGATCCTGAACTGGCAAGGCAAATAGCTCACAAAATAGACATGCTTGCACCGAAAGAAGACACAATTAAGATCTGCCATGTCTGCGGAACACATGAATGGACTATCACCCATTACGGGCTACGTAGCCTCCTACCTAAAAACGTTGAAGTGATAGCTGGTCCAGGTTGTCCTGTCTGTATAGTGCCAGCGTCCGAAATCGATGAAGCTGTGCAACTAGCACAAAGAGGCATCGTGATAGCTTGCTTCGGAGACCTTCTGCGAGTGCCCGGCTCGAAAATGTCTCTCTTAGACGCCAAGGCAGAGGGTGCTGATGTGCGAGTTGTATACGGTGTAGGCGACGCTGTCAGAATGGCCACCAAGAATCGAGGAAGAGAGTTTGTCTTTTTTGCCGTAGGATTCGAAACGACATCCCCCTCAACAGCCGTTGAAATAATCAACAAACCACCTGAAAACATCAGCTTCCTGATCTCGCATCGCACGATTCCTCCAGCCATGAAGCTGCTCGTAGAAATGAAAGACTTGAGATTGAACGGGTTCATTGCGCCTGGTCACGTTAGCACGATTATCGGGTTGGAACCCTACAGGATCTTTCCAGAGCGTTACGGTATGCCGACCGTAGTGACCGGCTTTGAGCCTTTAGATTTGTTGTTTGCCCTTTACATGATTCTGAAGCAGTTAAGTGAAGACAAGCCAGCTCTGGAAAACGAGTATGTGCGTGCCGTACGATGGGAAGGTAACACAAGAGCACAAGAATTAATGCAAAGGGTCTATGAGACGGTTGATGGCAAGTGGCGGGGTCTCGGAACAATCGCTTCCTCAAAACACAGTCTCAAGGAAGAGAACGCACCCTATGATGCTCATCGAAAGTACAACGTCAAAGTTGAAGACGGCGTTGACATACAGCGCGGCTGCAAATGTCACCTAGTTGTGATTGGCAAGATAAGACCTAGGGAATGCCCATTATTCATGAATGCCTGTACTCCCCAAAAACCTGTAGGCGCCTGCATGGTAAGCACTGAAGGAACTTGTAGAATATGGTCTAAGGCCACAGAAACCAGCTCAAATCCTTAGCAGCAAACCTTTTTAAGTTCAAACAAGAGTAATTAGCCGTGAGAAATCAAAAGGTTGTAAAAGACTTGCCAGAAAGATCGCTTGAGCAGGATTTAGCAGACCTTCGCGAAAGAGTGGTTCGATTAGAGGTGCAACTCACCGAAGTAACAAAGCGCGTTGATTCCCTTACCAGCTACACGCGTCAACTTTTCGAATATCTGAACAAAAGCCAGTAAGACCCACTTATGATACGGAATACTAGATTAGATGCTTCCTTCTTCTTTTAGATTGAAGACAATCCTCTATGTACTATTTAGCGGAGCTGGAGACAAAAAAAGGGAAAGTTATGGTGGTGGAGGAGGCGCTCTTTCAGATTTCTCAGGTTTCCAAGTGAGCCCTAGTATGGCTCCGATCAGACCTAAGAGGAAGCCGATGAAGAAGCCTCCAGCTGCACCAAACCAGCTTATGATGGAGAATATTAGCACTAGTATTGACCCTGTTCTGACTTTGCTTGGTACACCACTATTTATCATAATGGCACCAATGAGCGTGATTATGCCCCAGACCAATCCCAGAACACCAAGTACTGCAAAACTGTAGCCCCATGCTCCCAGTCCTATTATGTCCGTTATGCTACCTGCCAAGAGACCTAGAGCTACGTAGAATAGACCGCCTATGATGATGAAGATAGCTGCCAGAAGAGACAACACGAATGCTGCTGTTGGTTTTTCTCCCATATTTCACACCTTA
>CAZCRE010000085.1:0-5118 GCA_964501075.1 uncultured Candidatus Bathyarchaeia archaeon
GCATATGAAGAGAACGCCTTCTGTTCATTCGGATCTTTCAACACATATATGACTAATCCCCCGAGATAAATGGCTAGAGCGAACAGCAGCAAAGCTGGGATCAGTGTTAAGGTTTCAGCCCTCACGTCGAACCAAACTCCAGTGCATGCCCATAAGAAAACTCTCACCACGCACATACTATATAAAATCTGGCGTGACCTGCAGTCATGATTAAGGGCACGCGGGCTATCAGTGCTTTTGGTTTTCCTCGAATCTGATTTACATGAGAGAGTTAAAATATGTGGTTTTGAATTGTTAAGCTGGTCAATGAACGGTGATGTTCCGTGCATGGATTGCTAAGCTTTTCTGAAAGAAAAGAGGTCGCTCAGTTTGTCAAGGACAAGGGCATAAGAATCCTCAATTTGTGTCACGTTCCCGAGGATGGGCGGCTGAAGACTCTCAGTTTTTCAGCGGCAGACAACGACCGTGTTGAGGAGATTCTGGAGTATGGCGAAAGGATAGATGGTTCAAGCTTGTTCTCATTCATAGAGCCGAACAAGAGCGACATCTATCTTATGCCTGAATTGTCTAGAGCATTCGTCAACCCTTTTGCAGCCACGCCTACACTGAACGTGCTGTGTAACTATCTTGATGAGAACGGACATCACTTGGATATTGCTCCAAAGAACGTGCTGGTCAGGGCCGAGGAGAAACTGCGTTCATCAAGCAGCATTGCCCTGAAGGCTTTGGCTGAGCTCGAGTTTTACTTGATTTCCAAGCCATCGCCTGAAGCGCTTTTCGTGAGTGCACCCGATAGGAATTATCATGAATCCACACCTTTTGCTAAGTTTGAAGGTTTAAGGAACGAGGTTTTGGTGACCTTGGCTGAGCTTGGCATTTCTACGAAGTATGGGCATTGTGAGGTCGGTCGAATGCTTGGCAAGGACAATTCAGTCATCGAACAGCACGAAGTGGAGCTCAAGCCTCAGGGTCTAGTGGAGATGGCAGAGAACGTTGCGATTGCGAAATGGGTGATAAGAAACATTTGCTTGAAGTACGGTGTGTCTGTTTCGTTTGTTCCCAAGATGGCTCTTGACCACGCTGGAACAGGGATGCACGTTCATCTCTGTGGGTTGAGGAAGGGTGAAAACGTGATTGCCAACGCGGATGGGAGCCTAAGCCTCGGTGCTCTCAAGATGATTGGCGGGATGCTGAAGTTTGCGCCTAGTCTGGCGGCGTTTGGAAACCCGACGCCTATTTCCTACTTGCGCTTCATTGCCCGCAAAGAGTCTCCAATGCACATATGCTGGAGCGCTAGGAACCGTTTGGCGCTGATAAGGGTTCCTTTGTGGTGGAGCTTCAAGAAAATGAATAAGGAATTCGACTGTTGCAGGGAGACTTTTGAGTACAGAGCACCAGACGCCTTTGCAGACGCCTTTCTGCTTCTTGCAGGCATGGCTTTGGCAGTGAATTATGGGCTGGAGAATCAAGAAGAGGCCTCAAAGATTGCAGAAGACCTGCACGTTGAGACTTCGGACAAGAAACAAGAAAGGTTGAAGATTTTGCCTGGCTCTTGCAGCGAAGCTGCTGACTGCCTTAGGAGGGATAGACGATTCTATGAAGCAGATGAGGTTTTTCCGAGAAGACTGGTTGACAAGACTGTTGATAAACTTAAAGCCTATCGAGATGGAGACTTGTGGAAGAGGTTGATGGAGAAGCCCGACGAAGTTGAGAAGTTGATCGGACAGTATATGCATCATGGCTAGCTTGGGAAACGCTTATAGGATCTCCTTAGTGGTTAAGGTTTCAGACACAAGATGTGTGTGAGAATTGCGGATCCATCGAGTTCTATAGAGAAAGAGGGGAGAAGAAGGAATAAGTCATGAGCAAGGCTAAAGATGTGAAAGGAAGGGACAAGTCGGTGAAAAATGTTGAGTTGAGGCTTGTTTCTGAGTTGATGAAGAACAGTCGCCGAAGCGACAGAGAACTGGCCAAGACAATAGGAGTCTCTCAACCTACTGTCTCAAGAGCGGTTAAGAGGCTTGAAAAAGAGGGGTACATTCAGGAGTACACGATTATACCTAATTTTGTCAAGTTTGGCTACAGGATTCTTGCCCTGACTTTTGTTAAACTGAAACAACCCCTAGATGAGCAGGAGATAGACAGGGCCAGAAAGATCGCAAAGGATGCCATCAAAACAGGGCCTTTTGAAGTTGTCATGCTTGAAAGAGGTATTGGTCTAGACTGTGATGGGGTGTTCCTTTCCTATCATGTGGATTATACTGCTCATGTGAAGTTCCTAGAGTGGCTAAGGCAATTTGAGTTTCTGAAAATAGACGAAATCAGAACCTTCTTGGTAAACTTGGAGGATGAAGTTCGCTATCGTCCGCTGACTTTCTCTTTGCTAAGCCAGCACATACATAAAACGGAGTTGGGGAAGTAATGAATGAAGAGACGCTCGGCTCATTTTCCACGTGGAAAATGCCACAGCAAAACCGAAAACAAGACAACCGTGAGCCTATACTTGGACAGAAGCTTGGTTGAAAAGGGCAAGAATCACAAACTAAATCTCTCAAAAATCACGGAACAAGCTCTATCAATCCTCGACTATCTACACAACCAAAACGAATCCGAAAGCTCTAAATCTCTTACTGGATGTTCTCTTCAGAGAGAAAATCCGTGGGCGGGTAGATCAGTTTGGCATGATCGCCACGTTGGCATCGTGGAGGTCGCGGGTTCAAATCCCGCTCCGTCCACCAGAAGCGTCTTGGGCTTATCTGGAGACCCAGAGGCGCGTGCTTCTGACTATGTTTTTTTGCAGATGTCCCGTCTTCCACGATTCAACATCCTCTTTCTCTTTCCGTTCGGCTTCGTCACTTTCTTCTTGTCCTTATCAGACATGACGAACTATTTGCTTGTCGCTTCATATTTTCAAGCATTTTCCGGAAGACGCGTGTGGCTTCAGCGTTGTAGAAGGTTCCTTGCTTTTTTCATGCGCAGAAAGAAAAAGTAGTGCTTGCAGAGAGGATTGGCAATGAGACATGACCTTTCTTAGGAAAGGATTAAAGGCATGGTTTCAGACTTCATTCGTTGCGGAAGGGATGGGCGAGGGATTTCATGAAAGTTTTGATTGCCTTAACAAGAGTTCTCCTTATCGTAGGAGTCACTGGTGCCAGCATTCTTTTTATGATTTGGGCCTTTGCCAGTCTTTTTGCGGTTACACGCTCAACCATTCTCGCTTTTCTACCTATTCCTGCAATTGGTTTTCTAGCTATCTTCGTCTCCACAATTGTGCTCAATTTCAGATCTGAAGCACATGCGGCACCGCAATCTTGACATATGTTCAGGGCTTGGAAAAAGGAGTTTGAGCTTGTTTCAGTTACTCCTTTTTGAGCGTTAGGACTTGTTTGGCTAATGTCGACAGGGTGAGGGGTCTGCAGTGAACTTTGTCTTCTAGGTTTATGAGAAAACTCTGAACGTTGGAAGGGTTCATGTGGGAAAACTGCTTCAGCTTGTTAATGTGGTTCACATGCGAAGGATAGTCTTTCTGGTAAGAGATGACAACAGCGTCGTAGCCTAGGCCCATCCCCCTTTCAGCCATTATCGTTTCCGTCGTGTCTTCTTGTCGTGCTCTTTCCAAGCCAATCCTTACTATTTCGTCCTTTTCCTTCGGATCAAGCTCTTTCCTATGCTCAATGAAAGTCAAAGCCATTATCGTATATCCAAGCTTGCTGAAGTCTGGTATCATCGTATACTCTTTTATGACTCCCTCCTTCTCAAGCCTCGTCCTCAGCCTAGTAACGGTTGGTTGCGATATCCCCAAGACCTTCGCCAATTCCCTGTCACTTCTGCGACTGTTCTTCATAAGCTCGGATACCAGCCTCAACTCAGTGTCTTTCATGACTATTCTCCCAGCAGCTTGGAGTTGAAGTATTTGGCATAGTGGTCGTCATGGCTACCGTTTTTGCTCTGTCCTTTCTATGTTTGTGGCTAATAGGTGCAGCTTTGCATGGGATCACGACTGATTATGAAAAGGAGAAGCTAATTCCAAGTTCACCATGATCCAATCTCGGATTGCAATATCCTGCCAAGACGCCTAGTGCTCACTCAGAAATATGAACTGTTCTATGATTCTTCTATTCCTGACTTCTGGGTGGAATAACACGCCATAGATGTTCCTTTCCCTATGCTTTATGGCTTGGACACAGTTATTAGATTCAGCAAGTACGTCAAGCTCCAAGGAAGGTTTGATAGAGTATTTGTGAAGCTCGTACGCCTTGAAGGCCGAGGAAAACAACGAGTTTTCCTTTGTTGTCCTGATGCTTGTCATTCCTATCTCAAGACAGTTCTGCAACGAAGAACCGAAAACAAGTCCTATCGTCTGCATGCCCGCGCAGATTCCAAGAATCGGTTTATCGGATTGGCGTATCCATTCGAAGTCTGCGATTTTGCTAAGATACTCTTCGTCTTTTAGTGCTGTGCCCGATAGCACAATCCGGCTATAGTCTCTAGCTTCCTCATGGCTCACGTCAGAGTAATGCTTGACAACAGCCTCTTCAAAATCCTTGATAATCGAGGCTATGGGCAACACGAATTCGTCGTAGCCTAATGAATCCTTTCTGCAGTTCATATCAACTATCAATATCATTTCTTGACCAATCGCCCTTTCCTGATAATAAAAACGCCGGAGTTTCCCTTCGCTTCGATCTCATAGTCCAAGACCTCAATCTTTCTCTTGAAAAATGGGGCATCCAAGACCGTGGTTTCTATTTCTCCCCCCTCTCCTGAAGGACTGATGCCATATGTTTTCGAAAGCCTCACTAATTCGCCCACTAGTTTTCTGTCAATCTCCTTTCCCAGCCACGACTCATCCAGCGGATAAGCAAAAATGCCTGAGATTATCGCCTTGAAATCGTTTCTCACAATCTCCTCAAGCAATTCCTGTTGATCTCTCTTCCACAGTGGATTGAAACACCACAAGTCCAACATACTGCAAATTCTCTGAATCCTCTCAGCTTGATAAACCGATTCTATCGCTCCGGTTACGACACCGTCTATTCGATTAATCTCTTTGGCCCGTTTTATTGCTGATTTTAGGTCCTCAAGCTCTGCTTCTTTTCTGCCTTCTGTAGACTCTTG
>CAZCRE010000086.1:0-5001 GCA_964501075.1 uncultured Candidatus Bathyarchaeia archaeon
CATTCCAGCAAAGGTCAAGACTAGGCTCACGATTCCCAAAGCCACGCCGATAGAAGCTCTCGTCTTCAAGAGCGCAGGCAATCTGAGGCCGCCTGTCTTCTTCAGTTTAACAACCTTCCACACTTTCCAGATGGACAGAAGAGCCGTGATCCCTATGAAAATGAGTAGAAAGTTGGCTGCAACCCAGCTCAGGGCAAACCACAAATTGTTGACTTCGGAGACCCTCGTCAGCCCCCACGAAGCAGGGCTACTCCACTTGTAGCTGTTGTCCCCTTGGCCCGGACCGAAAGGACCAGCGAAGCCCACTTCAGCATCAGCCAAGTTCGCCCAGTTGCCCCACCTGCCGCCGAAGCTCAACCATTCTTGAGACGACGGGTGATTACCAGCACCCATTTCTCCGAGCAGGACCAGCGTTAAGTTGCTGGGCTTCAAGACCATTCCGTCAGCACCGACTTGATCACTCTCCAAGCCGAGGCGGCCCTGATATGGTCTGAAGTAGTTTGCGTGGGAACCTCTGGCCACGTAGACTACGGGGTGGGTTGAATCCACTTTGTCAACGTCGCCCCATGAGGTTCTCTGCCCTTTCAAGTGTTGAGAGTAGGCTGCCGAGGTAGGGTTTTGCTCGCTGTCCAAGATCACTTCTATCATTTCCCAGTCGCCCTCATGACTGTTCAACGGGGCATCATTGTAAGCGTAGAAGAACCAGTACTGAACGACCGTAGACGCAGATTCTTTAGTGACGCGCCCGTATACGGTGTAGCCTAATGCTGCTCTTCTGCTTTCATAGTCCGTGGCTATTGCGGACAAGTCGGCGAACTTGTTGGCTAAAAAGTAGTACTCGCTTTGCTTCGTGGAAATCGAGGCTATCGTCGGATGCGTATCTACGGTAGTGACAGTTTCTCCGGATCGCAACTTGAGAATTGAATTATCCAGATGATAGCCCATGTTCACGGGGAAGAACCTTTCGTCGGCCTTGAACTGCAGACTCGGCAAATGTCGTTGGGCAAGCTCCATCTCCATCGTGTCTGAGATCCCATCTCCATCAGAATCCACACATTGAACATGAGCGATAAGAAACTGGCCAACCATCGTGAAAACTACTAGTCCCACGAATGATGCTTTTGATCAATTTTTGGACATCAAGTTTCTTGTATTCCGTTATCATCTATCAATTCTCCATTCTAGCTAGAATGATTCTGAATACTGGAGTATTCTTGGCCAAGGAAATAAAAACTTTTGCAAAAACTCTACCGAGTGCAGAGAACTAGGTGTGAGAACTCGTTGGAACAATTCATGTGAAGGAAGTGAATTACTGGTTTTCCAGACAAACATAGTTCTTGTTCTGCAGTTCCAGTGGGCAGCCGCCGCCGCAAACTTGCAATTGCTGACAGTCTTTGCATTTCGGTTCCACGTATTCTCTCTTTCTAATCTTGGTAGCAAGCGGATGGTTCCAGATCTTTTCCCAATCGTCTTTAAGGATGTTGCCGAGGCTCTCGAAGTAGCTCTGGCATGGGTAGACATCGGCGTCTGGTCCCACGCACATGTTCACCATCGCGGCTGTGCAGGATTTGACTCCTAAGCCCAGTTTGACAGGGTCGAAGCGGCAGTACTGGGTTGGCGTGTACCACAGGAACTTGAGTGCAAGCTGGTTGGCTTTGTCGCGGATTCCTGGCAAAAGCTCACTCAGTGCTTCGATGGACAGGGCAAACTCTTTGTTTATGATATTTGCTTTTCCCGAGTAGATGAGACTGTTGCATCCGAACGCTGCGACGCCCAACTCTTTCAGGAAGTCTACTGTTTCCAAGAAGTCTTCGGCGTTGTGTTGGCTCAGAGTAGTGTTTGTCGTCACGTAGATTTTGGATGGAACAGCGTTCCTTATTCCCTCAACTGTTTCTTTCCAGCTTCCCTTTGCCTCGGTCATCAGGTCATGGATTTCGGGTTTATGGGACTCGAGAGTTATCTGCACGAAGTCCAAACCAGCCTTTTCAAGACTCTCAACGTATGCTTTGTCTCTCAGCTTTCTCCCGTTCGTCACCAGTCCCGTTACCATGCCCTTGTTTTGTGCGTAAAGGAGCAGTTCAGGCAAGTCCTCTCGAAGTGTGGGCTCGCCACCGGTGAATGTGAGTATGAAAACGCCGATCTGCTGAAGACGATCGATGACTCTCTTCCACTGTTCAGTAGTCAGCTCAGTCGTTTCGTGTGGACCCCCAGCGTAGCAGTGAATGCAGTTGTTTTGGCACCTGAAAGTAAGCGCTAGATCCATGCGCAGAGGTGCTGAATACTGTTGAGTGAAGGGCTCAACGCTCTTGATGTCAAGAAACGAGACAGGACAAACTTTCTCAGTCTGAGCG
This sequence comes from uncultured Candidatus Bathyarchaeia archaeon, assembly GCA_964501075.1. Taxonomy (GTDB): domain Archaea; phylum Thermoproteota; class Bathyarchaeia; order Bathyarchaeales; family Bathycorpusculaceae; genus CAZCRE01. Next base: position 2,352 of record CAZCRE010000086.1, read on the forward strand.
AGTGTGCTGACCGTGTAAACAAGATTCTGATAATCTTTCTGGGCAGTCTTGGCGCTAACTCTGTACATTCGGCGAACATTCTTCAGCAAGACTGTTTCCGGAGTTCCCTGCATGAAAAAGTAGGCATACGCCGTGGCCGTCTCATTGAGGTAAAGAACGGTGTTAGCGTTGATCACCATGACTCCCTTACTGTCGGGTTCGATGCGAAGCTGCAAGGCTAGACCAGTGAACTTGCCTCTGCCTCTGTAAGTGTAGCGTCCATGCGGAATCTTGGGCGGGTGAAAGACCCTGCTTAAGAAACCCACCTTATCCAACTCCCCCACCTGCGCAGGCACAAGCACACGACACGCATGCGCAAGCGCAAGCACATGCATGGCATGCACAGACGCAGGTGGCGTTGTGTTGTGTAGGTTCATTCGAGGCTTTGGACGACGGCGCTGGAATTATAGAGTTGGCGAATTTCTCGACGTTGACCACAATGTTGTTTGCTGTGCTTTCGAGTGATGTCACGACGTTATTGGCAAATTCGGCGCCTGGAATGGCTGGTGGTTTCGTCGGTAGGGTTGGTATTGTGGTGCTTGGTTTGATTATGGGATTCGGGTTATAGTGCGTGTAGCCATACCAGTACCATAACCAAAGTGGGTTCGGCTCAAAGGCTCGGTTTTGGAAGGCGGTTTGGGTGTGGTTTTTCACGTTCGGATCCAGTAGCAGCCAGAGTAACTGCTCGTCATATGCGTTCGAGGCCAGTTCGGGCGTGCCTGCCTGCTCTACTTGTGTCCACGCTTTCGTGACGATGTTCCTGTAGTAGTCGATTGTGTCTCGTCTGCAGTACCCGCGCATTTTTTCTTCTGTGTTGTCCCTGAGTGACATGACTGTTTCTGCGAGTTTTTCTTCGTTCAATGTTCCGTCTTCTCTTATTGCTTTCAAGAAGTTGATCTCATAGTGCCTCAATGGCGTCTCTGAAGTCCCCGTTTTGCTTTGGAAACCAGGCATGATTCTCAGCTTGATTGAGGGTTTTGTGGCTTCAACCCAGACAGCTCTTTTTTTCAGGAGACTGTAGAGAATTTCCGTCACTATTTTTGTTGGTTTCAAATCAAGTAGGTATGATGCTTCAACAGCCGTTAACCCGTGCTTGACTCCGAGAGTTTCCATGCTGATCTGGGGCGACAGGTACTGTTTCTTGCTTGCTGCAATGATACCGACAACCACGATGAAGATAAAGCCTATGAGGAAAAGGAAACCCACAACGTACGGTGCGAAAGAAAACAGGTCGATTGAAAACCCGTTAGGTGGTTGCGTATCGTAGTTTTGCACATATTCTTTCGGGAAAGATATGCCTACTGGAAACTGCTCGTTCGGAGAAAGATCGTTTTTCTCCCAGTACACTGCAAGCTGCCCGTCTTCCATGAACGCGTTAGTCCAGTTTATTGAAGTCTTCACCATGTCGGTAGTGACGTTCGGAGGCAGCACGATTGAGACTCGAAGATCCTGTATGTTTGCATTGTACCATGTTGGGATGAACTGCATGCCCACGTTGCCTGGGTTTTGTGTGTCGTTGTATATCATGTGTGCTACGTTTGTGGTTAGTGTGAACCAGGCGGTTTGTCCTGCTTGTAGTGGCGACTGGAGTGTGACTTTGACTTTGAAGTCGCTTCCTTGACTCACGTCAATTGCAGAGAGATTGTTGCCGGATTGATCTATTGCTTCTCCCACGGTGAAGTCTGCTTTAGGCTGACCGACGGTTATGGTGTTTATGTTGTCGCCTGAGTCAAGGGTGAGGGTTATGTTATAGAATAGGTCGATCGTTCCGTTTTGGTTTATCCATATTTTGACCCACTCATTGTCAAGATGATAGGTTCCACTCCACGCTGCCGCAGTGCCTGCATATGTGACTAGAATGAATATTGTCAAGAGTGTGGCAAATAGAGAATGGCCTTTCACCATTTCGGTTCCTCAGTTACCTCAAAGGTGTTTCCACAGTAGGGGCATGTCGCATACGGTACGCCGGAAACAAGCTTTATCGATTTAGCGTCTATGGATGCTGAGCAATTCGGACATTTTATGGCCACTGCTTGCATTTGCCCCGAGAACTCAACCTTCTGAATTATGGTTTTCGGTTGCCTGCTGATGTAGTAGGCGATGCCAAATCCTGTAATGAATAGTAAAGCGGCCACGATTAATCGTGTTGGGGCATAGACAGAAGCGAGTGCAAATATGATGCCAAATATGAATAGGACGGCAACTGCAATTGCACCCAACACTGTTATGATTTTCACAAGTGTTTTTGGTGCATCATCGCGCGATTTAACCTTATCCCCCCGTCTTAACCCGCACTTTGTTCAATGCGCAGTCTGATATGTCACACGCGTGTCGGTTGACGAAAGCTGAACCAGAAAAGTCTTGATGAAGTTCGCAGTTTCAAAACAGGACGTATACTGCCAGCGTTGCTGCGAATGTTGCGAGAATCGAGGGAATGACGTACTTGTAGACCTTGCCAAGTGTGCTTTTGAAGTAGTCCACAGTGAAGACGAGGCAAAGGTGAGTTGGAGCCATTGTGTACCCCAGATAGGCGCTCATGTAAATCAATGATGCGTTCTTGGATGAAAAAGCTATGATTCCTGCAAGGATGGAGATGGCGGCGGCTACTCCG
>CAZCRE010000087.1:0-4979 GCA_964501075.1 uncultured Candidatus Bathyarchaeia archaeon
TTTGAGACATACTCCGTCTGTGCTAGGGATGGATGTTCTTCTTCAGAAGTTCAATGTATATGTGAATGATCAGAAGGTTGAACTTGAGTTGAAATAATGAGATTGCTTCATTTCACTATCTAATGCTATTGTCTGTCTAACCACCATTTCTGCAACACCGTAAACGAACACCTTCAGACGAAACAGTATCCCTGTGACAAGGTGAAAGAAATGTTGTTTTTTTAGGCCTTCTCCAGTGCTGAAATTGAAGGAGAATGGTGTTTCGTGGTCTAGATCATTGGTTTGGCGTTCTCGATTCTCTTGAGGAATGGGCGTAGTGCCGTGTGTGTCGTGGTTTCAGGCATCAAGCCGCTGTTGGGCAGTCCTGGTGTGCCTATTTTCTTGCATATGAAGTTGAGCGAGTCTTCGGTGAAGTTCAGTAGGCTTTGTCCTTCATTTGTGAGTTTGTACACTTTTCTGGGTCTCTCGTTGCTCATGTTCCATTCGCTTGCTACGTATCCCTTCTTTTCCAACGTGCCTAGAAGTGGGTAGATCGTGCTTGGCCCGAAGTAGACTCCGAAGGTTTTGCGGATTCTTGTGATTATCTGGTACCCGTGCATGGGTGTCCCGTTCAGGAACTGTAGTACTATTAGGTCTAGAAGGCCTTTCATGAGTTTTGTTTGGACTTCTTTTGGATTGTTTCCCACGTGTCTCCCCTCTGTGTGTTCTACACACATACGACATGTCCGCTTCCGAACATATCTTGAGACTCTATATAGCCGAAACGGCGATATAAACGTTCATACTCACCGCAAGCATATAGAAACATAACCAGAAACGGGAAAAGGAACGCTTTTCCAACGATCGAAACAAGTCCAAACACTAGATAGCATGGATGGAACACGTTCTGAGCGCAAAACAGTTGAGACAAGGCTCCACGAAAGGAACTGTTCAACACATAGCCAGAAAACTGCTCGATACCCAGATTCTGAGAAAGATTCAGATTCGTTTGGCGTGGGGATGCTTAGAGAATTTCATGCGCACATTCTGAAACAAAACATGGATCATGAAGCATTCGTCTCAATAATAGTTCATCTTAAATCAGCCTTACTCCGAATTACTAAGACTAGAGGAACACATAATGGATAATGAAGGACCAGCTGGAACAGCATTGGAAGTTTTGCGGCTTAAGAGTGAAGAAGCACTCGAATTAACAAAGAAAGCAATATTGGAAGAGAAAATAAGCAAAAAGACAGACGCTGCCTTGAAAGATTACGTGAAGAAATGGAATGACACAACACGCCCAGGTGTCCTTTCTCTTGCATGCGAAGCCGTAAATGGAAACTTGAACGAGCTTGTTCCTCTGCAGATTGCAATGCTTTCAATAGCTGCAACGATGGATATTCACGATGACATTATTGACAAATCTGATGCTAAGGCTACAGGAAAAACGGTTTATGGTAAAACAGGAGTGGAAACAGCCTTGCTTCTAGGAAACGCCTTCTTGGTTAAAGGTTTTATTCAGCTTTACAAGGCGATTGAAAAGCTTCCACGGGAAAGACAGTTGCTGATAATTGACACTGTCCAAAATTCTCTTTTTGAAGTGATCAAAGCTCACGTAATCGAAGTCGAGTTGAGAAATGAGAAATGGAATGTTAAACCAAGAGAATATTTCAAAGTTCTGGAGAAAAAGGCTGCAGACATCGAAGGTCTTATGCGAGTAGGCGCTATTTTCGGCGGAGGCACGTCTAGCGAAATTGAGGCGCTTGGCAAATACGGGCGATGTCTTGGTGTTTTGTTGGCAGTGAGATCAGATTATGTTGATATTTTCGAACCAAGAGAACTTGAGAATAGGGTCAAAAACGAATGTTTGCCTCTTCCTGTTCTCTATGCATTGAACAATGGAAGTTGCAGGGAGAAAATCCTGAAGATTCTTTCACACGAAATAATTAGCAAAGGTGCTGCCCAAGAACTGGTAGAACTCGTCTATCAAACACCAGAGAGTTCCCTTCTTAAACGGAATCTAGAAAAGCTGTCAAAGGAAGCCATAGATGCGCTTGCTGACATACATGCATCTGAAGCAAAGACTAATTTACGAGTTCTAGCGATGTCTATGCTAGAAGATCTATGAGACTACCACCAATAGACTCGTGGCTTTTTCGGAACGGTCTTCTGCTCAACTGCTTTTCTTGCCTTCTCCATTTCTACCACCTGTATATCTGTTGAACAAAGCTATCATATAAGGCTTGTTGTTCGACGCGTATACAGTCCAGCGGCGATCATTTCCGTTAATATATATCTGAGATTCATAAAACTAGTATGACACAGAATTGCAAAGCATGTTAGAAAAGGGTGGAAAATGAAAGTAACGCATGTCTTTCCTTCGTTGTTTCTAGTTGTCAACAGCGTTACGTGGTTTTCTCTAACGTGGTTCGTTATTCGAGACCTTATCCAGAATGCAGCATTCACTGAAATTCTGCTAGTCAGTTTGGCTTTCTATGGAGCATTTATCCTATCTGCCGTTGCTGGGGCTACTATTCTTAAGAGAAGGCTTCAAAGTAGAGTGTTCTTGCTTTCATGGATTGCTTTTGGAGTAGTTGTGTGTGTGGTTTGCTCATTTCTGATTGGTAAGTCGGTGTCATTTGAGACAGCTATCGTTGCATTTGCTTTGGGGGTGTCCGTCGGATTGGATATCCCTTCATGTCTTGCGCATTTTGCGGATTATTCATTGGTTGAGAATCGTGGTCGATTAGGATCAATTGCCTTTTTCTCGGTTCAAATGTTGACGGTTTTGATATACATTCCAATTGGCGAATTGAGTATTTTTGTCAGTCTTCTGATTCTTGCAATGTGGAGGGCACTTGGTCTGATCGGTGCGGTGCTTTACAAACCAAAGGAGGAATTGACTGAACGGAAGAGTGTTGACTCTTTGTCATCCATTTTCATGAACAGATCTTTTGCCTTCTATTTCATACCATGGTTTTTGTTTGCCATCGTGGAATTTGTTGAAACCCCATTACTTGAGCGGTTCTTTGGACCAGAGCTGTTCAATTCATTCTCCCTAGTGGGAATCATTGTCGTTGGTGTCACCGCCTTTATCGGGGGGTTACTATGCGATTTCAGAGGGCGAAAGATCACAAGCATAGTGGGCTTCATTGTGCTGGGTGCTGGTTATGCAGTCTTAAGCCTTTTCTCAGGCGCTTTGTTCTCCCTCGTATACGTGATACTTGATGGAATAGCTTGGGGGCTCCTCTACGTAGCCCTCGTTTTTGTTGTTTGGGGAGATCTTTCAGAGAGAGGGACTCGCGAGAAGTACTATCTGCTAGGTGGCATGCCTTTTCTGCTTTCAGGTCTTATCGGAATCTTGGCCAAACCGTTTGTTGAGGTGATCCCTATCTACACCTCATTCTCTCTTGCGAGTTTGTTTCTGTTCTTAGCGATCCTTCCCTTGCTTTACGCTCCGGAGACTTTGCCTGAAAAGAGGATTAAGGAAAGGGAGCTTAAGGGGTATGTTGAGAAGGCTAAGAAGACCAAGGAAAAGTACACCTAAAGAATTACCACTTACTCCATCTGTAAGGAAGCACGTATTCTCTCTGTCTGGTCCTGACTACTGGACAGCGAGCGTCATGAGTTGATTATTCCTGAAGTCTTCGCTAACCCAAACGAAGCGGGTAGCATAAATTATGCGATGTTTCTGTGGGGGTGGGAGGGGGTTCACAGAGATAGCATATATACTAAGGCCTGATCAGCGCGCAAACGAGGAACAAGCATCACGCCAACAGCGTACACAAAATCTAGCTCACGAATCTCCAATTCAACCACAAACGGAAGATATCTCCCGCACAATTCCCTTTTTTTCCAATCCATTAAGCTATTTCTTGGGAAAGCATGTTTTAGTAGAGGCAGAGAACTAGACAGTTGACGGCCGTCTAATCCGTCATCAGCTTCCCAATGGGAGAAATGAGAAACCGCATAGGCCATTCATTCTGATTCTGGAAACTCCAATAGGCAAGGTTCTGATCCGAGGAAATTGGACGGCCATAAAGCAGGGCATCAGCAAAACACAGACGCACCATCATTCTAGCCTAAACACTAAAAATATGCCACTCATGTCCATGCCACCATGCAGGACTGCTCGTGTGGATTGTAGGCACTAACCTATCAGACCTATAAGAAACAATGGACATAGATAGACCCGGTAAGAACATGCCAAAGAAAAGACCACATGCAGGACTCAAGAAGAAGAAACGTTAAGAAACATAATCAACCCTTCTTTTTCTATCCGGCCTGAAAGACGCGCGTGCGCGCCCGACTTCTCCCGAACTCCGTCTTCACATGACCGTTTTCTTCTAATGTAAGACTGGTCAAACTGGCTTTTAAAGGCTGATGGAAGAATCTTCTAAGGGTTTTGCCTCTTGAAAATGCCCTTCTTTTTAAGCCAGAACCATAGTCCCATGTAGAGTAAGAGGTAGGCTGTGATACTCACTCCAAATATCACTGGCATGTCAAAACCAAAATTCTCAAAGAGCATCAGCACTCCAATTCCAACAAATGGAGCGGCAAAGAATCCTAGCACAAACAAGAGAGAGGGTAAGAGCACCGCTCGAACCCGAATCTGCTTTTGCGAGATAAGTGCTCCTACAAAAACTCCTAACAATATTAAGCTAATCGCTGAAACCCATCGTATGAAAATGTCGAACTCGCTTCCTAGGACACTAGACAGTCTGAGAAGCAACAAAGATAGACAGACCATGAAGGCAAACGTGCATATCCACAAAAGTTTTGTCAGATTCATGATGTTTGCCAAAAGCCACTCTTTCGGCGGGCTATTTAAGACTATGGACACATTCAACGAATTAGTTCATTCACAGAACAATCCTTTCATTTCTTCTCAGTTCAGCTATAACTTTTCCGCAAGTCGAAAAATGGCTTAAAAAGACCGATAGAGAATTGTTCTATGGTGAAAAGATGAGTGACGCTAGACCAGTAAGATGCCAAAA
>CAZCRE010000088.1:0-1293 GCA_964501075.1 uncultured Candidatus Bathyarchaeia archaeon
CCCCGTAGGTCTGCGTTTGAACAGCGTTTTTTCCATCGATTACGGCGGCCTTGCCAAGGATTTGTCCTGCTAGGACTACGCCTTGTCCTCCGAAGCCACCTATTCTGATTTCAATCTTCAGCTTCTTGCGCCTCCTTCATTGTATTGTAAACGGTCTCGACGAGTGTTGGCCTCGTCTTCTGTGGGTATTCGCCTATCACGAGCTTCAGTGACGCTTCTTGGTCGCTCATTTTCTCTGCTTGTTCGATTGATACGGCGTTTTCTTTGAACCATTTCAGCATTTCTCCAGCGTCTTTGAATCCGGCTCTTCTTCCGAAGGCTGTTGGGCATTGGCTTATGACTTCGATGAATCTGAATCCTTTCATTTCTAGTGCTTTTTTGATGGATTCTTTGAACTCGTTTACGTGGATTGTTGTCCATCGTGCTACGTAGCAGGCTCCTGCTGTGACGGCTAGTTTTGCGGCGTCGAGTGGGTGTTCGAAGCTTCCGTATGGCGTTGTTGTCGTTTTTGTTTTGAACGGCGTTGTAGGTGCGACTTGTCCCCCTGTCATTCCGTAGACCATGTTGTTGACCATGATGGTGAGGATGTCTAGGTTTCTGCGTGCCGCATGTATGAAGTGGCCTAGTCCTATGCCGACTATGTCGCCGTCGCCGCCGAAGACGACTACGTTAACGTCTGGGCGAACCAGTTTTATTCCTGTTGCCACTGGTATGCTTCTTCCGTGAAGGGTGTGAACCGAGTCTGCTATGAAGTGTGGGGAGGGAATCCATGCGGAGCAGCCGATTCCGCTGCAGAAGACGAACTTGTTCAGGTTTTCGTGGCCCAGTTCATGAACTGCTCTTAAGAAGGTGTTCGAGACCGTGTATGCGCCGCAGCCTGCGCAGAAGGGTGGTTTAATGTTGCGGAGGTATTTCTGTGCTGAGAAGGATTCAGTCATGTCTCTTTTTCACCTCTAGGATTTTGGCCAGCAGTTCTTCTGGCGTTAGGAGTTCGCCTCCTCCGATCTTGTTGAGCGGTGTTACGTGCGTCTTACCCTCGGCCGCTCTTTCCACCTCGTAGAATAGTTGTTTGAGGTTCATTTCTGGGACGATGATGGTTTCGGCGGTTTCAGCCATTCTCTTTATGATTTTGTTTGGAAAGGGCCAGAGTGTTCTAAGTCTTATGAAGCCTGTTTTGACTCCTTTCTTCTGCGCGTTTTCGGCGGCTTCATAGGTCGATCTTGACGTGCATCCGTAGGAGACTATGCCGACTTGGCAGTCTTCAACATTGTAGCTTTCGTAATCTGCAATTTC
>CAZCRE010000088.1:1393-4898 GCA_964501075.1 uncultured Candidatus Bathyarchaeia archaeon
GTGCGGTATTTTTCTGCCAGATTGAAGGCTTTGATGGTTAATGTGAACAGTTCTTGAACCGAGTTTGGCGAAAGAACGATGGCTGAATAGTCTCCGTGAGTGCCCCAACGGGACTGCATCACGTCGCCTTGTCCGCACTTGGTGGCTTGTCCCGTGCTCGGTCCTGCTCTTTGAACGTCCACTATTACGCATGGTGTTTCTGTCATGAAAGCGTAGCCTATGCCCTCCTGCATTAGGCTGAAGCCCGGTCCTGACGTGGCGGTCATTGACTTTGCGCCGGCCCAGCTTGCGCCGACGATGGCTCCTATTGAGGCTAGTTCGTCTTCCATTTGGATACTGATTCCGCCCACTTGCGGGAGTCTTTTTGCCAAGTGCTCTGCTATTTCGCTGGAGGGTGTTATTGGGTAGCCGGCGAAGAATCTGCATCCTGCCGCTATGGCGGCTTCGGCGCATGCTTCGTTTCCTTGCCAGAAAAGCACGTTTGCGGTTGAGTTTTCTTTCAATGAGTGTTCCTTCTTGGTGTTTCTGGGTTAAGGCTTCAGGGTTTAGCCTAAAAGGTTTTATCCTTTCTTTTCTCAAATAGTGTTTCAAAAGGTTGAAGGAAAAATGGACGAGGCAATTGTTGACTACGCTTTGGATTATGCACAGGGCAAGAAGGTTGATTATGCTGAGGTCAGGGCGCAGAGTCAAGTGCAAGATAGGCTGATGCTGAGGAATGGCATGTTGGAAGCGTATGTTTCTGGCGTGGACAGCGGCTTTTGCGTGCGGATAATCGCGAGCGGCGGAATCGGTTTTGCATCGACGAACAAGTGGTCGAAGGAAGAGGCGAAGGAGATTGTGGACTTGGCGTTCAAGTATGCGAAAGGTGCGAAGCGGAAGGATAAACTGGTTTTTGCGAAGGAGAAAGGTGTCAAGACGAAGTGGGTTGTTGATCAGAAGAAGAAGATTGAGAATGTTTCTCCTGAGGAAAGGATTTCCGCTCTTTCGGAAGTTGACAAGGCTTTGGCGTCATGCGGGGTGAAGGTGCCAGCGACGATGTCTCAATGCAGTATAGACTTGACCACGAAATACTTCGTCAACTCGGAGGGTTCTCGGATTTCATCATTCGTGCCTAAGATAGGTGCGTTCATCTTCATCACGGTGGCTGAGCAGGGAAAGACTGAGCAGGCTTATGAGCAGTTTGGGTGCAGTGGCGGATGGGAGGCTTTTCATGAATGGGACATCCCTGGAAGAATGGTCCACAACGCGAAGGTTCTCAAGGATGTTATAACCAAGGCAAAAGCTGTGAAAGCTGGAGACATGGATCTGATTTGCGGTTCAGAGGTTACTGGAATCGCGGCTCACGAGTCCTGTGGTCATCCGATGGAGGCTGACAGGATTCTGGGGCGCGAGATGAGTCAAGCTGGGCGATCTTTCATCTACAAGGGCGGCAAATACTGGATTGGAACAAGAATCGGCAGCAACGTCGTTACGGTTGTGGATGATCCTACGATTGAGCATAGCTACGGTTACTATCCGTATGATGACGAGGGCGTGAAGGCAAGACGAAGATTCCTCTACAAGAACGGTGTCATAAACGAGTTTCTGCACAATAGAGAATCGGCGGCCAAGCTTGGGACGACTAGCAACGGTTCTTCGCGATCCGTCAACTATGATAGGGAAGCAATCGTGCGGATGGCGAACACTTTTGTCCTTCCGGGAGAGCTGAGCGAGGAAGAACTGATCGGAGACGTGAAGCATGGCATTTACATGAAGTCTTTCACTGAATGGAACATTGATGACAAGCGGTTCAATCAAAGGTACGTTGGCAGAGAGGCTTACGTGATTGAAAATGGTGAGCTGAAGCATCCAGTGGCGAGACCAGTGATTGAGACGACGACTTTGAAGTTTTGGACAGCTGTTGATGCGGTTTCCAAGAAGGTCGAGTTTGACGCTGCCACTTGCGGAAAGGGCGATCCGGGCCAGGGGATTCCAGTGTACACTGGTGGTCCATGCATTAGACTGAGGAGCGTGTTCGTGAAATGACCGACATACTAAACAAAACTGAAGAAATAGTCACGAAGGCGAAGAAGCTTGGCGCCGACGAAGTGGTTGCCAAGACAACGATCGGCAAATACAGGCAAGTGCGGTTCAGCAACAACCAAGTTGACATCACGGTTGCTTGGGATGACTACGTTACTGACGTGGCGTTGGCTTGGAAGAAGCGCGTGGTTGCGACGCAGATTCACGACTTCAAAGACATCGATGCTAGCATCAAGCAGTTGCTGGGGTTGGCGAAGGTTTCGGCGGAGAACCCCACGTTTGGCGGGTTTGCGAAGGGAAAGTTCCGTTATCCGAAGAGCAATGCGGACAGTAAACTTGAGGATTTGGACAGCCCGACAGAGCTGGTTTCCGAAGCCATCAGTGCTGCCAAGAAGGAGATCGGCCCTAAGATTGACAGTGGAGGCATTCTATTCACGAAGTTCGAGGACGTTTACTTGGTGTCTTCCGAAGGACCAGTTGGCTTTGACAGCAGATCGGCGATAGAACTTTCGATAAGGGCTTTTGCGGAGCAGGAAGCGTCAGGCCACGGCGTCGAATGCAGTTCCACGTTGAAGGGCTTCAAGCCTGCTAGGGCTGGTACGAAGGCTGGTGAAATTGCGAAGCTGGCTAAGAATCCGAAGACTGGCGACGATGGCGCGTATGACGTTATCTTTGATCCTTTGATTCTGGGTTCTTCGCTTGGTGTCTGGGGCGGAATGGTTTCGGCGTTCAACGTTATGATTCAGATGAGCGTCTTCGTGGATAAGATTGGGAAGAAGGTGGCGCCTGAGATCGTCACTTTGAAGGATAATCCCGCTGCGTATTCGATGTCTAACAGGGTTTTCGATGATGAAGGAGTGCCTACGAAGGAGAACGTTTTCATAGACAAGGGCGTGCTCAAGACATACTTGCATAATGCGTCTACGGCGAAGATGTTCAAGACTAAGACAACGGGCAACGCTGGGCTGGTGGCACCGAATCCTTGGAACGTTGAGATGGAGGCTGGCGACATGAGTAAGGATGAGCTTTTCGGTGAAGTGAAGAGGGGTCTTTACTTGACTAACACTTGGTACACGCGGTTCCAGAACTATGCGAAGGGTGACTTTTCAACTATTCCTAGAGACGGCATTTTCCTGGTTGAGAAAGGCGAAATCAAAAGGTCCTTGAAGGATCTTCGTGTGAGTGACAATACCTTGACTATGCTTGGCAATATTGCAGCGATTTCAAAGGAGAGACAGCACGTGCACTGGTGGGCCGAAGCTGATCCGCCGTCACTGAGCCCGTACGTTCTGATCAAAAACGTGCATATGACAAAATCCAAATAGAACCTCATCCCCTCTCTTTTTGTGTTGTTCCAACCTGAACGCAAGGTTTATGTCGATTTCTCTGTCAAATGTTACTTCCTGGGCGGTCGTAGTCTAGCTTGGTTAGGACATCGGCTTCCCAAGCCGACAACCCGGGTTCAAATCCCGGTGACCGCACC
>CAZCRE010000089.1:0-4815 GCA_964501075.1 uncultured Candidatus Bathyarchaeia archaeon
GCGTTTACGATGTCTTACATCGACACTACGAGTAGAGAGAAAAGATACATTTCTGACCTTATTATCGCCATTTCTGGAAGATTCACGGATAATGCCAAAGACAAGATAATAGAGAAAGTAAATCGAAGGAATCTCTGTTTTTTGGATATAGACAAGATTCAAGAACTGTTGACGCAACATATGAAGAAAACGGTGAAAAAGAGCAAATAGAAGACGCTTCTATCAGTCTTTTTAAGCAAGTTTGACCCTATTTCCCATTAGAAGAAAACGTTCATGTGAAGACGGAATTCGGGAGATATCTCCGCTATCTTTTTACTGGAACGTTGATGACGGAAAAGCTTCTACCTTAAGCTTCTGTACCATTCCGCAAATTTGTGCAAAGCTCTTGCACGGTGTGAGAACGTGTTTTTTTCGTCAATGGTCATCTCTGCAAACGTCTTGTTGCTACCCGTGGGTTGGAATATTGGGTCAAACCCAAAACCGGCCTTGTCTTTTCCTTTTCGTTCTTCTCGGGTTATCTCGCCAGCAACTTCACCTTTGAAGCAGAGGGGTGGCTTTGACTTTGTGGAGAGGTAGGCAATTGCTGACTCGAATCTGGCTTTCCTGTTATCAACACCGTTCATGAGTCGTAGCAAGCCATTATTGCCGATTGTTCTGTAAACGTAAGCGGCGTAGGGACCGGGAAACCCTCTGAGCGCTTCAACAAACAGTCCTGCATCTTCTACAATCAACGGTAGCTTGCATTTCCTGAAAGCACAAGTAACGCTTGTCTTGGCGATGTCTTCCAAACTGTCGCTCTGAATCTCTAAACTCTTAACGCGAAGCATGCCCACCGCAATTTCATACTCCGCCAACACTTTGCAGGCCTCTTCAAACTTGTGAACATTGTTGGTAGCGAAGAAAACGATCCTGCCCTCCAGCTTGTAAACCATGTTTACTCACGCCACTCTTCCCGTAACATAACGTCCCCTTCTCTCAACCTCTTCAACCTTGCCCAAAACAGCTTTCGCCAACCCAACACCTGAAACACTCGAGTATCCTTCCATGACGCTGCCGAAACACTCATTGGCAAAACGAAAATGCGTGCTCTGCAGAGCCCTCTTCATTAAGTGAAGATCAACTGCCCTCGCCTCAAGCTCGCTTGATTTTTCGCCCAGCCCAAAGTCCACGAAGAAAATCTGCTTTGTCGGCGTCAGAATCATGTTCGACGTCGTCAAGTCTCCATGAATTATTCCAGACCTGTGAAGCTTGCCAATAGATTCACCAACTTTTCGGCAAAGCCTTTCTCTTTCATTTCTGGAAACGCCGTCTAACGATGTTTTCAACTGTTTTCCTTCGATGAACTCCATTATTATCGTCGCGTTTTTAGCGTCAACAAGGTAGATTAGCGGTGTTGACACGCCCGTTCTTTTTGCTTCATGCATGAGCCGTGGTTCATGAACAGTGCGGTATGTTCGGATTCGCTTGTCCAGCTCTGGAGGACGATATTTCTTGGGTAAACGTTTCTTAATGACTACCTTTCTGTTCTGCCATTCTGCAACGTAAAGGCTGGCCTCAGCGCCTTTCTTAAACAGCATTGGCTTCTTCAGCCTATCCACGGGACTTCAACCTCGTCAAGCCTCCACCTGAGCCTAACAGAGCTTTCCTCAACGGGCACTGCCAAGCCATGCTTGTAAGCCAGAACGCCAGTCCAAGCAATCATGGCACCATTATCAACTGCAAACTCGCTCGGCACAACGCAGAACCTCGCGCCATGCTCCTCCGCAATAGCTTCTATCATTGATTGAAGCCTCTTGTTAGCCGCCACACCTCCAGTCAAGAGAACCTCCTTCTTCTCTGTGTGCGCCAACGCCCTTTCCGTAACCTCCGTGACCATGGCAAACGCTGTCTCCTGAAGGCTAAAACACAAGTCCTCAAGAGCGGTCTCGCCCCTCTTGAGCATGGCGATAGCGGCGGTTAACAAGCCACTCAACGAAAGATCCATCCCCTTCACCGTGTACGGCAACGCAACCAGCTTTTCACCTTTTGCTGCAAGTCTTTCAACAACCGCTCCAAACGGTAAGCCTTGCCTCTGTCGCAACCCAGCCTCTCGCGCAAAAACGTCCAGACAATTCCCTAATGCAATGTCAAGCGTCTCGCCAAAAACGCGATAGCGTCCTGAATCGAAAGCCGCTACTAGCGTATTACCGCCTGAAACGTACAGGGCTATGGGATCTTTGGCTCCCGTTTTCAGCTTCCCAATCTCGATGTGGGCTATGCAATGGTTGACTCCGACAAGCGGAATAGTAAGATACGAAGACAGTGCACGTGCTACTGTTGCGCCTGTGCGCAGGCATGGACCAAGACCTGGGCCTTGAGAAAAAGCGATTATGGACAATTCTCTTGGTTCCATTTTTGACTTCTTCAAAGCCTCTCCTAGAACCTTGCTCGCCACGTCCGAATGATGTCTAGCTGCTTCGCGTGGATGTATCCCACCTTCTGCGGGAATGTAGGCATCAGTCACGTTTGCCAGAGTCTCACCCTTGAAAGTTGATATTCCGACACCAAAATCATCTGCTGTAGATTCTATTCCCAGACAGTACCGTTCGCCACTGTTTTCCTTGAATTTACTGCGTTGCAGCATGGTTTCTTTCAACATTAAGCACAACATCTTTATTTGAAAACCACGCATATTTATGCTAAACAGTTGGAACTGATAGTGAATGCCAAAGCGTAACGACCTTGAGCATAAGGCCTTACAATTCGTGATGAACACAGGCCCTGAAGGCGTGCTTCAATCGGACTTGTGGAGACAGCTGGGCGCGAGTAGTCGGGAAGGCTCAAGGATTTCCATAAAGCTCGAAAACAAGAGCTTGATTCGCAGAGAAAAAGAACTGCGGGACGGGAGATGGACCTATAGGTTGTTCCCAAAGAGGATGCCAGCATCAATAGATTCTATAGTCAACTGCCCCTGTCTAATGTGCCCCGATGACCCCAGATGTGACCCTTCAGGCGCAATTTCGCCGCAGAACTGCGATAGACTGACAGAATGGCTCCTAACGATAGCTCAGGCCGAGCAGGGTGCACTGGGTGACAGCTAGTCTTGCCTAAGACTTGGATTCAAGACAGAAAAAGAGACTATTACTACAAGAAAGCCAAAGAAGAGAAATATCGTTCCCGATCAACGTACAAACTGTTTCAAGTCATAGAAAAATACCGTTTCATAAAAGAAGGCGACGTCGTCATAGACTTGGGTGCCGCACCAGGCGGCTGGATTCAGGCAGCCCGAAAAACTGTTGGAATCAAGGGTTTCGTCTTGGGCGTTGACATAAGACCAGTCGAGCCTTTCGCTGAACACAACGTTCGAACCATAATAGGCGATATAAGCGAACAAGAAACACTGCAGCAAATCGTGGAGTTCCTACCCAGAAAGGCCGACGCCTTGATCTCGGATGTTTCACCCAACATCTCCGGCGTATGGGAAGTAGATCATGCCCGCCAGATAGATCTGGCACAGCAAGCCTTGAACATTGCCTTCGAAACCCTAAGACCTGCCGGAAACTTCTTCGTCAAAGTTTTCCAAGGTGACTTACTCGACGATTTCACTATAAAAGTAAAAAAAAGCTTTCAAACTGCAAACGTGATAAAACCAAAAGCCAGCCGAGGCAAAAGCGCGGAAATGTTCATTCTAGCCATGGGATTGAAAAAGCTGTAAGCAAGACAACAAAGATAAATTCCAATAGTTGCCTATTAAGCAGAAGGTGAAAAGGTGAAAGTAGTCGCTGCAGACTCCTCCTCCGCCATCTTAAATGAGAAGTTCGACCCTCTGACAATTGTTGCAACCGCGGCCGTGCTGGTTGATCCGCCGTATAGAGAAGCAAGAGTCTCGTTGTCTAAACCCATATACGCAGATGCAAGCAAGGGATACGAGGTTATAGTCCATGAAGCCGAACTCTGCCTAAACCTGCTTGAAAAGACAAAAGCAGATGTCGTCCACCTCGACATATCTTTGGGAGCAATTTCGCTCGAAGAGCTTTCACCCATCCAGTTCACGAACATGAAAATCTCAACCATCGGCAAACAGCATCTTCTGAAAATCTTGCCCCGAATAAGGAGAATTGCAGGCGAGATTACACGAAAGTACGGAATCGAGGTCTTAGCCATAGGAAAAGAAAGCATTCCAGTAAGGATAGCGGAACTTACATCGGGAGCAAACGCGATATTGTATGCATGTGAGAAAACCCTGAAAGAAAATCAGCCAGTCCTATTGGGTTTACCATCAAAGTGTCAGCCCAGAATCTCGGATGAAAGCGCATGCTTGTATTCTTTGATGGCAGCGGAACATGACGTCAGAGGTCTCGCAGCGGACCAGTCCGGGGCACTAAAGAAAGTTAATATCAGCGAAATACTAAATCCAATTGCAAGAGGGTTCCGAGCCCTAAGAATAGAACCAAAACATGACAGTTAAAAGGATGTTTCAAGATCTTGTCTGTTTTTCGGAGAGATTCCTCGGGAAAATCCGAAAGAATCCTTACCATCGTAACCTTCTTCTTCTTACTAGTAGTGATAACAGTCGCTGGCATCCTGACCCCGCTCAGCCTTGAAGATTCAAAAACCATGAGCGACGAGCTGAAGCAGATACAAGATGAAACGAAAGGCATGAACATCTGGCAAAACACTTTGTTTCTTTTTACACATAATTCCATCGTATGCCTGCTAATGTTCATACCAATCGTTGGGCCTTTCTACGGCTCTTATGTCATGTACAATACTGGACTCTACCTGGGGGCTGAAAGCCGCGTGATGGACATGCCAGGCCTCATTGTTTTTGCAGCA
>CAZCRE010000090.1:0-2980 GCA_964501075.1 uncultured Candidatus Bathyarchaeia archaeon
ACACTGGACCAACGTTTGGGAGACACATGACCATATTCGAGATGGGAGGAGCACATGCGTTCAACTACCCTGACAAAGAAGTCTACTGGAAAGATCAAACAGTCAGGTACCATCAAGACTGGGTTACCAAGGATTTAGGCGTGAAGTCAGAGGAAATAGTGTACAAAGAAGGAGTCTGGATTGGCGGCGGAAATGCTGGACCAGACGTTGAATGCATCATTCGAGGTATGGAAGTTGCGACACTGGTTTTCATGCAGTTCAAAGTGGTCAACGACGAGTTTGTGAGATTGCCTATTCGAACAGTTGACACCGGCTACGGCATAGATCGTTACGCGTGGGTTTCTCAAGGTGTTTTGAGCGGGTTCCACGCTATCTATGGCGACTTGCTTGGCAAAATCTTCAAGATGGCTGGAATGACCAAAGTCGACGAGAAGCTGCTGAAGAAAGTTGCAGAAGTGTCGGGACTAGTCAGTCTGGACAAGACTGCAAGCAGATTGAAGACAAGAAAGAAAGAGGCTGACCTCGTCGGCTTAACTGTGAATGAATTGGACAAGTTCCTGCTTCCAATCGAGAACGCCTTCGCAGTCGCTGACCACACGAAATGTTTAAGCTTCATACTTTCCGAAGGAGTGGTTCCTTCAAACATTCAGGAGGGATATTTGGCCAGATTGTTGTTTAGAAGAGTTTACAGACTTCTGCGGATGCTGAATATCCCGGAGAAACTCTATGATATCGTGGACATGCAGATTAACTATTGGGGCAAGGATTTTCCGCTGCTGAAGGAAATGCAGAACGAAATCGTCGAGATGCTCCACGTTGAAGAAGAGAAATTCGAAGACACAATCAAACGCGGAAAAGGAATGGTCAAAAGGATTTCAAACGAGCTGAAAGCCAAGAAGAAAAAGGAAATCCCTGTTGGGATTTTAACAGAGTTATATGATTCTCACGGATTGCCTCCCGAGATCGTAAAGCAGGCAGCCGAGGATGAAGGCTTGAACGTGGACATTCCTGACAACTTCTATGCCTTGATCGCTCAGCGACACATGCAGATGTCGAAACCTGTTGAAGAAGCAGAAGCAAAACAGGAAGAGTGGCTGAAGAGCAAGATTGCAGGGATCGCTGAGACCAAAATGCTGTACTATCAAGACCAGTACATGAAGGAGTTCAGCGCCAAGATAATCAAAGTGATTGGTGGCGAGTACGTTGTTCTTGACCAAACGTGTTTCTTCCCTGAGGGCGGTGGACAGCCCGCCGACAGCGGCTATCTCACGTTCAAAGGAAAGAAGATTGAGGTTGTCGACGTTCAGAAAGTTGGCAGAGTGATTGTACACAAGGTCAAAGTCGCGGCTTCTCCAAAAGAGGGCAGCACCATCAAGGGCCATATTGACTGGGAAAAACGATACAGCCTCATGAAGAACCATACAGCAACCCACGTTATCGGCGGCGCTGCAAAACGTGTGCTGGGACAACACATATGGCAGTTCGGCACACAAAAAGGCGTTGAAAGCTCCAGATTGGACATCTCACATTACCGTAGGCTTTCGCTGGAAGAAATGCAGAAGATCGAGACTCTGGCTAACGAAGCGATCATGCGTGACATTCCAGTTGAAACATCGTGGATGCCGCGCAACGAAGCAGAGACCCGCTACGGCTTCAGGCTTTATCAGGGCGGAGCGGTGCCTGGCAAGGAAATCCGCGTGGTGAGAGCTGGGGACTGGGACGTAGAAGCGTGTGCCGGAACGCACCTGAGGAACACTGGCGAGCTTGGCTTCATCAAGATTATTCACTCAGAAAGAGTTCAAGATGGCGTGGAGAGACTCACCTATTCCGTTGGAATCCCAGCGGTGAAAGCGGTTCAAGCCAATGAACGCCTGCTGTGGAAAGTTTCAGAAACGTTAACCGCGCCCATCGAGAAACTGGGCAAAACTGCGGAGAAGCTAGTCAAAGAGTTGAAGGAAGCGACAGTTGAAAGAAGGAAGTTGATCAAGGAACTGGCTGAACGCGAAAGCATGTCTGCTGGAACGAAGACCGCTTGTGAAGTCGAGGAAGTAGACGGTGTTAAGCTGGTAAAGCGTGATTTCAAAGAGGACATAGACGTTGACCGTATGGTTCAAACGGCAAACGAGATCATCAAAAGAGACGAAAGCGTCATCGCAATATTCTATGGTTCAGACAGCAAGAATGCGAGAATAATGGTCATGGCAGGAAAGACCGCTCTAGGAAAGGGAGCAGACGCAGGCCAAGCGGTGAGAGAGGCATCATCGATCATAGGTGGCGGGGGAGGAGGAAAACCCAACTTCGCTCAAGGCGGAGGAACACGAACCGACAAACTGCCAGAAGCATTAAGAAGAGCAGAAGAAATACTGCGGAAAAAGCTAGGATCTAAGTAGATTCACAGTCAAGGTTCTCTTTCTGATTGTGCACGTGCTTGGGAAAACAATAATAAGGTTGCCAATAAAACAAACGCTCATGAAGTCTCAAGAAGGTAGCGTACGCGCCTATGTGCTCGTGGAGATTCAGCCTGGGAAGGAGAAGGAGTTCTGCGATGAGGTCTTGTCTAAAGGATTGATCTTGGACTCCAAAGTGGAAAGGATGGATTTTGTTCACGGATCCTTTGACTTCGTCATTATACTTCGGGGAGCAATGAAGGACATAGATGCCAGGGTCATAGAGATGAGGAAGTCTCCATTTGTCTGCAGGTCGGAAACCCTGATCTGCTTTGAAATGTTCACTTGGGAAGACCTATCTGGCCGATTGAGCGAGGAACCCTAAAGAACCCTAATCAGATACTAGAGCGCGTTATTTGCCAGAAAGGCTTAGTTATGCTTGATAGGCAGCTACAGGAGCTGGATCGGTGAGGAGAATGTTCAGGATTTGACTGTCCAAGCTCGCTAGTCGCTTAGAGGGAAATGGCGTCCTTTGATTGCCAAAGATTTTTAGGCGTGCCTAAAAGTTTATACGAGTGCGCGAGAGATTTAGG
>CAZCRE010000090.1:3080-4709 GCA_964501075.1 uncultured Candidatus Bathyarchaeia archaeon
GCCAAAGATTTTTAGGCGTGCCTAAAAGTTTATACGAGTGCGCGAGAGATTTAGGTATGCCTAAATTCAGGTGTCATCATGTCCAGCAAAACCATTGAAGATTATCTGAAAGCACTCTACATTCTCTCTCGAAACGGGAAACCTGTAGCCACTACTGAGCTCTCAGAACACTTCAAAATTGCTCCAGCAAGTGTGACAGAAATGCTGAAAAAACTCGCTAAGAAAGGATATGTGAAGTATTCACCGTATCGCGGGGCTTACCTCACGACTAAGGGCTTTCAAGTTGCTGAGAAGACAACTAGGAAGCATCGGCTACTCGAACGGTTCTTGCATGATGTATTGGGAATAGGAAAGAACAGGGTTCACATGCAAGCATGTGAGATGGAGCACTCTTTGTCCGACGAAGCAGAGGAATCGCTGTGCCGATTTCTGAAGCATCCAGACACATGCCCAGATGACGGAAAAGTCATTCCAGCTTGCAGTTTGCCCTTTTCCAGTTGCGAGGAGTGCATACAAGTGCACAAGAAAGGTTTAGAAGAAGTGGGAAAGCGCAGACAGAAGTTGATTTCGGTAAGCAATCTCAAGGCGGGTGACCGAGGCAACGTTTCTTTCATTAGGGGGGAACACAAGGTTCTTCAACGACTCTTGGACATGGGTCTAACGCCAGGAACAGGCATAAGCGTCGTAAGGGTTGCACCGCTAAAGGGCCCAATTGAAATTGGAGTAAGAGGGGCGAAAATCGCGCTTGGACAAGACATCGCCTCAAATGTCTTCGTTGACCTTCTGCAGAAGGAAAAATAGACGATGATTTCGATGGTACATCATTTCCCGAGTCCCCAAGCAGGGAAGACAGACCAAAATAGCAGTAAGAACCTGACCTTCGCCTTAGCTGGAAATGCCAATGTTGGCAAAAGTGTGGTATTTAATCACCTCACGGGCTCAAGTCAGATCATCGGCAACTGGCCTGGGAAAACGGTGGAAAGAGCCCAAGGGATACTCAATTTCGAGGGGCGAAAAATAGTAGTCGTAGATCTACCCGGAATCTACTCCTTCTCCACTTTTTCCATGGAGGAAATCGTGTCAAGAGAATACATCGCTCTCGAGCATCCCAGTGTCGTTATCAACGTGCTTGATGCTTCTGTTCTTGAGCGCAATCTATTCTTCACAATTCAGTTAATCGAAATGGAAGTTCCACTCGTTGTCTGCCTCAATCAGGTGGATGCTGCCAAGAAAAAAGGCATAAGCATAGATCAAAAAAGACTGGAGAAAGCATTGGGCGTGCCTGTTGTTTCAACCGTGGCCATCAGGGGAGAAGGAATATATGAACTAACGAAGACTGCCGTCAGAGTCGCGGAAAACATGAGCCAGAGCGAGAAACCCCGTCTCAAGTACGGGGTCGAAGTAGAAGAAAGAATAGAGAAACTCGCTGAAGCGATCAAATCTGAGAATCTCGCCTCGGGATACCCACCCAGATGGGTTGCCATTAAACTTCTCGAAAACGATCCTGAGACAATGAAGTCAGTGGGTTCCAAGTCTGAGAGAATAGTACGTGAATCCGAGGTTCTAGCAGGGGAAATATCGCACATACATAAGGAGCCGTGCTTCGCGGTCATTGCCTCAGAGCGATAC
>CAZCRE010000091.1:0-4709 GCA_964501075.1 uncultured Candidatus Bathyarchaeia archaeon
GCCCATTATCTGCTCTACAAACTTTTGCACAAGGGGCATTCGCGTCATGCCGCCGATGAGGATTATTTTGTCTATGTCGCTGGGAGTTAACTTTGCGTCTTCAAGCGCCTTTACGATGGTTCTTTCGGTTTTTTTAACTATCGGTTGCGCTAGTGCCTCAACTTTGGCGCGTGTTAACGTTAGGTGCAAGTGTTTTGGTCCTGTCGCGTCAGAGGTTATGAAGGGCAGGTCAATGTCAGTGCTCATTAAGGCGGATAGTTCTATCTTTGCTTTTTCTGCGGCTTCTTTGAGTCTAGCCATGGCCATTTTATCGCTGGTGAGGTCTATGCCTGTCTGCCTTTTGAATTCGTCTACGATGTAGTCCATGACTGCCTTGTCTACGTCTGTGCCGCCGATCTGAGTGTCGCCGCTTGTTGAGAGCACTTGGAAAACGGTTTCGCCGAAATTCATTATTGTGACATCGTGGGTTCCGCCGCCGAAGCTGAACACTAGTATCTTCATTTTCTTTTCTAGCTTGTCTATGCCATAGGCGAGGCACGCTGCGGTAGGCTCGTTTATGATTCTTTGAACTACGAAGCCGGCGATTTCTCCTGCGTCCTTTGTGGCTTGCCGTTGGTTGTCATTGAAATGGGCTGGTACTGTTATGACTGCTTTCTTGATTGGGGTTCCCAAGAAGGTCTCCGCATCTTTTTTTATCTTTTGCATTATGAAGGCAGAAATCTGTTGTGGAGTATACTCTTTTCCCTGAATATTGACCTTGTAATCTGTGCCCATTTTTCTTTTTATTTCAAAAATTGTTCCTTCGGGGTTGGCGGCGGCTTGCCTCTTTGCTGACTCTCCGATTAGCAGTTGGCCGTCTTTCGTGAAAGCGACGACGGATGGAAACATCTTTCCAGCCATCGTTGGTCCTTCTGCGCTCGGTATTACGGTTGCGCGTCCTCCTTCGAAAATGGCTGCTGCAGAGTTCGTTGTTCCCAAATCTATTCCCATGACTTTTTCACCAGGTTTCACACTACTCATTCAAATTTATCTCCTTTTGTGATTTGGATGAAGGTTTTGTTACAACCTTAACGATACTCGGTCTAATCACCTTTTCCTTCCTGGCATACCCCTTTCTGACTTCCTCAACAACAGTGCATTCTTTAGCATCATCATTTTCTGTCTTAGCCACTGCATCATGTTTTGAGGGATCGAAGGGTTTGCCTAAACAATCTATCGGAGACACTCCTTCGTTTTTTAGCATCTTTTTCAGCTTCTGAAGAGTCATCTCTACGCCTTGGGTCAAGGTGTCTGCGGAGTTGGAAGAACGGCTAATCTTGATTGCCATCTCCAATTCATCTACGATTTCTAGTAGTTGGATTATGAGTTGCTCATTGCAGTGTTCTTTTGCTTCGTTTATTTCACGGTCGAATCTCTTCCTCAGGTTTTCAAGGTCTGCCTGCATGTATTTCAGTCGTATGAGGTTCTCTTCTGAACGTTTTCTCTCTTCATCTAGGGCTTGTTCTAGTCTTTCGATTTGTGTTACATTGGTTTCCTCTTGTTTCTCTTCACCCATCGTAGCGTCTCCATTCAAAGTGCCATAGATCTGAGCTTGTGAAAACAAGGATATATGTTTCACTCTTTGAAATGCTGCAAACTGATTTAATCATTGCAGGTGTCCACGCAGATCAGATTGCTTCATCCTGTGATAACTCTACTGAAGGTTGAAATGAACTTGTTTGCATGCCTGATTGAATCTTCGGTGGATTGTAGGGATCGGCGTTTGCACGTGAATGTGAAATGGAGAAAGAAAGTGGGGATTGAGGAAAGCGGTTTCTCTATTTCTCTTTTGTCATGCCGAGGACAGCTTTTATGGCAATCAGGACGGCAGCTGGAGCTGCGAAAGCTACGATATAACCGAGTATGGCCGTGGCCCAATAAAAGAGCAAGTCATGGATCCTTTCCAGAGGAGCCCATACGTTGGCACTTGCAGCCACTATTAAAGCGATTGTTGCGATTAAGAATGGTGTCACTTCTTTTGTTGTTATGCTTGTAAGTCCGATGATTACTCCCAAGATCAGCATTACGAAAATGACCCATCCATTCATATCCGCGACGCCAGTGTCAAGCCAGTGCAGATTTGCGTTATAGGCCATGTAGCCAACTGCTAGTCCTGCGACAATCGCCAAGACGACGAAGATGGTATATGCCCATCGCGCCACTTGTTCCATTTCCATTTTAATCCACGGAACTCTAGGTATTTTTGTTATTAGGCTATAAATTTTGCGATTGAAACCGCTCTGCAAAACCACATTTGAGAATATTTTGGGTTGAAACGGTTGTTGTGTCGTTCTTTTTGTTTTTTGCTCGCGAAAACGGACTATTCAGCGCAAGGTTTTTTAGAATAGTTTTTCAAGAATAGGAGGAACGGAAGTGATTGACTTGAGCCATGCGGTTGCTGTTGTCGATCTGACGAAGGACTTCGGTGAAATACGGGCCCTGAATCATCTCAGCTTTGACATCGAGACTGGCGAAATCTTCGGTCTCATCGGTCCCAACGGGGCGGGAAAAACAACGGCATTGCGTGTTATCTCCACTCTGCTGCTGCCGACTTCTGGCTCTGTGGAGGTTTTCGGGTTGGATGTTGTACAAGAAGCAGCAAGAGTTCGAGAGATCATTACTTATCTTCCTGAAGAAGCTGGAGCTTATCGAAACCTTTCAGGTCGGGAGTACTTGGAGTTCATGGCTAGGTTTGTCACGAAAGACAAGAACCGCTTTCAAGACATGGTTAACGAAGCGGCTGAGATTTGTGGTTTAGGAGATCGATTAAAGAGCAAAGCTAAAACGTACAGCAAGGGAATGAAGCGACGTCTCCTCGTTGCAAGGGCACTTATGTCCAAGCCTAAGCTCACAGTACTGGATGAACCTACCAGCGGATTAGATGTTCTACACTCATATCATGTGAGAGACATAATAAAACGCTACGTGAAAGATAACGGCGTAACAGTGTTGCTTTCAAGCCACAACATGCTTGAGGTTGAGCACATGTGTGATCGGGTAGCTTTGGCTAGCAAAGGTCAGATTGTGGCTGAGGGAAAACCTGCGGAACTGAAAGAGAGATTCGAAAGTCCAAATCTGGAAGAGGTCTTTGCGAAGGTGGTTGGATTTGCTTAGAGGCTTTGGTAACTTCCTACTGAAAGAGCTTAAGGAGCTCATTAGGGACCCGAAAATACTGCTTGGAACGATAATCGTACCGCTGATAATGTTTCCAGTACTTGGCGCTGTCATGAGTTTCTCTGTGCAGTCAGCACAAGAGACAGCTGGAAAAACCACCGTAATTGTTCTCAATCATGACAGGGGCAACGCATCTGAACAGTTCATTGCGCATATCAATTCGTCGTTGAGGATCGTCAAATCCAATGCTACGACCACACAAGATGCAGTTCTATTACTAGCAGAGAACAATGCAACAGAAATTATCGAGATTCCCTCAGATTTCACTGAGAACGTGACAATGAAGCTTGCGGTTCAAGTAAATTGCAGCAGTGTATATGCTGGCTCGGGGCTTTTTGAAGGCGTCGGATCTTCCGTCGTTGATGCGTTGATAGGAAATTTCAACAGGAAAGTCGCCCCCGACGTGATTGTTCAGGAAAAATCTGCGATTGTCAAGGGACAAGTAGTTTGGGGAGTTGATACACGCATGCTCTCAAGCCTGATGCTTTCACAGGCGATTGCAATGCCGATAACTATGATGATCTTGCTCAGTTATTCGATGCAGATAGCCGCTACTTCTGTGGCGATGGAAAAAGAGGAGAAGACACTGGAAACTGTGCTGACTTTGCCTATGGATCGCTTCGCGATACTCATGGGGAAATTGTCTGGGTCTATCATCGTTGCTGGTTTCGGGGCTGTGGCATACATGATTGGGTTTAACTATTATCTCGGATCGTTTACGGCAATGATTCCTGCAGGCGCAAACATAGATCTGGTGTCGCTGGGCCTCGTTCCTTCTCCTTTCGGGTATTTGCTGCTGGGCACTTCACTTTTCGTGGCCTTGCTTTCAGCTTTAGCACTAGCTGTGATAATATCGTCTTTTGCAGAAGACGTTAGAAGCGCCCAATCAATGGTTGGCTACATCTACCCGTTCATCTATCTTCCTTCTCTTGCCCTCATGTACTTGGATATCAATGCGCTACCGCTTGCCGTGCGAATCATAATCTATGCAATACCTTTTAGCCACCCAATAATAGCGTCAAAAGCCATCACTATGGGCGACTACTGGACAGCCATCCTAGGCATTGTCTATGTTGCAACGTTCACGGTCGTAATCATGTACATTGCTTCAAGATTATTTGCCACAGAGAGAATTCTTACGGCAAAACTAAAGTTCAAGGGTTTAAGGAGAGGAAAGAAGAACGCGGCTGAGGAATTGCAGTAGAACTTTCACATCATACCCTCGCATTTTCGAGCAATTCTTAACTGAAGCTGGCAGTTACTCCTTAAAGGGTTGAGAGTACGCGCGCCAACAAAAACTCTAAACAAAAGGCTTTTCATTCAAACAAATACATTGGTAATAAGTCTGAGAAAGGTCGAAAAGACTCGGTTTCAGCGAAAATTGCTACATTGCCTTGTGGGTGCAGATACGAAGACAATGGTTTCATGGTAGTGCGTGTTCACGAATGTGCTCAACATAGACTTGCACGAACCAGAAAGAAGCCGTTCAGACCAAA
>CAZCRE010000092.1:0-4599 GCA_964501075.1 uncultured Candidatus Bathyarchaeia archaeon
TCGAGCAAGTCTGTAGCTTGTGCCTTCGGCAGGTGTTGCTTCAAGGTTGAACATGATTTCTGTTTCTTTCTGGAAATCAATCAGTTTGTTGCGCATGAAAGCAAGCACTCTGATTGCGAAGTCTAGTCCTTCTAGCGAGCCAATGTTTACGCCGAATAGGTTGAGTATCGCCTCGTTTAAGCCAACGATGCCGATCGTTGAGAAGTGGTTCCGCCAGTATTTTCCATGTTGCGCCTTTACTCCGCGGAGATAATGCTTAGAGTACGGGTATAGCCCATTCTCAGTGAATGTGTCCAAGACCTTTCGTTTGACTTCAAGACTGGCTCTCGCGATCTCCATCATGCTCTCCAAGCGTTCAAAGAACTCGTCCTCATCTTTGGACAAATAGCCTATGCGTGGAAGATTCAGCGTCACGACGCCTATTGACCCTGTAAGCGGGTTCGCCCCGAAAAAGCCTCCTCCACGTTTTGCAAGCTCTCTGTTGTCAATCCTAAGGCGACAACACATGCTTCGTACGTCTTCTGGTTTCATGTCGGTGTTTATGAAATTGGAAAAGTATGGGACACCGTACTTTGCTGTTACTTCGAAGATCTTTTCAGCCAATGGCGAGTCCCAATCGAAATCTCTGGTTACGCAGTATGTTGGAATCGGGAAGGTGAATACTCTGCCTTTGGAGTCGCCTTGGCTCATGACGTCTGCAAAAGCCCTGTTGAGCATCTCCATTTCTGCCGGCATGTCGCCGTATGTCTTGTCCATGACTTTGCCGCCTACAATAACCGGCTCGTCTTTCATGAAGTCGGGCACCGTCATGTCCAAAGTGATATTTGTGAACGGCGTTTGGAATCCAACGCGGGTTGGCACGTTCATGTTGAAAAAGAACTCTTGCAAGGCTTGCTCAACGTCTTTCTGGGTCAAACCGTCATAATGTATGAAGGGCGCCAAGTAAGTGTCAAAAGTGCTGAAAGCTTGGGCTCCAGCGGCTTCACCTTGAAGCGTATAGAAGAAGTTCACTATCTGGCCGAGTGCTGTACGAAAATGTTTGGCAGGTTTGCTTTCGATTTTTCCTGAGACGCCGCCAAATCCTGAAACAAGCAAGTCCTTCAGGTCCCAGCCTACACAGTAGGCGCCTAGAACACCTAGATCATGAATATGCATGTCTCCTGAGAAATGAGCATCGGCAATGCTGGGTGGGTATATCCTGGAGATCCAGTATTTTGCCACAACGGTTGACGAAAGATAGTTGTTCAAGCCTTGCAGGGAATAGCTCATGTTCGAGTTCTCTTTGACACGCCAGTCTTCAATCTCCAAATACTGATCAACCAAGTCGGCGTCGCTAAGAAGAGCAGCTAGCTCTCTCTGATCCTGATGCTGTTTTCTATAGAGAATATACGCCTTAGCCGTTCGGGCATGCCCGTTTTCAATGAGCATTTTTTCAACAACGTCTTGGATCTCTTCAACTGTTGGGACGCCGTCTTCGCCAAAGCGTCTGTAAAGCTCGGCTAGAACATTATCGCTTATCTTTCCAGCTTGCTCTCGATCTCTTCCACTAACGGCTTTCGCAGCCTTCCAAATAGCGTTTGTTATGCGTTCCTGATCAAAAGGTTCTAACCTTCCATCACGTTTTCTGACATATTTCATGTTTTTACCTCTTTAAGCACTTTTTCGAAATCTCGGGGTTCCTCAAAACTCTTGTATACGGAAGCAAACCTGACGTAGGCTACACGGTCAAGCTTCTTCAAGTATTTGACGACTAGGTCTCCGATTTCCTGTGAAGAGACTTCCTCTTTTCCAGCCATCATCAGATCCTGTCTGACGTGTTCTGCTAATTCGTGGATCTGCTCCATCGTTACTGGCCTTTTCTCACAGGCTTTTTGGAGTCCTCTAACGATCTTGTTCAGGTCGAACCGTTCTAGCCTGCCGTCCTTTTTCTTCACCATGAGTTCGACGGTTTCCACGTACTCGTATGAAGTGAAGCGCTTTCCACAGTCTTCGCATTCCTTGCGCCTTCTGACAGTGTTGTCTGGTGAATCTCTTGTTTCGAGAGTTTTGAGGTTTTCAGACCCGCAATACGGACATTTCATATGATCACTACCGTGCGCTTCACAGCTCTTAGTGTTTTCACAACTAAAGTAGACGCTAAATGTAGCGTTTCATTATTTAAGCCCTTTTCACAGTATAATCGAAATCGCTAGTCGAACATGCTTGGAAAGCATGCGTAAATAGACATAATTAACGAAAAATAAAATGGCAGAGCAAGTGTCTTTGGAGAAAGCAGCTTCAATTCTGGGCAATACGAAATCAGTTTAAAATTTTCGAACGAAGATTCGAATAGGGCGAGGTTCATGTCA
The DNA here is from genome assembly GCA_964501075.1 of uncultured Candidatus Bathyarchaeia archaeon. Classification (GTDB taxonomy): domain Archaea; phylum Thermoproteota; class Bathyarchaeia; order Bathyarchaeales; family Bathycorpusculaceae; genus CAZCRE01. The sequence continues at coordinate 2,349 of CAZCRE010000092.1, forward strand.
AGGCTATTCTAGACTCTTTTGGTTAAGACAAGGGATCTCCTCTTTTCTTCCTTCTGTGCAAAACCGAATCTCCTGTAGAGCCTTTGTGCTGGGAAATTGCTTTTCAAAACTGAGAGCTCTATGCTCTTCTTGCCTATTATCTTGGCCGATCTTTCGACGTAGGTCAGAATGAAGGTAGCTACTCCGAGTCTTCTGAACCCGGGTGCGACGGCTAGGCTCTTTACGTATAGCGCATTGCTTTCTTCATGAACAACCAGCGTTCCAGCCACATGATTCTTCAACTTGACGAAAAGTCGTTTCCTTCTGAAAAATATCACTTCGCAAAACAGGACATATGGCGCGACTATCAAAAAAGCCAGCAATCCCGAGTTTCCGAAAGGCATTGCACTTCCGTTTTCACTACTGTTGAAGAACGTGAACTCTAAGAGATTGAAAAGCAGATGTGCCGACTTCTTCACTGGTTCGACTCGGAGATGTCGTTGAATGTTCTTTGAAATAACATCACCACGATTTGCCTGTGCTTCTTTTTCCAACCAATTTCCAGATAACAAACACAGCACAAGAAAAGAGTAGTACGATAGCAAAAGACAGAAAAACTCCCGTGTATTGGAAGCTCGTCGCAAAAACTAGACCAGTGACAAATGCGCCGAGTGTCTGCCCAATATCCATCATTGTGTCCAAGAAGCCCATTGAAGTGCCAACAAGCTCAGAATGCACAAGCTCGCAGATCAGTGGCGATGTGGAAGAAGTGACAGTTGCGAAGCCAAAACCATAGATTACGAGCAAAATGAGGAGAACTACAAAGTCAGTCATGAAAGGAACAGTGACCAAAGCCAGAGCTGATAGAACACATCCGAACACTATCGGAATGCCCCTTCCAATTTTATCTGAGACTCTGCCCATGAAAGGTCTCGCAAAGATCGCCACGGCGAGGACGCTCGAAGCAATTAAACCCGTCGATATAGTGCCGTATTTGAGACCACGTAATAGGTAGTAAGCGAGATACGTATCGAACGCACCAAAGACGTAGTACTGGCTTGCTTGGATCAAGCTGACGATGACTACACCCCCATTGCTTGCAATCGTTCTCCAACCTTGAAACATGCTTTTGATGCTTTCACTGGCTGATCTTTCCGAAGACTTCGCAGGTCGCCTCTCCTTTGCCAAGAAAGGCATTGCAGTGATAAGACCTGTCACAGCGACTACTCCGACCGCGAGATAGACTTGGTGAAAATCATTGTTGGTTGCGGCCAGCACGTATCCGCCTAAAGTAGGTGCAATTATTCTTCCAATATATGTTGCCGAAGTAAAAAGCGATATTCGCTCCCCACGTCTTGTGGGAAAAAGCTCTGCTATTGAGGCTTCAGCAACTGGAACAAAGATCGCGGTTGCGAAGCCATGGTAGAATCTGACAGGGATTAGTTGCCACCAGTTGTTTATGAGAAGATAAAGAAAAGGGGCTGAAGCGAAAATTACTCCAGCCAGAAGCAGGAATTTTCTTCTACCGAAAATGTCGGAAAGAGAAGCAGCGGGTAGACTCACTAGAATACCTGGGATGGTTGAGGCTGAAAGGACAATGCCGCTCCATGCATCAGGAGTTCCAAGATTTATCAAGAGGGGGGTGAAGACGGAACCGCTTTTGGACAGTGTAGAACTCAGGATCATGAATCCTCCCATTAGGCAAAGGCTCCAGAAGACTGCGGTTCCAGTGTTCTTTGTTCCCAAGTTCATCGATTCACCTGTTTGAATTCTCAATTCTGTTTTTCGAGACTAATAAAAGTGAAGGCAAGTGCCCGATCAATTCTCATTTCCTCACTCGATTCTGGTTCTACGCAAGATCCTTCGAAGCTGCCTTCTTACATACATACTAAGTACTGGCAAGATTGGACAAATGCTTTTAATTGCTCTCAACAACTGCATTGAAGATGAGACATGACCGTTCAAATTCGGAAGTTCGTCGAAGATGACCTGCCGCAGCTCGTTAGACTACTCAATGCCACCTATGAGGACTCCTACGAGTTCGCTCCCTTCACTGAAGAAAAGCTTTGCTCTTGGATAAAAGAGGCAAAGTTAGAGATTCTGATGGCTGAGGAGGATCGCGGAGTTTTGGGTTCAGCTGCATACAATGATGAGCATTGGGGCGAGGAAATCGCGTGGTTGGGCGTGAGCGATGCCTTGGATCGAAAGCTGATAGAAAAGGTTTTGGTGGAACAAGCCGAGAGATTCGTAGTAAGAGGAGCAGTTTTCGCAG
>CAZCRE010000093.1:0-4552 GCA_964501075.1 uncultured Candidatus Bathyarchaeia archaeon
TTGAACTTTGCTAGAAGAATGTCCATCCCTAGCACAGACGGAGTATGTCTCAAAAGTTTCTCCCTTATCTCCCTAGTCACATCAGTAGGGATACATATTACCTTGAAGCCACTATTATAATTGATTTTGTATTCTTGCTTACCTGAACTAAAGGTGAGAGTGACAAGCCTATTTATCATTCTCGTCTTGAATAATCCCCCAAAACCTATCGCTTCACCTTCCGCTTCTGGAAGTTCTGAACAGTCAATTCCCATAAGTGTCGCTTCTTTTTCAGAGAGTGCAGAAAAAATAGAACCTGTGTCAACCAAAAAGTCGATCATTTTGCTTTTTTTGTATGCTTTTACTTCAAAGAAAACTTTAATCAGAGGTTGTTTCCCTATAACTGGCCCTGCAAATTTCGAAGTTACCGCACCTTCTAATTTCTAGAAAAACATAGCGACAGGGGTTGATTGCATATATTCGACTATTACTCTGTTTGGGTCACGCTTTCTAACAAGAGACAGCACTTCATCAAAAGTACTAGCACTTTTTATTACTGTCTTGTTTTCTATCACAATCCATTGCTCATCATATTTCTTTTTCAAATGCTCATAGTTTTCTTTAAGCCATTCAGTATTTTCTTTCGAATTTTTGAATAACTCAGCTCTTTCCATTTCTTTCACCTTCGAATACTATTATTGTAGTATTATTATGCTATTATTATACCATTATTTTACTATCGGTATGACGTTCAAATGTCTTTCGGTTGATGGATATACCTATTTTATGAATCTACACTATTGCTCTGCAATTTGCAGTTATTTTCCATGCTTCTTCTTATTTGTTTGAGCCATTCATTGTTATCTAAGTGTAAGTCATCCGACGAAAAGTAACACGATGAACAACCCGACAAAGAGGTAACAGAACCCGGCAAGAGCCTTCGGCACCAGTCCAAGCCAACCAAAATGGGACCCAAGAGCAGACGTAAACATCGACCGCATAGTAGACTTCCAAGACATAAACACCATAGCCAGAAACTTCGGAAAACAAGACCCCTAGAAACCCTCAAACCGATTTCTGAAACTAGAAACCACCGCCATGGTTGGACCCCACGCAGCTTACACGTGCAGCCCTAGTTTCGTGCCGGTATTTGCCAGCCTTTTGATCACCCCTACCATTCCCCTTGCATTTGTCTGCAAGACAGACTTCGCGGACTGATTGCCCGTGTTCTCATTCAACTTGAAAGCGTGAGCAAAAAGAGATATTAACTGACACAAAATCTATCAATAAGCCGAGAACTCCAAGTTGGACACTTCTTGATGAAGCGTAACCCTTATGAAAGAAGCAGGCACTGGTTTTCCCACTGAAACCATTACGGAAGGTCAAACCAGCCTAGTGGTTCCCCGGCTCAAGGCCTTCATTAAGTCCTGTTCCGATTATGCACCTTCGAAGGCTCCAGTGTTCTACAACCCGGTCATGGAGTTTAATCGTGACCTAGCAGTCTTAGCTCTCCAGGCCTATCAAAAAACGATCGAACGCGAGATTTCTGTGTGCGAACCCTTAGCAAGCTGCGGCGCAAGAGGAGTACGGTTTGCAGTTGAAGTTCAAGGCATAAGAAAGGTCGTGATGAACGACATCAACGAAAAAGCATTCGTGATCGCCAAGCACAATGCGGAGCTGAATAATGTTGAAGCTAGAATCACTGTCAAGAATGAAGATGCTAACCTGCTGCTGAACAAGTACAGTGCACCCCGCAGAAGGTTTGACGCCATCGACCTTGACCCATTCGGCTCCCCCGTACGCTACATTGATTCCGCCATACGGGCTCTCCGCGATCACGGCCTAATCGCTTTAACAGCCACGGACATGGCCCCTCTTTGCGGAGTCCATCCAAAGGCATGCATAAGAAAATACGGGGGCAAACCTCTGCGCACGGAATACTGTCACGAACTAGCGGTCAGACTTCTAGCTGGATGCCTGGCAACCATGGCAGCAAAACACGAAATGGGCACACATATCGTGTTCAGTCACAATGCGGAGCACTACGTCAGAATCTACGCAACAATAGAATACGGAGCCAAGAAAGCAGACGAAGCTTTGAAGAACATGGGCTACGTCCTACACTGCTTTGAATGCTTCCACAAGGAAAGCCTGAACGGGCTGCATACGGTTGAACGATCTGGAAAATGCAGCGAATGTGAATCAAAACTCAGCATTGCCGGACCACTGTGGCTCGGGAAACTGTCTGACACGAGATTCTGCAGTCTGATGCAAGAAGAAGCCGGTCGAAGAAAATTCAGACAAAGCGAAAGAATAGGAAAAACGCTGACTTTGATAAAAGAGGAAAATGACGCGCCAATAGGATACTACGTAATCGACAAACTGTGCGATGCCTTAAATCTGCCTGTACCCTCGGTCAAGAAAGTCGCTGAAAACCTCAGAAAAAAGGGTTTTGAAGCCACTTTAACACAGTTTAATCCTAAAGGGCTGAAATCAAACGCGCCTTCATCGGAAATGGCGAAGCTGCTGAGAGCAATGGAAGCGTCACAGTGATGGATTAGCATCCACGATGGTTAGTAATTGAAATGGCTTAAGTAATAGTGTCTACACTGTTTGCTTCATTTGATCAAAATCGGAGGTGCCGTAAAAATCGGGAAAATCTTGGTGACATCTGCATGGCCATACCTTAACGTCACACCCCACTTGGGCAACATGATGCACCTCTTGTTCGCAGACTTCTACACCAGATATTGCAGAATGAAGGGTGATGATGTCGTTATGGTCAGTGGTTCTGATGAACATGGAACACCTATCGAAGTCGAAGCCGTGCGACTCGGCATCCAGCCCAAGGAACTGACTGACAAAAACCACGCCAACGTGGTTGAGCTACTCAAAAAGTGGGAAATAGTTTTCGACAATTATACAAGAACTGAAAGCCCAGTTCACAAAGAGTTTGTTCGAGACCACCTCAAGAAAATCTACGAAAACGGCTTCATAACGGTCAAAGACACTGAAATGCTTTACTGCGAACATTGTGGACGTTTCCTACCAGACAGGTTCGTGGAAGGAAAATGCCCATACTGCGGCAACGAAGGTGCTCGTGGAGACCAATGCGATGCATGTGGACGACTGCTTGAGACAACACTGCTTATTGATCCTTACTGCGTGATATGCCACGGCAAGCCCGCCACCAAGACAACAAGACATTGGTATTTCGACCTGTCACAATTCTCGCAAAAACTAACAGACTACATCACCAACAACAAACAGCTATCGAACAGCACCAAGAACTTCAGCCTGAACATGATAAAAGAAGGACTGAAGCCCAGGGCCGTCACGCGAGACGTTTCCAAAGCCGCCGAATGGGGAATCAAAGCTCCTTTCCCAGATGCCGAGGGCAAAACGATATACGTCTGGGTCGAAGCCGTCCTAGGCTACGTATCAGCCACCATAGAATACTTCAATAACCGCGGCGAACCCGAGAAATGGAAAGAGTACTGGTTTGACAAAAACGTGCGATCACTGTATTTCATCGGAAAGGACAACATCCCATTCCACACCATAATCCTCCCAGCCCTGTTACTGGCTTCAGGCAAAGACTACAACCTACCATGGAACGTTTCAGCAACCGAATTTCTACAATTCAAAAACCTCAAGTTCTCAAAAAGCCACAGGATAGGCATATGGATAGATGAAGCTTTAGAACTATTCCCTGCAGACTACTGGCGATTCTTCTTAATCGCCACCAGACCTGAGACAAAAGACTCAAACTTCTCATGGGAAATCTTCATCGAAAAGATCAATGCAGACCTAAATGACACTTTCGGCAACTTCATCCACAGAACCCTGACGTTCATAAACACGAAGTTTGACAGTGAAATTCCAGAGCCAATGGCGTTAGACGAAGATGCGCAAAAGGTTTTGAATTCTGTCAAAGAAAAAGTGGAAGCGATAACCAAAGAAATCGGTGAATGCAAGTTTCAGGCTGCTGCAAACACGCTCATAAGCATCAGCCGCGTCGGAAACCAATACTTAAACGAGAAAGAACCCTGGAACCTAATAAAGAAAGACAAGGCCAAAGCTGCAGCCATCTTCTACGTGGCAGCACAGATCGTCAAGACCCTCGCAATAGTATCGGCTCCTTTCATTCCAGTCGCGGCAGAAGAGACATGGAAAACGCTGAATCTGGAAGGAAGCGTGCATGAACAGAAATGGACCGAAATCCTGAAACCATTACCTGCCAACCACAAGATAGCCAAACCCAAACCCCTGTTCCAGAAAATAGAAGACAACGCCAAACAGCTGGACGACAGACTGGAGGAAGTAAGGAAAAACCTAGCAAAAGAAACATAACCATGGAAACAGCCGTGAAGAATTGCCAATCAAAATCGACTTACACGTCCACACACACTATTCTCGTGACTCTCTCATAACACCCGAAGAACTAGTCATCTACGCCAGAAAAGCAGGACTCGATGGCGTAGCTGTAACAGACCACGATCGACTCGACGGCGCACTAAAGATAGCAAGGGAAACAGACTTCTTCATCGTTCCAGGAATGGAGATTTCAAGC
>CAZCRE010000094.1:0-4549 GCA_964501075.1 uncultured Candidatus Bathyarchaeia archaeon
GTAGATTCCTCCAAGGGTGAGTAAGGCGCCGAAGAGTGATTCACGGTTGAGGTTTTCTCCTAAGAGTAGCCATCCGAGGAGCAAGGCGACTGTTGGAATGATTAGAGTTGAGCCAGAAAGGGTTGTTGCTTCTTCATGCTGGAGAAGGAATAGGTAGATTATGTTTCCAATGGCAAGTGCTCCAATCGACGAGTAGGCAAGCACCGCTACGTAGTTGATGTTGGTGGGAATAGCGAAGCTATTTGCAGTTAGACTCCACATGACTAGTGGAATAGTGCCTACAGCCAATTGCAGGAAATGAGCGATAAACGGGTCAACGTGACTCAGGTACTTCTTATAGTACAGAGCTTGAACTGCCCACAAGAAAGCACTCAACAACAAGACCACAACAGAGTCCAAGGCGAAGGAACTTATTCTGCCTAATGAAAGAATAACGACCCCTGCGAACCCTACAGCGACTCCAGAAAGCTTGGCGATCGTTGCCTGTTCTTGCAGAATTGGGACAGCCAAACAAAAGACGAAAAGCGGTTGAGTATAGGCCAGCACCGCAGTTACGCCTGAGTTTTCATTCACCAATCCCAAAGCCTGCAGGGCGATAATCGAAACAAAGATCAGGCAAAGAATCACAAGTCTGACCAAAGTTTGTCTGTCCCTTGGCAGTTTTTTCCGCAAAACAAGAAAGACTGGAAGCAGAACGGCGACCGAGAGCAGGAATCGATGCAGCACGAAAGTCATTGGAGGAACATAGCTCAAGCCGATCTTCATGATCGACCAGTTTGAACCCCAAAGAAACACTACTAGCGCGAAGAGCAGCCAATTCCGAAGTTTCAAACCTACGTCTCCTGATGAACCGTCTGGTTAAGCAATGCAAAATATAAATCGCTTCTTACTTCCCGGAATAATTCCTGATGTTTCAAAGACAGAGCTACCTTGGAGCGTTGCTGCGAACGTTTTAATAAGACATGGGCGAAATCTTGGATAGGTTGGATTGATCAAGTATGGCCAAAGACGAAATGATTTGGGATCTGTCACAGCTTGTTGAAAGCACCGATCCCGTTTCTGTTCAGAAGAAGCTGGACTCCATGGTGACTGAAGCAGAAAAAATCAGAAGCAAATACCATGGCAAGATCAGTGGTCTAGATTCCAAGGACCTCTTGGAGATCCTGAAATTGAAGGATTCATTCATTCTAAGGTTTGACGGTGCCCTCCTTTATTGCCGTCTCATGTATTCTGCTAATTCTACTGATGCTACGGCCAAGCAGCTCAATGACGCTGCGGATGGTGCGATGGTCAGAGTTGGTCAAGCCCTGATCTTCATCGACCTTGAGCTAGGCGGCTTGCTCGTCAACAAGCCTTCGTTGAAGGCGGATCCAGTGTTGGGAGAGTATAGGCACTATCTTGAGAGAATTTCGAGAAGGGTTCCTCACATGCTGTCAGAAACCGAGGAGCGGTTAGTGATTTCTAAAGACAAGAACGGGATCAACGCGTGGCAGACTCTTCAAAGTGACTGGCTTTCAACCCGAACTTTCGAACTAACCGTCAAGGGCAAGAAGAAAACGCTTCCTTACGGTCGAATAGTGGGTTATTACCAGAATCCGGATCGTGACCTGCGTAAGCGATCGAATCAAGCGGTCTATGAGGGGCTTGGGAAGGATGAGCTTGTCTGGGCAAGCGCTATTCGTTCGGTTTGTGAAGATCATGTGCGAATGTGTGAACTCAGGAAGCACCCATCGCCGATGAATCAGAGCCTGATCGACAATGACGTTGATCAGCAAACTGTCGACGGCCTCATGAGAGCCATCGCGAAGCATGTAGTTCTCTATCAGAAGTATCTTGGGCTGAAGGCTAAACTGATGGGCATGCCTAAACTGGCCAACTACGACGTAGTGGCCCCCTTGCCCAAAGCTCCAGAAACGAACTATGCATGGACGGAAGCCAGAAAAGAAGTGGTCAATGCCTACATGGAGTTTGACAAGGAGATAGGCGGCTGGGTTGACGAAATGTACGAAAGACGGCATATCGATGGCGAAGTGCGGAAGGGCAAAGCATCGGGCGCTTTCTGTGCTCCTTGGCTCTCTGGTAAGAGCGCCTACGTGCTGCAGAGCTTTAATGCGAAGATGGGTGACGTTTACGCTCAAGCACATGAGTTAGGGCACGCTGTTCACGATTATCTTGCCTCCAGAGCCCAGAATCCAAGCAACTGCGAAACAGGCAGCTGCATAGCGGAAACTGGCAGCATTTTCGGCGAACTTCTCTTGACGGAACGGTTACTCTCCAAAGCCAAAACAACAGAGGAAAGACAGGCGATCTTAGCCACCGTGTTGGACGAGTTCGGCATGGCAGCTTTCCAAGTATCTGCACGAGTCTTTTTTGAACAAAGCATGTACGACGCAATCAAGCAGGGCAAATTCTTGGACGGAGAAACCGTGGCTAAGCTGTGGGTCGCAGCCCGAAACAAGATCTACGGTGACTCTGTTGAATGGTTGGACGTGATGAAGTGGGAATGGACAATGAAGCTGCATTACTACTTAGCGAATTACCGTTTCTACAACTATCCGTACGTGTTCGCCCAACTATTCGTGTTCGCGCTGTACAGGCTCTACAAGGAGCAAGGCAAGAGCTTCGTTCCCAAACTGAAAGGACTGTTGGCTGCAGGATCAAGCAAGTCTCCCAGAGAACTTGCCTCAGACCTCGGTTACAAGATAACTGAGGAAACATTCTGGGAGAAAGGAATGAAGCAAGCCGACGAATTCATCAACATGCTCGAAGAAACCGTGAGGCCCAAACAAAAACCGAAGCCGCGTCATTAACAGGTTCTTCGAACCTTGCGGCCTACACCTACACCCCGAAATGCGAAGCCGGCTTTCACGCATTGCTCAGGGTTGAAGACGTTTCTGCCATCCACTATCACAGCCGTAGACAAAGTCTTCTTCAGCCACTCCAAGGACATCGTGAGGTATTCCTTGTGACGGGTGATTGTGACAACGCAGTCTTTTCCGCTTAAAGCCTTGTTCAAGTCGTTAAGTAGGGTGATTCCCTCGAACTCTTTGACGTATGGGTCATGCACGACTACTTCTCTGCTTTTGCTCTTGAGCAGGTTGTAGAGGGGCAAAGTTGGGGTGTTTCTCGTGTCGTCTGAATCCTCAAGGAAGGCCAAGCCGAGCAAGCAGATTCTTGCGTCACGGAGCTTCTTGCCCTTTTCCTCCAGTGCTTCTTTCACCAGTTCTGCCATGTGTTGGGGCATGTAGTCGTTGATTCGCCTGCTTTCAACGATAACGCAGGGTTTGAATTTTGACGTTCCATACTCTTCCAAGCCATATTGTAGTAGCCACGGATCTTTCGGTAAGCAGTGACCGCCGACGCCTGCGCCCGGGACGTGCATCATTCTGTAGGGGTTTTTCGCTGGGTTAGACGGGTCATGTGGCAGAGAATTGACGAAGCGCCTGACATCATGAACGTTGACTCCGAGACTCTCGCATATTAGGGCGACTTCGTTGGCGAATGCGACGTTAACGTCGCGGTAAGTGTTTTCAGTCACTTTAGCCACTTCAGCTGTCAGGCAGTCCGTTGGGAACAGCTCTGCTTCCACGACTTTCCTGTAAAGCTCCATGCCGCGTTGAGTACATTTAGGTGTCAGACCGCCCACTATTCTCGGCATGTGCTTGATGTTGTGAAGCAGGCGACCGACCATGACTCGCTCATAAGAGAATACGAGGTTGAAGTCTTTTCCAGCAGTCATCCCGGAAGTCCTTTCCAATATAGGTTTCACGATGTTTTCGGTGGTTCCGGGAGCGACCGTTGACTCTATGACTACAAGCACACGTTTTTTCATGTAGCATCCTACGGCTTCAGCCGCCTCGATTAACGATGTGTAATCAGGAACGTGGTTTTCATTGACAGGGGTCTGAACGTCCAACAGGATTGCATCAGCCTTCTTGCAGACTGAGAACTCGTCTGTCACTCTAAAGGTTCCTTTCTTCACGACTCTTCCAACGAGTTCGGCTAGTCCTGGTTCATCGCCTCCAATCGGAGATTTGCCTGCATTAAGAAAATCGATCTTCCAACCAGACCTCTTCGATCTCCTCTGCACGCCAACAACGTTGTTGCCTTCAACATCTGCAAAAACAGCAGCCATGGGAATTCCAACGTAGCCCATGCCAACCACAACTATCTCCAAATCCGCAATCTCTCCTAGTCCGTTTTCCATAGAGCTTCCCGCAATAAAACTTTGCCCCCCAAACCCAAACCTCAATTGTGATAGCGCGCTGGCTTGTCCCTAAATTAATTAGTGCGGTTGGGGTCTCGTGTTTTATGGCTTGCGTCCAAGCTTAGGAGGTGAATCCATTAGCTGGGCAAGATGAACACGAGACCCTAGAAACTCTTTTCAGAAACGTAGACTTAAGTTTTGCTAAAGCAGCGTTACTCGGCTGCTTTCACACGGTTGGGCCTGGCAGGCCTCCCAGAAACCCATTAGGGGTTTTCAGAGCCTTCATCGTTATGAAAATGAAGGGCGTTCGCAGTCTAAGAGAAATGACTAGACTGCTTGACG
>CAZCRE010000095.1:0-4542 GCA_964501075.1 uncultured Candidatus Bathyarchaeia archaeon
GGTACATGGTCAAAGCCAACATTCAAACCACCATCATATCCACACAGGGCGAAGCTGACCTTCTAGTCATGGACGGCCAGAGAGGCTTGCTGGTCAACTTTCTCATAGGCAACAGAGACCCGTCTCCAGTCTTTAGTCTTCAAATACCGCTTGGCATTCTGCTCTTAGTGGGCATAGTATTCGGAATCCTAGACATAGTGGGAATGAAGACAGGAAAGGACCTTGGCAACAAATACCTCAGAGGCGGGTTATGGTTCCTCATAATGTTCATCTTGCTTATCGTGCTCATCTTTGGGCTGACCGCGGCAATCCAGTCTCTAGCGGCGTCATTCGGACTTGGATTGCCTTCAGAAGCTACTCAGATCGCTCAGACCGTAGCTAGGCAACCCCTCCAAGGAACACAGACAACGACTGTGGGTGACTATGGTTCTGTATCCCTTTCATGGGGGTTAGGCTTAGGAGCGTACGCACTTCTTGCTGCAGCACTAGTAAAGCTGATAGCCGCGGTAATTCTCAGAGGAGTCAAGGAACCTAAGCCGCAGACTGCGGCAACGCAACCGCCTCCACCACCTCCCACATAAGGGAGAGCGGTTCTCCAAAGGCTTGACTCTTACAAATGTTAGGTTTATTCGGCTGTTAGCTTTCCAGAAACGTCTTGGAGCGGGCAGTTTTGGCTTTCAGTTTCCTCGCAAGTAACGCGGCTGTCGTGGTGAGGATCATCAAGATGACGATTGGGTTAGTGAATTCTGGTATTGGGTTCTCATCGCCTTGGACGGAGCCAGAGATCGTTCCTGATTGAGCGGGCGGAATCTTGGGCAACTGGAAGTTAATTCCTGACGTAACTTGGTCAACGATCACGTTCACACCTGACGTACTAACTGAAGTGTAGCCCGCTGCTGACGCAGTTACAGTGTAGGTGTCGGTTTCTAGGCCACTTGAAATGACGTAGTTGCCTTCCTCGTCAGTTGTGTCGCTTCCATGCGAGTACGCTGTGTCTCCTTCAGCGCTTACAGACGCGTATTCTATGGGTTGACCGTCCGTATCTGTGACTTTACCCATGATTATCCCAGAAGGCTGTGGTGGAGAAACAGACATTGCAACGTCGAGTCGAGTTTCGGCTCCTGCAGTGACGCTTACGCCACTAGTCATGTTGAAATCCATGCCGTATGAAACCATAACTGTGTAAGTGCTTGTCCCCAATCCACTGGATATTCTGTAATAGCCTGTAGCATTTGTTTCAGCGGTGCCCACGTATGTGAAGTCACTTGAATAGGCAGAGACCATGGCGTTTGCCAATGCCTGTCCACCGGGGCTAACGGTTATTCTTCCCCAGATCACGCCAGAACGGTCAAGCTGAAGATTGACGTTCTTGACCTCTTGACCAGCCACAACGTTAACTCCGCTTACGGTTTTCTGCACGTGGCCCTCTGGAAAGAATGCAGTGACATTGTATGTTCCAGTTCCAAGGTTCATGGCGATAGTGTAATTCCCGTTAGATTCGGTCACGGCTGTTCCGATGAAGGCTGTGCTCCCGTTCGAGGGCGATGCCATGAGCATCACGTTACTCAGAGGAATCCCCGAACCGGTCTCTGTTACTCTTCCAGAAATGCTCCCTGAGAGATGCAGGTCGAAGGCTATACCCGTGGTGGCTTGTCCGGCTGTAACATGCACGTTGTCCATCTTGCCCTCTAGGTACCCGTTGGCCATGGTTCTCACGGTGTAGTTGCCCGTTTTCAACCCTTCAGTGATGCTGTACTGTCCTAAAGCGTTTGTTAGGGCAAACCCCGAACCATTCTCGCCTGAAGCCATAACCATCGCTCCGACTACTGGCACTCCGCCAGCGCCATGGACGGTTCCTGAGAAGGCTTGTCCAGAAGCCTTAGTGAAGATTAGGAATGAGACATTAACCAGCAAACCTGACACTACGGCAAAAATCATCATAGTGGCAAGCGATCTGTAAACTGAAGACCTGTTAACCATGTTTGCTTTCACCAAACCTGTATCTTAGTTCCCTGACGTGTAATTAAGACTTGCGCAGAGTAAACTGTAATCATGGTGCCTGTCTTTTCCCAAGTGCTATCCAGCAAATCGGCTCCGTTTTTGCTGGAAAAGGTTTATTTTCTGGCATAATGCTATCACTCAAGCTACTGGCGGATTATTGTCCGCTGGGATGTGGCCCTAACGGGCTGAACCGTAAACTAGAGAAAAAGAATGGTGAACATATGGCTTACAAGTATATTGCGGAAGCATGGGCAAAACCAGAGAAGTCGTTCGTAGACGAGGTCATGCGCCAGAGACTCATTGAGTGGCGCAGGCAGTTGACCGTTACTCGGGTTGACAAGCCTACACGCTTGGACAGAGCGAGAAGGCTGGGGTACAAGGCCAAACAAGGCTTCGTAATAGCCCGCGTGCGCGTTCGACGGGGTAACATGAGGAAGGTTAGGCCTAAGGCTGGACGAAGACCGAAGCGTATGGGTGTCAAGAAATTCAAGCCGGCCAAGAGCATCAAACTCATCGGCGAGGAAAGAACTGGGAGGAAATTCCCGAATCTTGAGGTTCTGAACTCTTACTGGGTTGGTGAAGACGGGCGTTCAAAGTGGTTCGAAGTGATTCTGGTCGATCCACATCATCCCGTGATAAAGACTGATCCAGACATAAACTGGATTTGCCAGAAACAACACCGTGGAAGAGCATTCAGAAGCCTTACCAGCGCAGGCAAACAGGTCAGAAGCCTAAGGCGCAGAGGAAAGGGCGCGGAGAAATTCAGACCGAGCAAGCATGCCAACGTGGGAGCTGTAAAGAAGCCATGAGCACCGAGCAGCCGAGAGTCCTCAAACAAGATGGAAAGCAACGAGAAGGCAGAGGTTTTAGCAGAGGCGAACTTGCGAAGGCAGGGTCACACATGAAAGAAGCCCTGAAGCTGCACATTCCTTTGGACCCTAGGAGAAAGACGGTTCACGACGAAAACGTGGAAACCCTGCAGAAGCTGTTGGAAACCAGAAAGCCCACCGCCAAGGCTGAGAAAAAGTCTAAAAGCTAATCGCCTCATAGTGTTGGCTTGATCAGTGGTTCTGTTTGTCTTCTAAGAACGTGTTAGGCTACATAGATGTGAGAACAACAGTCCATGCCACTGAAGACACTGAGAAAGTTCTGAAAGCAGTTTTCAACACGATGCCAGCCGAACTGGCGCAAATAGTGGTCTTCAAGAAAACAAGCGTCACAGGACATCATGGAAACCCCATAACGGTGCTAGAAGCAAAAATCAAAGACAAAACGGCCCTGCACAGGACCTTTGAAAAACTGGCCTCAGGCCTCAGACCGCTGGACAAGGAGCTTCTCAGCAGCCAGATCCAGCAGCACGTAGAAGAGGGGAACCTGTACCTTAGACTTGACAAACAGTCTGCTTACTTGAATGAGCTTATTCTATGCCGAACAGACCCCATACATTTTCGCATACACTTCAAAAAGCACGGCACACTGGAAATCGTGGAAATCTGCAGAAACTTCGGGTTAATTCCATGAGAAGACTCTACGCTGACCTGCATTTATGCCCAAACCTCAATGATCCAAAGCACGTCTCTGCCCTGATAAGCAAAGCCTCGGAACTCGGCTATCGCCTAATAGCCATACCGCTTCCGCCAAACTGCACCGATCAAGAGATAAGACAAATCCGGAAGCTTTGTGCAGAAGCAAGAATGGATTTTGCATCTCGAATCGACCTGAAACCGAGAACCCCAAACGAACTCTTAAGCAACCTGAGAAGAATTAGAAGAAGATTCGAGATAGTCTCAGTATCGTGCGATTCAAAAAATGTTTCAAGACAAGCCGCAAAGGACCGAAGAGTGGATCTACTGAACTTTCCGCCAACTGATTTTCGCAACAGGTTTTTCGACATGGCGGAAGCTGAATTGGCCTCAAACTCCGTGGCTACTCTTGAAATAGACATGCAACTCCTGCTCACTCTGGAAGGACCGACGAGAACCAGGCTTCTGTCAGTCTTGAGAAAGGAAGCGGGCATAGCGGAAGGTTTCCACTTGCCGATTGTGCTCTCAAGCGGCGCGTCAAACGAGATACTGCTCCGAAAACCTGTTGAAATGGCTGCATTGGCCTCGCTTTTTGACCTTTCAAAGGAATCAGCCTTGGAAGCGGTTTCCAAGAACCCCGTCGCCATAGTCAAGAGAAACAGGGAGAAGCTTAGCCCCCAGTTTGTGGCTCCGGGAATACGCGTAGTCAGGAAGGGAAAGGATTGCTGAAGCGGATCAAGCGTCGTTACTTGGCTCTTGCGATAGATTCTGACGTAGTGTTTGATTCGAGGGAGTTCATGGATGCGGTTTGGGGTGCCGTTGGCAAGCTCTACGGAGAATATGGAGCGAGCAAGTCGGGGTTGACCATGATAGATTATGATGCGGAACAAGGGTTTGCTGTGATAAGGGTCTCCCTCGTGGCTATTGATATGGTCAGGGCGGCTTTGGCTTCGATGACTAGGATAGGGAACAAGCCCATTGCAGTGCATGTTGTGTCGGTTTCAGGCACCATTAAAGC
>CAZCRE010000096.1:0-4506 GCA_964501075.1 uncultured Candidatus Bathyarchaeia archaeon
CAATATCTCGTTCATTTGAGTTTCATCCATCTGACCCTTCTTGACGAATCTCTGCAGGCTTTCCCGTATCATGGTTATGCCACTGTCAATGAATCTCTGCTCGATATCGCGCATGCTGACTTCGTATTTGCCCACTTGCGCTGCTACCTGGGCTATCCCATGGCCCATCAGGCCTGCGCCCAAAACAGCGATTTTCTTGACTTCCATTGCCTTCACCATCTTTGAATGAGAACCTATTAGCTTGGTGCCATGTTAAAAAATCTTTGCAAGCAGGAGCAGTTTTCTGGATGGGCACAAAACCTGAGCAACGACTTGGTTAATATTGTTGCAGTGTCGCCTCTTTGCCTATGCCTTTTCTATGTTGAGTGCTAGAAAATGTAGTCTTTGCTGAGCCATTCTGGGTACCACTTATACTTCTCCAACGGTCCCGACTTACGTAGCCCTTCAAACGTTGCTTTTGCCAGCGCCATTGTTCCATGTCCATCACGATAGATCTTCGCCAGCCCCTTCAATTCAAGGTTCTTAAGAACTTGGTCAAGCCCCTCGTCGCTTGCATTTGCCAGTCTTTCTTTCAGATCTTCTCGACTCATGAAGAGGCCAGGGTTCACTTGGTAATCTTCAGCCAACGCTTTCAGTATGTTGTCTTCTGAAGGCTCCAATCTTGGTGGCTGCTCGTTTGTTGAGATTGGTACTCCAAGTTTACTGTGTAATTGTCGG
Organism: uncultured Candidatus Bathyarchaeia archaeon; assembly: GCA_964501075.1. Taxonomy (GTDB): domain Archaea; phylum Thermoproteota; class Bathyarchaeia; order Bathyarchaeales; family Bathycorpusculaceae; genus CAZCRE01. The sequence continues at coordinate 718 of CAZCRE010000096.1, forward strand.
TGTGGCAGCTTCAGGTCTTTTGCCATTGTCTTGAGTCCCCCTCGGAAGACGACGAGTCGCATGATGTCGTTTGTGCCTGCTCCAATCTGATTCACCTTCGCGTCTCTCAGATAGGTTTCGACAGGATAGAATCTTGTCCAACCGTCTCCGCCCATGACCATAATGGAGTCGCTGATGAGTCTTTCGTAGGTTTCTGACGTGAACATTTTCGCTGTGGCAGCCTCAATCATCGCATCCTTATGCTCATCCAAGAGGTGCGCGGCGTGGTACACGAGCAATCTTGAAGTGCTTAGACCTGCAAGCATGTCTGCAATCTTTGCTTGGTTAGTGGGAATTTCGATCGTTGGTTTGCCAAACTGCAATCGCCGCTGGGCGTATGTCACTGCATACCGTATCGATTCCCGCATGGGTCCCAGCATGCCTGCTGAATATACGGTGCGTTCAAAGTTTAGGCCAGCCATCATGACTTTCCAGCCTGCACCTTCATGACCTATTATGCTTGATTCCGAGACTTTAACATCCTCGAAGTCCAAGAAACCGTTTGGCAGCCCAATCCAGCCTGAAAGCTCGTTGATCTTCTCAACCGAAAAACCAGGCGCCCCTTTTTCCACCAAGAACGCGGTAAGATGCTGATACTTGTTTCTGTCCTCGGGTTTTTCGCTTGTTCTAGCGTAAACAACGTAAATGTCCGCCAACCCTGCGTTGGTTATGAAGCGTTTCTTCCCGTTCAACAAAAAGTGGTTGCCATCTCGTCTCGCTGTGGTTTCAATTCCTGCAGCATCTGAACCGACAGAAGGCTCTGTTATGCAGACCGCGCCAACCACTTCTCCCTGAGCTATCTTCGGAAGCCACTTTCGCTTCTGCTCTTCGGTTCCGAAAGCCAAAAGCTGTTCAACGCCTCCAAACATGGAAACTGCGTAAGCCTCGCCCAAGGCTGAGCCAACTCTGCTCAATTCCTCGGCGACGATGGCTGCTCCAGTCACGCCTGCGTTCAGACCTCCATACTGTTCTGGAATGACAGTGCCAAACCATCCTTTGCGTGCGACTTCTTTCAACAACTCAGATGGAAACTTCTGTGTCCAGAAGACTTCTTCGCCTTTCGGTAGACTGGCATCAGCAAAGGCTTTAGCGTCCTCCATCAAGTGCTGTTGTTTTGGATTCCACCATGGAAAAGGCTCCATACTCGTTCACCGTGAACAAGGTTGGTTATGAAAGCATTTGATTTAAAACTTTGCTGAGCAGTTGGAGAAATCACACGGATAGCCCTAATGACAAATTGGACAGCCTTACGCGCGAACCAGAGCATCTTGAGAGAAGAGAAAAAGGACACGTCAACTTGTGCCTTACATTTCCATTGGCTTGCCATAGGATTCTTTGAAGAAGACCTCTTTGAAGGCTCTCCTCGGTTTTGGAGGCGGGTTTTCATCGGGGACACCTATGGGGAGCAGAGCGATCACAGTCATGTTTTCAGGAACTTTGGCGATCTCCTTGACGTCGTTTTCGTTGAATGCTCCGATCCAGCATGTTCCGTATCCGAGTGCGGTTGAGGCGAGCACCATGTGCTCTATGGCTATCATTGGATCTTGCTTGTAAAGACTCTTGGACACGGCAGGGTCGCCAAGCGCTATGAGGACTGTGTCTGCGTCGGCAATGAATCGTTGAAGATTCGCGACTGCGGCTAACTTTTTCTTTGTTTCAGGTTTTCTGACAACTATAAAACTCCATGGTTGGCGATTGCCTCCTGAAGGCGCTAAGCGTCCAGCTTCCAGAATTTTCTTCAGATTCTTGCCTGGAATCGGGTTTGGTTTGAACTTTCTTATGCTGCGTCTTTTTTCGACGGTTTCGAACAACTCCATGGTGATTCACACTTTTCGTGTATGAAGTATTGTTGTGGGGTAGATTAGTTTTTGGTTTTGAAGGTGGGTGAAATGTCAATTCTTATATGACTGGCTGTAGCATTACAGTCTATCTTTCCATTTTGGCTATCAGGAAGGCATGCTAGTTGAGAAAAACGATATTCAAGAAACTTGAGGCGCAAGGACTGATAGCAAATTACAACCGCTTGCGAAAGAATTTGCCCCCACGACTTCCTGAAAGAGTTTTCATCTGGGACGAAACTTTGAGAGAAGGTGTTCAGACTCCAACGGTTTTCTTGACTTACGTGGAAAAGGTCAAGCTTGCTAAGATGCTGGATGAGATTGGTGTTTCAATAATGTCCGTTGGGCACCCTGGATTATCTGAAGAAGAAAAAGACGGGGTCAAAAGAATCGCCAATGAAGGCTTTCAGCAAGCCAGTCTTGCAGCTTCTGCAAGGATACAAAAAAGTGATGTTGATGCGTGCCTCGAATGTGGAATTAGAGAAATATCAATACACACAGCCTTCAACGGAATTAATCTTCAATACAAGTTGAAGATGACGAAAGAACAGGTTCAGCAGAGAACCGTTGAATGCATACAATACGCCAAGAAACATGGCGCCAAGGTGGACTTCGTACTGGAGGACGCCACTCGAACGCCGCTGGAGGACATCGTAAGAATTTTCCAAGAAGCTGCAAAGACCGGTGCCGATCGCTTAGTGATTGCAGACACTTTGGGGTTTCTGCGGCCTCTGTCGATGCGATACTTGATCTCGCACGTCAAGGAAGGCCTTATGCAACTGAGAGTCAAGGATGTTCCATTGTCGATTCACTGCCATAACGATTTTGGGTTGGCGACAGCAAACACCCTTGCAGCTGTCGAGGAAGGAGTGGCGTACGTGCACACGTGCATTGCAGGGTTCGGAGAAAGAGCAGGGGCTGCGCCCTTGGAGGAAGTTGTCACCGCACTGGAACTGCTTTACGATTTGGACACTGGCATAGAGTTGGACAAGCTGTATAGACTTTCACAACTGGCTGAAAAAACGTTCGCGCTACCTGTGCAGTTTCACAAACCGATAATTGGTGACAATGCCTTTGCGTATGAGCTTGATGAGCACTTCGAAGGCGCGTTGACTCAGTCGCTGGTGTATGAACCTTTTCCACCTGAGATCATCGGCAGAGAAGCGCAATATTTCACATATCGACAGGCAGGCAGGAAATGGATTGAAACTCGCCTGGCCCAAGCTGAGGTCAAAGCTTCACCTCTGCAGATTGAAGAAATAACCAAGAGAATCAGGCGGATGCATGAAAGTGCAGACAAAGGCGAAGCGCAGATGACCTTTTACCAGATAAAGAAACTAATGAAGGATTTGCGGCGAGGCTTGTCAGAAGAAGAATTCTGGAAGGTAGTTGAAGACGTAACTAGGCAGAAGCCCAAGTTCAAGTCGAAGGAGACAGTTGCACCTGCTTAGGTCTTAACAGGAACCTGTCAACTTTGCCCACGTGTGCACGTTTTGGCTGCGTTCTCTTGGTAACTTGATGTATGGAACAATGTTTCATCAGGTTTATCTATTGGTACCACCAACACTACCAACAGCACGATTACGAAAGATAAGGGAGAATGGAAGAATGAATAGGCAAGCATTTGTTTTAGCAGTGATTTTGGCGACTTTCATGGCGTTCGGAATGATATCTATCGCTTTCGCTGCGAGCGGACCGAGGACTCCAGATATGGAAATACGCATTTACTTGAATCCAGACACTGAAAACGCGGACTTGCAGGCAGGAGTACTTGACATTAACGATTGGCCTCTCACTGAGGCTTGGGTTGACGCATGGGCGTTGATGCCTGACCAGATTCAGTTGAGGGGCTACGTTGAGTTGGGTATGTATGAAATCGACATGAACAACCAGATGTGGCCTACAGGTGACT
>CAZCRE010000097.1:0-4470 GCA_964501075.1 uncultured Candidatus Bathyarchaeia archaeon
ATGGATGTGCTATCTCTCGTAGATATTTCCAGTTGGTCGCTGAAGCCTTTTCTGGTGTAAACGTTTTTGACAGCGATTTTGTCGCCTGTCTTCAGGTTGACGACCTTAAGCGCATGTTGCCGCCATGCTGAAACCCAAACACAACCTGTTTCGTCCTCTATTTGGAAGGTTGCAAGGTTCACAAGCTCCTGTTTTGCCGTTTTGATTTCTTTGAGTGTGGGCTTGGCAACGACTGTTCCGTTGACGTTGACGTGGGTCAAGCCTTCTTCTAGATTGGCGACTTTTCGATACTCTTCGCATGGTTGGAATGTTTCAGCGTATGTTCCTGAGTCAACGTGAATTTCCAAGTTTCCAGATTCCGTTGTCTTCACTTTTGCGTTCACTAACCGTAAGGCCATCCCTTCCTTAAGCGTGGCCTCAAGCTCGTCTGCTTTCTCGTTCCAAGCGACGACCGAGGTTTCTCCGGTTTCGTCTTTCAAAGTGAAATGCATCACTTTTCCAGTGGTTGAGTCTTGTCTTTCGAAAGTGGATGTTTTGAAGATTCCTTCTAAAGTGCCCGCTATGTTTACTCTCTTGTTCCTGTGCTTTTGACCTATGTTTCTGATTTGCGTCAAGAAACTGCTCACTGTGGGAAAATCGCTTTCCTTAACGTCCGGAGGGCAAGTTTCAATCTTGGATTTCTCTCCAACGTGCAGTTCAATCCCTTCGCGTCCCTCCTTCGTGTATCCGTGGGAAACGCGTGTTATTTCCCCAACTTTCACCTCGCCCGACTCTAGAAGGTCTGCTTTGCTGTTCCAAAAAACAACACGCAGGATCCGACTTCTGTCGGCGATGAAAAAACTTGCGAATTTTCCGTTCTTGTGACCCGTGAATGTTTTGGGCTTGTAAATGGCGACAACCCTTCCGACGACGCTGACATTATTCAAACCTGGAACCAAACTGGTCATTGATAATTCGGGTGGCGATCTGCCGTTGGCGTTGAGTGGTATGCCAAATTCAGCGGCAATCATGCGTAACAGGGTTTCGTCAGAGATTAAGCCGTTTGTCTTTTTCTTTTCCTTTGTCAGTCTTTCTTCAATCTGTTCCCTTGGCACTTCAGGGTGTTTTGAGAGGATTTGCTCAATTAGTTTTTCGGCGGCCATGTGGGCTTCGACTCGATGGAAGGTTATGGATTTTGCAGAGTTTATTAAAAGTCTATTGGCGGCTTATGTGTCAAAAATGGAATCGTAACGACGGAAGGTGAAGCACTCTGGTTGATAGGTGTAACCGTGACCTTCCTCGGAATGATAGTGGCTTTGGTCGTGATCAAGAGAAAAGAAAGCCGGGTGGTCAGCGTTTCTTCTAATCCTTTCCGTCCTTGCCGTAGAAAGCGTAGAGGAAGATTAAAACAAGCGCTACGAATATTGCAGCCATTAGCACGTATTTCAGTATTTCAAAGTATTCTCCTATGCTCATCGGAATTGTCTCCGTTATGCTCTCTACATTTGGAGTTTAAATATTTAAGGAGTAGGTTTTTTCCATTCCTTCATAAGTGTCTCGTAAAGCTCGTCATGTTCTTCAACATGTTCGTACCAATCTAGGATGTTGGCTATTTTTTGAGCTATCAGATGGTAGCACAAGTGCACCTGCTTGTCTAGTACTCGAAAGTAGAAGTCATCGCAAGTGCAGAACTCAGCTTGCGCCATTATCAAATAGTCTCTCTCCTTGCCAACAACGATCCATATTGTCTTGCCGCTTGGTTTGAAAGCGTACTTCTTCACGCGGTTTTCCTTCAGAGCTTCAAAGGCCCTGGTGAATCGTTGGCCAAAGGTCTCGTAAAGGGTGGTCAGGTTTTTTCCCGTTAACTTGTTCTCTGTCTTGGCTTCTTTGCATACGGAGACGAGAATGTCGATTTCCGAGTCTTTGTCCATGTCATGCATGCCTTTGGAGTTTGTCAAGTCGCAGATGGAAGAAGGGCTATTCTATGTTTATCGGTTCGCTTTTTCTTTTCTTCTCTTCTCCAGTTTTGGGCATCGTCACTTCTAGTACACCGTTCTTGTAGCTTGACTTTGCCTCTCTCACGTTGACTTTCGCTGGCAAGGTAATGATCTTGTGGTACTTGCGTTGTTGAGTATCAACAGTTATGGTCAGGGTGTCTTCTGTTCCGTATAATTGTATGTCACTCTTTTCGACGCCAAGCAACTCTGCTACGACCTGGATTTCACCGTTTGTCGCAATTATGTCAATCAGTGGTTCACGTTCCTCCTTCACTAATGGAACGCGACTGCTAGGTTTCATATTTCCAAATTCGTTAATCTCGGGTTTTCCATCAGGCCCTATTTTCATGCTGTAGCCGTAAACGAACGGGCCAAGCTCACGTGCAGTTGAGCCGTCTGGCAACTTGCGTTCTCTGACGTAGTCTTTTGGAACGCGCGAAGCGAAATTCCTGAACTCTTCTTCCGCCATTCTTTCCATGTCGTGGAACATCTTGTCAATGTCTTCAAAGTTCCAATTACTGAAGAACTGCGAGCGTTTTCGTCTGAACCATTCTGGAAGATCATCGTCATCCGGAGTCAACATAGTTCACCTGTCGAAATGTAAAGAAAGCTATGGTGTATAAACATTATGCCATGCTTTGGCCAATGGCTTTGAGCTGGCTTAGGGTTCCAAGGAATGTTCCATCTAAAAGGTATGTTTCTGCCTTTTCCACGTTCACTGCGCCAGAACGCAGAACTGGACCAAGAGTCATTTCAGTCTTAGCATCGCCTCTCACCACATTCAGTGGTCTACCTCCAAGGAAATCGTTGAAGGAGGGCATGATGAAAAGCTGCTGGACTCTCGATCTGACACCGTAGTGCTTCATCAACGTTTTTTCAGCGCTATTTTCAACTTTAACCCTGTATCTTTGCAGAAGAACTTCCGCCATTCGTGTTCTGTCGCAGTCTGCTCTAACCCAGACTTGTCTTGATATTCTGAAGCCTGCAGGGTCACGGAAAGATACGACAGGGTGAACGTGCCCCATTACCAGCGTCCTGCAGCCCAGGAGTGTTGGTGACGGCCACGTGTGTCCATGGAAGAAGCCGATGCCGCCGAGTGATATTCCCGTGGCAGGCAGGGCTTTGACGTTTTCTGGTAGGAGAGGATCTAGGTTTCCGTCGTGGTTACCTCGTATCACGGATATTTTGCTCACTTGATTCTTCAGGTTGTTGAAGAAGTCTGGAACGTCATGCCACTCTCCCATTTCCGCTTTGGCGACTGTGTGCTTTACGTCTCCGAGGACAACTAGTTCTTGCGGTTTGTGTTCGGAGATTAGTGTGGAAAGTTTTTGTTGGAGTTTCTGTGTTTGTGTTGGTACGTGTATGCCTTTCTTGGATAGAGCTAGTTCCCAGCCTATGTGTAGGTCTGCTATTACTAGGATTCGTGTTTTCTGGGTTTTTGCGAGCGCGGCTGGGTGGGGTGTTAATAGTTTTATCATTTTCTTTCCTTTTTTGGTTTCAGTGTGTCAAGTATGGTTTGGTGCAGACTTTGGTTTGCAGCTGCTACGAATTCTACTTTCTGTTGGGGGTGAAGCCTGATTTTCAGTGGTTCTCCTTCAGGTGACGTGATCTCTGCTCCTGCTTCCTGTATTATTAGCCAAGCGGCTGCCATGTCCGTGGTGCGGAGTTTTCCACGAATATCTATGAAGCCGTCCGTTGTTCCGTCAGCCACGTAGCAAAGCTCCAAGGCGTTGGCTCCAAAATGGCGGATGTGCCTTGTTTCTTGGATGAGGTTTGTTAAGCGGGAGACTATCCTTCTAGCTTTGTAGGAGTTCAGGTCTACTCCAATCACGGCTTCTCGCAGCGAAGTAGTATCTGAAGACGTGATTCTTTTTTCCCCGCGGTAGGCTCCTTTGCCCTTCTGAGCGGTGTATGTTACGTTGTGGAAAAGGTCTGTTACCAGCGCTGAGTGGACAGTCTCTAAGGCTGGTTTTGTGGATATCGCGACGGACGTTGCGTAGAAAGGTATTCCTCTCGTTAGGTTTGTGGTGCCGTCAATGGGATCAGTTGTGACGTAGCATTCACGTGGACGATCGCCATATTCCCTTATTCCGGATTCTTCGCTGACGAGTGTGAAAGACAACTCGTGCTCTTGTAGAGTGTCTACCAATGCTTTTTCAGCTGCTAGATCAACTTGTTTAATGGGGTCGCCGCCAGCCCCTACGCCAAGGTTCGGTTGTGGCTGGTTTAGCTTTTCTAGGAGTGGAGTAATTTGTCTCTTTATGTTGTTCTTGCATCTAACCAGAACTTTTGGCCACTCGATTTGTTTGGGCATTCAAGCTTTCTCCATTGTCTTGTACTCTATTGCTTTGAGTCTTTGATAAGGATTTGAAGAACTACTGATCAGCTCAATTCTTAGAGACTCTAATAATGAGGTTGACTTCGTCAGAATTGGCTGTGAACAGTCTTCTAGAAGAAGGTTCTGAAACTTAACAACAGAAGATAACCTCACAAG
>CAZCRE010000098.1:0-4389 GCA_964501075.1 uncultured Candidatus Bathyarchaeia archaeon
GCAGGATCTGTATTCAAACCTTCGCGTCCTGATCGAGGCCGAGTATCCCCCCTCGGTAAGCTTGGAAGGCACGGTCTTCACAGGACTGGGTGAAGGCGCCTACTACATAGCAAGAGAGCCGTATCGGAAGCAGTTTATAGAGAAGCTGGGTTTCGATCCCTACCCTGGCACGCTCAACTTGAAACTGACGACCGATTATGACTTTGCGACTCGCAAAGAGCTAGAAGCCTATCCAGCAATAGAGGTCGGAGGTTTTACAAGTGACGACCGCACTTTTGGGCCAGTCAAATGCTACCCCATAATAATAGAAAACGCGGTAAAAGGCGCCTTGATTTCTGCTCTGCGAAGCCACTACGATGAATCAGTACTGGAGATTATCGCTCCAGTCTCGCTGAGAAAGCACCTAGGGTTAAAAGATGGACACAAAGTGAAAGTGGAAATACTCACTCTTCCATAGCTTCCTGATCTGTCGTCGGAATTTGCATAAGGGCTTTTCTTGGAAATGCTGTTACGGGCCATGTCCTGCATTGACTGAGTATGAGTAGTTGAACCCGTAACCCGTCCTAGTCTTGCGTCTTGTCGCTAACGCATAACCAATGAGTAGTCCTATGACCAACCCTCCAAGATGCGCTATGCTATTGACGTTGGAACCAGCACTCAACAGCAAAAAAAAGAAGGCAAAAGCCAAGGCACCTATTATTGATCGCCCGATCGACCTTCCAATATAGATAATGCAGGCACCGAAAACTCCGAAGATGGCTCCTGAAGCTCCAACATCTATGGTATCTGAATAAGGAGCAACGGCTAATGATAGCAAGTTACCTGCTAGCCCGCTCAAGAAATAGATCAGCAAATACTGTTTTGAATCGAATAGCTCTTCAGCTCTTAGGCCGAAGATTAGAAAGAAGAACATGTTACCTGCCAAATGCACGATGTTGGCATGGACAAACATGGATGTGAAGAGCTGCCAATACCAACCATGCATCACGCGCAAGTTGACCTGTCCGTACAGCAGGAGAGGGGGATCACGTATAGAGATGAAGTCTCCACCGAGTATTGCCGTGTAGACGTAGACGAGCACGTTCAATGCGATGATCACGTAGGTTAGTCCATATCTTGACGATAGTTTGAGGGAGATCATTTCTTGAAACCCTTTATTATCTTCTGTTTGATCTTAGATGAGCTGTTCAGTTCATCCGCTCCGAACTCGCCAATTCTCACAATCCTCGTGCTAAGTCCTTTTCTCTCAACGTAGTCTCTTACAAGTCTTTCTACGCCCTCTTGATCATATCCGATCGCGATTGCATCTGGCTTGATCTTTTCAATGGCTTGCCCGATGTTAAAATCCTTAAAACCAAGAAAGGCACAGTCAACAACTTTCAAAGATTCAACGAGAGCGCACCGCTGATTCTCAGGCATAACGGGCTTCTCACCTTTCCGCTTCTCCACAGTGCCGTCTCTTGCAACGACTACCACAAGCCTTGCGTCTGGCCCTCCAACCCTTTTTGCTGCTTCCAAGAACCTCACGTGCCCCAAGTGTAGCAGGTCAAAAACGCCTGAAGCCAGAACTACTTTTCTCTGTCTTCCTGTGGTTTTGTTGGCCATTCAAACTTCACAGCTCCAATGAATTTTAAGGCATCTAACAAGCCTTCGCAGTAAGCAACAGACGTTAGACTCACGTCGAATTTTTGAATACCTCTATAGTATTTGGCATCGTCTAAATACGTCTTAGCGTGTGTCACAGTCTTCTTGATGTCTTCCACATTCACGTTTAAAGGGGTTTCCACAAACTGAATTTTCTCCAGAACTTGGTCAGCTGACGCTATGTATTTCGAAACAAGCTTCTGGGTGGTCATTGAGTAGTCTCCATCAGTTTCTTTGGAGCCTTTGCGAATTGGATGAGCGCTTCTGCCTCCATGAAATGAAGCTTTCCCAGAAAGATCATGCAGTGTGGTGGGTCTCCAAAGTCATAGCTTAGCAGTTTTCTCACGTAATCGGCCTTTGTGACGGGTTTGCTGCTTCCAGCCCTCGCAATGCCTACTGCCAATGTGTTTGGCGTGACGATTCTTGCTTTTTTTCGTTCCTCAATTGCAAGCAATGCTTTCAGCGCGTTGTTGATGCTAAGATAACGTCCTTTTTCTGCTTTGATGTCGAGAAAACAAAGGGTATGTAACCCGAGTTCAATATTCTGTCTAATGACTTCGTAAGGTGTAGTAGAGGGTGTTTCATCTGGAAACGGCACTGTAACACTTTTCCCAAATTTGTAGCTATGCAAACCTGACAATCCGACGGCGGCAGATATTATTGATGCGCCATGAACTATTCGAGTCTTTATCCCCCGCTTTTCAGCCTCTATTCTGAGCGTTATGTGCGTAGTTGCAATCAACGGATCGCCTGGGACGAGCAGAACTGTTTTTCCTCTTTCTGCGGCTTCCAACACGAGACGTCCATTTTCTTCTTCAATCTCTTTTCTTGATAGAACCTGAATCCTTTTGCCAGAGAGTTTCTCTAAACGTTCTTGCGAGAAACCAGGCAGCAAGCTCGTATAGAGCTCGATGAAAGCTTCATTTGCAGTTTTGATTTCGTCAAGGCCATGTAAACTCAAGCCTTTTTCATCGTGCAAACCAAGGCCGACGAAGACAAGCTCATTCAAGGGGTCAACCTCACAAGTGACATTTGGTCTTGAAACTTAAAACTATTGATCCTCACTGAAGGGACTGCTGAAGAAACCAAAGCCAGTGAGGCTTCACGATGCACACATGCTTAAATAACAGATTGGAAGACGCTAGTTCAGTGTTGCACCTTGTCGCTTGTCTGGTAAGGGGTTAAGTTTATAACTTCTTGAAGCTGAAAGGTGTCTCGGGAGATTTTTTGTCTGCAACCAGGTTCAACTTGAGATTAATTGACACCAAGGTTTTCTTGATAACGCTAGCATTCTCTCTGTTCGGCGGATTCTACGAGCCCTTCATCCAGTCGATCACATCCATCTATCCCAAACTAGGATACTCCATCGTCGAAATGAGCGCTGCCCTGACTATATGGGGTTTTAACATCTTCCTTCTGACCTCCATTCCATATTTTGCCGCTCTCCATTCAGTATGCAGGAAAAGGTTCATGGGGAACGTCGCAGGCATCATCTTTTCTCTAATCACTGGAAGCGTTGTTGGTCGTTGGATCGGCGGGATGCTGAGCCTTTTGACTCCTTGGATCGGCGGGATTCTAGGTCTTCCTCTTTCGGTTTCTGCGCCTCCCTATTTGTCCTTGTTCAACATGCTTGTTGTCCTACTCGGGGCTTTTGGCGTTTGCTCAACTGCATATATTGGCGAGAAATGGAAGACTCTGCTTTCGAGAGCGAATGCTGGGGATAGACCGTTAGGAGTGACCTTTGTCGCGGTAATTTATGTGATCTCAGGGATACTTCTGTCCATTCTGATGGGCCTTTTGTTTGGGTATGGTGCTGGAGGTTCCATTCTAAGCCTCTCGGAAACGCGCTTATACTTGTCGGGATCTTCGTATTTGTCATAATCATGTTTGCCTTGTACATAGTCATAGCCATTGGACTTTACCGCGGAAGAATGTGGGCATGGGCGGTAACCTTCGCTTCAACATTGGTTGGGATATTCTCGTCGCTTAATGCCATTATTCTGAATTCGGTGTTTGACAGACTGCTATTTGATGCATGGCTTGTCTTGAAGATCCTCGTGCTTGTCCTTGGAGCGGCAATTCTTGTCTATCTCTTGCAGCCTCACGTGAGAGTCTATTTTGGCGTAGTCAACCCCGAACCAGACACGGAAAACGAGAAATGAAGCGAGCACACAAGGCTAAACTTATAAAAGCGGACATATTGCAATACTGAAAAGGTTCGTGGGCCCGTAGCTCAGTCAGGCTAGAGCACCGGACTCTTAAGCTGAAGATCACAGCAGAGAGATCCGGGGGTCACGGGTTCAATTCCCGTCGGGCCCGCCAACAACCGTGCGAATTTGTACTACTGTGCCTCTTTCTTCCCACCCTTTTCTATTGATGAAGGCTCGCCGCTTTGACGTTCAACTGTGTTATGCGGCAAGTATCGCTTCCATGATCAGGGTTATTCGGGTTCGATGAGCGCGCGCTGGCTCAGATAGATAGTGCTAACTGCAGGCGCTTGTCTAACAAGTTGTTTGCCAGTTCCACCTGTAGCTCCAAAAACCGTGATTCTCATTTAGCCGACACCCATTGTGTTGCCTACACCAACCACTATGGTGATATCTTTTCCTTAGTTCTTTTCTGGCTTTTTCTTGGCTAATTTTTTATTTGTCGTCTGAAGATCCTTCTGCAACATTCTGATTGTACTTTTTAGATAGGTGCGTTTTTGTTCCAAGTTTTTTATGTCATCTTCCTGTTCTTGATTTT
>CAZCRE010000099.1:0-4314 GCA_964501075.1 uncultured Candidatus Bathyarchaeia archaeon
GCGCAGGGATAACTACAGTGCCAGTGCCCCATCTCTTGCTCATCTTTCCAGTTATCAGTTCCACTCTAGGCAGACCCTTGCTGTCTTCCAGCTTTTCGCACCAGCTCTTTCTCTTCACCATGGTTCTCCCAGAAGACTCTTTTCCTCTCTTTCTATTAAGCCTTAAGCTTCACGATAAATGAGCGCAAGGAAAATCTTGCTGGGGCAAGCATCTTCGACAATACTAGGATTGTTGCGCAATCGTTATTTCTGTTCGAAGCGAATCATTATTAGAGAAAGGACATGGTTAAGGGAGCCTTTGCGGGTGCGCTACTGGTACTGCTTATCTTAAGCCTTCTGACATCGGCATTTGCGGTTCAGCGAACTGTAGCTTTGACTACCTTGTTCATTGGGGCGGATGGCAGCGGCTCAAGGCCTTACAACCCGGGCACGACTTCCTCGACTAAAACTGCGTTGGCCCCGAAGCCCTCAGCGTACTCCTAATCCACTTCAGCTGGCAATACCCATAAAACCATCCCTTCTTTTGTCAACAAATATCTCTCGCAAAAACTGAAGTCTTCAACCAAGGCTCGACGTCTCAGAAACAATGTCAGATCTGCAGTTGGACCAAAGATCATATAAACACATCTAACACAGAAGACTTTCTGGTGTTTATTTGCAGAAAGATGAAGAAGTGCTAGAAGAGCTACGACGCATCAGAAAAGCATTGGAACCTAAAGCTGCGCCACCTGCCGCTGCACCGAAGGGCATGTGGGGTGAGTTCATGGATTTCATTTCGAAATACAAAGTCTTGGGTCTCGCGGTTGGCTTCATCCTGGGCCTCTACCTCGGAAACCTAGTACAAGCGCTTGTGAAGGATTTGATAATGCCCATCATAGGGTTAGCAGTTCCGGGTCTGGGCAACTTGGCAACCTACGTTGTCACAGTCATGTCACAAGCATTCGGAGTCGGAGATTTCTTGGTGGCATTGATGACCTTCCTCATCGTAGCATTCGTGGTCTTCCTCATTGTGAAGATCACTAAGAAATGGGGAATAGACTAGCTAGAGACTCCCTCCTTCTCCTTTTTCTGTTTAGACGCCCTCAATCATAGTTGTTGGATTCCAAACCGCTCCGTACAGGTTTATATCGTTCTTCAGAGAACGACAACAACCATGTCCAAGGAGCAAACAAAGAGTACAATCCGAACATTCGCGTTGGCTTCTTTCTTGAATGATTTTGGCTCGGACATGATCTACCCAGTTTGGCCAGTGTTCGTGAGTGCAGTCTTAGGCGCTGACTTGACAGTGTTGGGCTTCTTAGACGGTCTAGGCGACGCGATAGTGTCAGTATCGCAGGCAGCTTCTGGCTACGTGTCGGACAGGATTAGGAAGAGAAAGGTCTTTGTGTGGACTGGCTATTTATTAGGTTCAGCTTCGAGAATGGGCTATTCTCTCTCCACGGCATGGCAACACTTGATTCCACTTAGAATTTTGGATAGAGCAGGAAAAATGCGAGGTGCCCCGAGAGACGCGATGATTGCCGACGAATCCACAAGAGAGAACAGGGGAAGAAACTTCGGCCTGTTACGGGCCATTGACAATCTTGGAGCGGTATGCGGCATTATTGTCTGCACGGTTGTCTTGTATTTTGGTTTGTTGGATTTCAGGAAGCTTTTCTTTTTTGCTTCAATTCCTTCAATACTCGGCGCACTGCTGATATTGCTCCTGATCAAAGAAAAAAGGCTTGCACTTGGCCGAATCTGCAAGGGACTCTCGTTCAAGGATTTGGATGGGAACTTCAGACTGTTTCTGTCGCTAAGTGCCTTTTTTGCTCTCGGTTCTTTCAGTTACTCTTTCCTGCTGCTGATTGCAGAGCGTATTGGTTTTGGAGTGCAATTTCTGCCTTTATTGTATCTTCTGTTTACCGCGGTAGCGTCTCTCGTGTCTTTACCTTTTGGAAAACTTTCAGACAAAATTGGTAGAAGATTCGTTTTGATGTTATCTTATGTTCTGTGGGGGCTTGTCAGTCTGACTCTTATTCTCATTCAGAGCTATTGGGCAGTCGTTCTCTGTTTTGTTCTCTACGGTTTGCACAAGGGGGCACTTGATCCAGTGCAGAGGACACTAGTTTCAGAGCTAGCCCCACGAGACTACAAAGCCAGCAGTCTAGGCGGCTTCCAACTAGTAGTCGGCCTATGTGCCCTTCCATCCTCCTTGATCACGGGACTGCTTTGGGATCAGACCAAATCATTCGTTACTTCATTGTATCTCTCGCTCTGCCTGACCTTCTTGGCACTGCTGATGTTACTTTTTGTCAAAGAGAAACAAACTCTGAACTGAAAGACCCAAGGAGCGAAAGCTTTTATTAAAGCTCAAAACTTAGTTTGGCAGTACTTCAAAAGATGATGCTAATGGATTTGCAGAAGGGAGACTTCGCAGTAATAAACTACACGGCCAAGGTGAAGGAAACAGGCGAAGTGTTCGACACAACCATTGAAGACGTCGCCAAAAAGGAACGACTATACAAAGAGGGTGATATCTACGAACCTAAGCTGGTCGTCGTGGGCGAAGGGTGGGTTCTTAAGGCCCTAGACGAGAGCCTAACAACGATGGAGACAGGCAAAGCCTCTTCGGTTGAGATACTCCCAGACAAAGCTTTCGGTCCGAGAGACCCAGAAAAGGTGAAACGCGTTCCATTGAAGCAGTTACTCGTAAAAGACATAGTTCCAACCATCGGAATGCGTCTCGAATACGGTGGCAAAAATGCTACTGTGCGGGCGATAGGCGCAGGGCGTGTCCTACTGGACTTCAACCCTCCTTTGGCTGGAAAAACCCTTGTCTATGACGTCACGATAGAAAAGAAGCTTGCAGCTGACGAAGAGAGAATCGCTGCCCTCATCCACAGAAGAACACCTGCCATAGAAGGAGACAAATTCACATTCAGCATAGAGACGAAAGTCGTCAATATAGAAATGCCCGAAGACGCCTTCTACTTGGAAGGCGTGCAACTGGCGAAGAGGGGTATAGCATTAGACATTCAGCGGTTTTTCCCCGAAATTTCCTCAGTGAAGTTTACAGAAACGTTCAAAGCTGAACCTAAGAAAGCTGAAACAAGAAAAGCCGAGAAAACAGATGCTGAAGAACAAAACAAATCCGAGACTCAAGCTTGACTCAAACTACCCCAGTTGCCTTTACCAGTTTTTCACGATCCTGCGCGCCCAAGTCCATTTTGTTCAATATAGTGTATCGTTCGGGTCTTATGGTTGCTGCCATTTCTAAAGCCTTCACCACGTCCTCCTCTGCAGCACCCAAATCGGAAGCTGTTGTAGGCGCTCCAAGCTTCTCCAGAGTCGCTCTTACATCATTCCACCGTGTCTTGTGCAGATTAGCCATCATTATCGTGCCAACTCCACATCGTTCGCCATGCATAGAATGGTTGGGTCTGATCAATTCAAGCGCGTGACTGAACACGTGCTCGGAACCGCTACAGGGGCGACTGCTTCCAGCTATGCTCATGGAAACCCCACAACTTATCAGAGCTTCCAGCAGCACGCGAACTCCTTCTTCGGTCTCTTGCTTAATCAGATCAGCACTTTCCATTATGAGTTTGGCGCTCATCAACGCTAAGCTCGCAGCATACGTTCCATAGTACTCGTTTTTTTCTACATGTGCAAGTTTCCAATCCCTTACGGCGGTAAGCTTTGCTATTACGTCGCCGCATCCACTGATGATGAAGCGCCAAGGCGCCTGCATGATTATGTTCGTATCAGCTATAATGGCGATCGGTGCTTGAGACATGACTGAGAAGGGCTTGTCTAGTCCCTTGATAGAAGATAGTGGGCTGGCGATGCCGTCATGCGACGCTGTTGTTGGAATGCTGACGAATGGAGTTTCCTGATGAGCTGAACTGCATTTTGCGATGTCAATTTTCGTTCCGCCACCGACGCCGAAAACGACTTGCGGCTTCAGAGTCCTGATTTTCTCCTCCGCAGCCTCAACGTCCATGATCGTTGCTGTCTCGACGAGGAGAGTGTTGACCTCCATTTTGTCATCTTCTAGAAGTTCCTTCACAGTCTTTCCAGCGATGTCATAAGTCTTCTTGCCCGCGATTATTAGAGCCGATTTTCTGAACCCCAGTTTTCTAGAGATCTCAGGAACACGTTCTAGAGCTCCGTTTCCCACGATCACTTCTCTTGGAAGCTGCATATGATGGTGTTTAAGATACAAATCGATCACAGAGTTCACGTTTGCTTCTTATTCCATAGCAATGTGACTCCAATGGTTTTTAAACCAAGCGGTTTTTCATCAGAACGTGTTCTTTCCGTTGACTGAGC
>CAZCRE010000100.1:0-1740 GCA_964501075.1 uncultured Candidatus Bathyarchaeia archaeon
TGTCTCAGATTTTGTCTATGCAGAAGCACTGGGACAAGGCATTGAACAATGCCTTAGTGGCCAAGGCGGTTGAAGTCTGTGCTACCAGAAAGATCAGGTGGTTGATGTATGGCAGAATGGGAAACCATCCCACGCTGGATGACTTCAAACAAAACAACGGGTGCGTCCGGTTTCTGTTAACGAGGTATTTCATAGTCCTGACTGGAAAGGGAAGATTAGCCGCGAGACTGGGATTGCACCGCGAAATGAAAGACGCTCTTCCCTTGTGGTTGAAACGTCCACTCTTTCCGGTCTACAATTGGGTAAGCAGGACTAGGATGAGGATCAAAACACGTTCGATGCCTATGTCATGAATACATGTCTTGCATGAGTAATCATCGTTGATTGACCCTTCAAGATTTTCACTTTAACAATACAGAAATATATGCCATAGCTACTATGCTTGAACCGAACGCAAAGGTGCTTGCTTGCCAGAAAAAGACCTCAGACTGCAGTATTCAGGCTTCACTATTTTCGCCGCTAAACTGCTCAGTGTAGCAACTGGCTTGGTCTTTCAATTCATGGTAGCCCGTGCAACGTCGTTGCCAGAGTATGACATATGGTTCAACATCAACGACATAGCCGCGTATTTCACCCTGATGGCTAGCGTGCTTCCCTTCTGGACTATGCGGTTTGTGGCAAGAGGAAAAGAGGGAGCCGTGAAAACAGGTGTTGTTTCAAACCTGATAGTTTCAATAATAGCAGCGTCGGTCTATGTTCCGTTGGTTCCGCTGATCACTTCGGTTCTGGGTGTTAACGGAAAATACGTTTTCCTCTACTATCTCATGGCAGTTCAGATAATCGAGACTCACTCGATCGGCGTGTTTGAAGCATGTCTTCAAGCGAGAATACCAAGAACAATAGGTTATGGATTGCTGATTCAGCAGGCGTGTAAGGTTGCTCTGGGTTATGCGTTGATAGTGTGGTTAGGGCAGCCATTGTTGGGTGCTATTGTCGCTACGATGGCTGGCTTTTTCCTCCAGACAATTTACTACGTTAAGCTTCTTGCAGAAGAGTTGAGACTGAGAATAAGGTGGGAATACGTAAGGGAGTGGCTTAAGGGATCGACCGCAAACGCGTATAATCTTGTAGGCAATCAGATAGCGAATTTCGTGTTCATAATGTTGTTTACCAATAAAGATGCTCGGGGCACATATGGCGCTGCATTTCAGGTCGTTAATGTAATAACCTATGCCTCATTCTTGGCTTTTGCGATGTATCCCAAGCTTTTAGCAGAAAAACAGCATGAAGACATAGCGACCTCTTTGAAGATGGTTCTCATGTTTGCCATACCGATGACAGCGGGCGCCATAGCCTTGTCAGACTCATACATTACGATTTTGAAGCCAGAGTATGCTGGAGCTGGTCCCGTGCTGACAGTGTTAGCGATTGATGCTTTCGTCATGGTGATGTCAGGGGTTTTCAGCGCTGTGCTGTATGGAATGGAGACGCTTGATGAAAACTCGACAATATCGTTCAGGCAACTGGCTAAGAGCCGGCTACTCCTAGCGTTTTCCTTGCCCTACGTCCATTCCGCAATAACTATTCCCACAGCGTTCTACGTGTTAACAACGTATGCTCAAAACTTGCCTTTTCAAGCGGCCCTTTACGTGGGCATTATCAACGCGTCAGCTCGCTTGGCGATGTTCATTGTCCTGCTTGCAATCGTTCAAAAGATGGTCAAAATCAGCTTTCCTTGGA
>CAZCRE010000100.1:1840-4309 GCA_964501075.1 uncultured Candidatus Bathyarchaeia archaeon
GGCCTCATCTACATAGCAGTACTGGCGGCGATAGATAAGGAAGTTAGAGCGCTTCCCAGAACCATGCTGAATGAGGTTCGAAATAGATAGCAAGATCGGGCCAAACCTCACCAACTAGCACGCTCTTATTCTTCTTCCCATTTGGTTATTGCCGAGCCTACGGCGATTGAGGCAAGGCCTAAGGCAGTGATTAGCACCGTGTTGAAAATTGCTTGTTGCGATTGCCCGAAGATCATTGCGGCTCTGAGTCCCTCATTTACATATGTGAGTGGAAGCACCGCTGCGATTGCCTGAAGGAATTGGGGCATTTGGCTTAAGGGGAAGAATGTGCCTGAGAGAAACATCATCGGAAAAGTTATGGCGTTGGCAGCGGCGTCCGCGCCATCAGGGTCCTTCACGAATCTTGCGATGATCATCCCAAGCCCGGTGAACATCAGCGAAGCCATTGCGACCATGAGCAAAGAAATGGCGTCTAAAGTTATCTTCATGTTGAAAACTGTCATTCCGATGATTACCATCACGGCCATGCCTAGGTAGGATATTATGACGTTGTAGACTGTTCTGGAAAGTATCCACTCATAGCGTTTCAGTGGAGTAGTGGCCAATTTGTGGAAGACACCGTTCTCTTTGAACCTGGCGCTTGTTGAAACGGCGGTGAAAATGCTCGTGGTCATAGCCGTCATTCCAATGACTCCTGGCATGAAGAAGTCTATGAAAGTGAAGCGTTTCGGTGCGATGGTTATATCTTGAACGTTCATGTATTCGACGCCTCTTGAGAGTTCGAAGTTAAGCCTGTCAACTAGGCTCGCTACTATGCTGCGGACGATAGGCGCAGAAGACGTGGACTGGTCGAAGACGAATGTTACATTAGCTTTCGTAGTACCGTGGGTGAAAATGGCAACGTTGGCAGTGACGTTGAATCCGGAGGGAATTATTAGGAGACTAGCTAGCCTATTGGCAATCGCGTAGTCTGTGGCATTGATGGATGCATCGAGCTGTTGAAGGTTGAAAGCGTTCGTGGAGTTAAGTGCAGTTATGAGTGCGCCAGACCAGTAGGTTGACTCTCCATTAGTTTGGTCTTGGTTTTGCAGGTATAGGTCGTATTTCGTGGAGGATTGGCTGAAAATGGCTCCGAACAAGAGCATCAAAACGGTTGGAAACGCGATTGTCCAGAAAATCGTGCTCTTGTTGCGCAAGAAAGTCCTGAGAGCTGCCTTCAGATCGATGACAACGTGGCTCATACGTGTTCCTCTTCTTCCAGCGTCTCACCCGTCAGGTTGAGGAACACGTCTTCAAGGCTTGAACGTTTCAGCTGCAGTTCGTCGAAAGATATTCTGGTTTTGGTTAGTTCGCGCAGGATTTCTGAAACGCCCAAGGCATGATTGAGGTGAATAGTCACGTCGCCGGTTGCGTCGTCAAAGCTTGCCTTTATCCCAAGTTTCTCTACTGCTGTGACCGCTTTAGAACTTGCTTTCTTGAGGACTAGCAGGTTCCTCTTGCCGTATTCGGAGATGAGTTTGTCCGTCGTGTTTAACGCAACGATGTTGCCATTGTAGATTATGCCTACGCGATCAGCGAGCGCCTCTGCTTCTTCCATGTAATGAGTTGTCAGGAACACAGTTTTCCCTTGCTTGTGGAACTCGTCGATCAAGTGCCAGACCACATGGCGCGCTTTCGGGTCCAGCCCGGCTGTTGGCTCGTCTAAGAAAATGAGCTCAGGATCATTCACTAGAGCTACGGCTATTCCCAGTCGCTGCTTCAGCCCGCCTGACAAATGCTTGAACTGAACGTTCTTCTTGTCCTCTAAATCGACGAGCTTGATCAATCCGTCGACATCGGGATGCTTGTTGAACATGCCCGCAAAATACTCGATGGTCTCCTTGACCGTCAGCCTTTCGTAAGTGTAAAAATCCTGCGGCAAAACACCTGTTCTTTTCTTTATGTTGGCTTGGTCTTTTGAGATGTCGTATCCGAGCACATATGCCTTCCCGCTTGTGGGTTTCCGCAAACACTCAAGCATCTCCACAGTCGTGGTTTTGCCTGCGCCGTTGGGTCCTAGAAAGGCGAAAATCTCGCCCCTATCAACTGTGAAAGAAACACCGTTGACTGCGGTCAAGTCGCCGTAACGCTTGGTAAGTGCTTCCACTTCGATAGCAACATTGCTGTTCAAGCCAATACCTCAAACCTTAATATCGTTGGGGATTGAACTACGTGGTCTTAAACCTTTCTTGAAGAGGGGTTTGATTTTCACCTTGAATCAAAGACAAGAGGATACTACAGAAACTGCCGACGTACGTTCACACCAGACCTTCTAGTACTGGGGAAAACATCACGTTTAAATTAGGGCAAGTTCCCACACATTTTCTCAAGACTTTTGAGGAAGGCTGGTTGGTTTGACAGCAAAGAAGGAGCCCATTTGGATAGCGAGAGACCTTTCGAAATGCAGCGGATGCCGCAAATGTGAGATTG
>CAZCRE010000101.1:0-4259 GCA_964501075.1 uncultured Candidatus Bathyarchaeia archaeon
TTGTAGTATTCTGAGCCTCCTAACTCGCGGTATGTCTGGCCCGCGATGTAGATCGAGTCGTTTGGTGCTTTGGTTTCCATGGAAATGGCTGAGCGTATGTCAGGAATGATGCCTAAGGCTGTTATTAGTAGAGTAGGTGTTACGGGGCCAAGTGGGGACTCGTTGTAGAGGCTGTCTTTTCCAGAGATGAACGGTGTTTCAAACGCTACAGCCGCGTCGTAGCATGCTTTGCAAGCTTGGACTAGACTGCCCAGTCTTTCTGGTTTTTCCGGGTTCCCCCATGTGAAGTTGTCCAGTAGAGCTATTCTTCTGCCTCCGACTGACACGTTGTTCCTTAGGGCTTCGTCAATTGCAGATGCAGCCATCCAGTACGTGTCAACCTTTCCGTAGTTTGGGTTCATTCCGCAGGAGATCACTATGCCCTTCCAGGAATCGTCTATCGGCTTTAATATGGCGGCATCATTGGGGCCGCCAGATTCGCCTTGTAGAGGCTTCAGTACAGTGTTACCCTTTACTTCATGGTCATAGGTGCGTACTACGCTTTCCTTGCTTGCGATGTTTGGTGAAGACAGGAGTTGAAAGAGTGTCTCGGTCAGGTTCCTTGGTTCTGGAAATGATGGCTCGGTGAGATTTGGTGGTTTGTACTCTGCTATCTTCGTGCTTTTTGGCGGGGCAAAAAGGAATGCGATATCTACTTCAGTGACTGCCTCGCCTTGGTAATGGATTCGGAGAACTTTGCCTGCTGTCATTTTGCCGATTGCGGTGGCTCCAACATCCTCCTTTTCAAAAATCTTCGTGACCTGTTCAAGTTTTTCAGCTGGTACCGTCAAAAGCATTCTTTCCTGTGATTCGGAAACATAGATTTCCCACGGTGCCAAGCCATGATATTTTAGCGGGACCTTTTCAAGCTGTATGGTTGCGCCGCAGTCGAACCTTCTCGCTGTTTCTCCGACGGCTGATGATAATCCACCGCCGCCTAAGTCTGTTATTGAAGAAGCAAGCTCTCGGTCTCGGATTTCGATTATGGCTCTCTTCAGTTTTTCTTCTTCGATGGGGTTTGCGATTTGGACGGCGGGTCTGGAGACTTCCTCAGATTTCTCTGTCAGCTCAGCCGAGGCGAATGTCACGCCGTGGATGCCGTCTCGACCTGTTTTTCCGCCTGCTAAGATGATTATGTCGTTTGGTTTGGCGGTTTTCCTGAACTTTTTCAGTGGAAGCAGGCCTATGCATCCGCAGTAGACGACGACGTTTCCGACGTAGCTTTCGTCGAAGTATATTGCGCCGTTGACGGTTGGGATTCCCATGTTGTTTCCATAGGTTCCGATGCCGGCTACAACGCCCATGTAGACGTACTTTGGATGCTTAATTCCTGATGGAAGTTTCTTGTAATCATAGCCCAATGGGCCGAAGCCTAAGACGTCGGTGCAGGCGATTGGGTCAGCCCAGACGCCGAGGATGTCTCGTATTACTCCGCCTACGCCAGTGGCTGCGCCGCCAAAGGGCTCAACTGCAGACGGATGGTTGTGGGTTTCAACCTTGACCGCTATTCCGTAGCCCTTGTCAAATTCAACTATTCCCGCGTTGTCTTCGAAGACTGAGAAACACCATGGCTGCTTGACTTCGTCTGTGGCTTTGGCAATGTATGTTTTGAAGAGGCTGTCGATTTCTTTTCCGTTGAACTTTATTTTTCCTTTGAAGGTTTTGTGGTAGCAGTGTTCTGACCATGTTTGCCCTATCGTTTGGAGTTCTACGTCCGTGGGGTTTCGTCTTCTTGTTTTGAAAAAGGCTTTGATTGCTTTCATTTCTTGCAGGTTTAAACCTAATGCGAGTTCTTGGCTTATCTCCTCAAGTTGCCTGTCTGAAGCATCAAGCATGTTTACTTCAAACAGCGGAAAAGGAGTTTTCCTGCGAATGTAGAGGAGTTCATTCATTTTTCTTCCTCAATCGCAACTGAATAATTGTCTTTTGTAGGATTAGCAAGGAGCCTCTTGCACATTTCGTCAGCTTTAGTTTCAGCTTGTTTTCGTGAAGCCGCTTCAAGAATGATGTTGTAGACCTTGCTCACGTTTACGGTTTCTACCTTGTAAGCAAGCTCTCTCAGCAGTTGCCCTGTAGTCTCACCTTCAGGGTCGCTGTGCCCAGGCTTGAGTCCTACTTCTATTCTTAAGCGGTATTTCATGGGTTCAGTTTAATTTCAAGGAATTTAAGCACTTTCGTCAGCAAGAAAGCAAAGGGTCTATTTCAGCACGATTTTCGTTTTCTTGTACAGGATCTTGATTCCAGCCGAACTTGTCACCTGTCCTATCTGTTCAGCGTGGACTCCAGCCCTTTCCAATAGGCTAATTGTTTTGTCCTTTTCTGCTCTGTCGACTATCACTGCGAATCCCCATCCCATGTTGAATGTTCTGAACATTTCTTCGTCAGTTATTGTGCCGCCGAGATCTGAGGCTGTCTCCTGAACGAGTTCGAAGACGGGGTGTGGTTTGAAATTGTGGAACTCGAAGCCTATTCCCTTTGAGAACTTTTTCAGCCGATCAAACTTGGCGTACCCTTCGCCTGTTATGTGCACTGCGGCCTTCACTTCAACTTCTTCAAGTAACCTGAGTAGGGGTTTCACGTATATTCTGGTTGGTTCCAAGACTTCATAGACTATCTCGCTTTCCAGCTTCTCTGGCGTATCATGTGGCTCATATTTTCCGCCCCACTGTTTTAGCAGGATTTTCCTTGCAAGTGATATGCCATTGCTGTGTAGCCCTGAACTCTGCAAGCCTACGATGGAGTCGCCTTTCTTCACGTTTTTTCCCGTGATCAGTCTTTCGCTGGTCACTTCTCCTATGGATGCCACAACCATGTCGAAACCCTTGCCTTCCACCAAGCCTTTTATGAGTTCAGGAACGTCTCCTATCTCACCATTAGGAACAACACATCCAGCTTCAGCGGCTCCTTTAACCAGACCTACCATCCATTCTTTGACCAGATCAGGATCAGAGACTTGTGCGTGAATGTTGTCGGCTATCGCCAACGGTCTCGCTCCAGAACGTATAACGTCGTTGACGACCATGGCAACGCCGTCGATGCCAATAGTGTCGTACTTATTGGCGAGTTGCGCGACAAGCACTTTTGTGCCTACACCTTCGATTTGCAGGTCTAGGTAGCGTCCTTTTCCCATTGGGAAGACGTTTCCATATGGAAGTCTGATCACTTCGCCATAAGGACTGTACTTGTAGGTTTCCTTCAGGCGCTGCAGTGCCTTTTTGGACTCTGTTCGCATTTCCCTGTTGACGCCAGCCTTCGCGTATGTGAATTTTCTTGGCAACTCTGTCTCTCCTAAGTGGGGTTTACGGTGGATTTGTTCTTTTGGGGGATGGAAATAACGGTTTTGCACTCGTTACTGTTAAGGTCTAAGAGATATGATGCGCGACTGTTGTTAGGTCGTAGATGTTTGATAGAAAAACAAATATTCATCTTCGTACATAGTATTCTTGAGGGGGTGGCTAGTATGTCATATTTCGTGTTGTTTGGGCTTCCTCAGATAATTCGTTCCTTCAAGTACAGGGATCGAGGCGGAATAATCTGCGACATACTGACAACGTGTAGGAGTTCGCAAGAGGGACGAAAGAAAACTCAGATAATGCAGAGCGCAAACCTGAACTATTTTCAGACAAGAAAATACCTTGGCTTCATGATCAACTGTGGCTACATTTCGGTTACGCAAAAAGAGACCTATGTGATAACAGCTAAGGGTTCAAAGTATCTGCTGATGATCCAGATACAAGAGTTTACGCGCATGAGATGAGTGAGGCTTAATCCTCTAATCCTTTTTTGAATGCCAAGAGGTTAGTAGCAGTAGCCTTCTTAGGAACCGAGTTCTCTATCGCCTTCTCCATGGATTTTCCGCTGACGATTTTTGTGTCTCTCGTCAAAGCGCCAAGTATAACTATGTTTGCATAGAGTTTTTCGCCGCAGGATGTTTCGGCTATTTGTGTGGCTGGAATCTTGATTATAGTGGCTTTGGTCTCTGGTACGTTTGTTACGTTGCTGCTGTCCACTAGTATTGTACCGTTTTCTTTGAGATCCATGATGTTTTTGTCGACTGCTTCTTGGTTCATGGCGAT
This sequence comes from uncultured Candidatus Bathyarchaeia archaeon, assembly GCA_964501075.1. Lineage (GTDB taxonomy): Archaea > Thermoproteota > Bathyarchaeia > Bathyarchaeales > Bathycorpusculaceae > CAZCRE01. The sequence goes on from CAZCRE010000101.1 coordinate 4,116, forward strand.
TAGTATGTCACACTTTCTGACTAGCGGGAAGCCGATTTTGTCATCTGATATTATTACTTCGCTCTTTGCGGCGCTTCCCCTTGCTTCAGCCCCGTAGGTCTGCGTTTGAACAGCGTTTTTTCCATCGATTACGGCGGCCTTGCC
>CAZCRE010000102.1:0-4227 GCA_964501075.1 uncultured Candidatus Bathyarchaeia archaeon
TAATTCAAAATAAGTATAGTTATGTCTTCGTTTGGATAAGTCTTGAGGATTCGCTACGTTTATTTATACAGAACCCTATTCAGTAGACATAGGCAAAGGTCGAGCTACATGTCCAAAAGAACTCCATCCAAAGATGAAGCATTGGAAGCAATAGACTTCATAGTCAACGTTCTGAAAGAACACGAAAAAGACCTAGACAGACTGATAAACGAACTGGGCACGATAACCGAGAAGATGGGCGACACTGGAGAACTAAGCACAAAAGTCGAAAAGGTCGAAGAAAGGCTGACCACGCTGCAGAACGAAATAGCAAACCTGATCACATACCTGTCAGCACCGCACGAGACCGGAAGAGTGCCCGCAATTGAATCAAAACCATGCTCCGCCGAACCGCTGCAAACGAAAGAAATCCGCGGCCCACCAGTAATTCTGCGCTGCAAGCAATGGGAAGATTTCCAGAACATAGCCTGTCAGGCTCAAACTGTGTCCTTCCTGTACAGGGAAGCCGAGAAAGCCTTCCAAGTTGATGCCCTGAAGAATAATCAAATAATAACTTACAGTGGTGAGCTTCCCAAGTTCACGTCATTCCTGAAGGCTTGGCTCTCTCGACAACTGGACATCGAAGAAAAGAGGATTCTTGAAGGCATTCTGGCCATAAGCTAGTTATGCCTGCTTATTTTTACTGGTTCGCAACGTTTTTATACGACAAGTGTATCTTAAGTCTTACGACGTAGTGTGGAGGGCTAAGGTTGAAGGCCGAACTGCAAAAGCCACGTATGTTTTTCTTCCGTTTTCGAAGCCTTCTCCTTTCTCCTCGATGACGGAAACGGCCAAGCGGTTCGCCAACAAACGATGAAAGCCTTCCACCAAAAACGCCACGAAGATGAAAACAATGAGCGAGAACAACGTGCTCGCACAGAAACTCCGCGAAGAGTTTGCAAGATTCGAAAGAACAATGGAAGAACTGAAACTCCTGAAACGAGTCGCCGCTGACCTCAAAAGCTACAGAAAAATGATCACACTCAAAAGATACGACTAGCAGCCAACGTTAAACGTTTAAATATATTCTGCGCCATTCTTGTTCAAGAAAAATCATGAAGGATTCAACTGAAAACATACACTTTTTCAACACTCTTACCCGCAGAAAAGAACGCTTTGCGCCTTTAGAGAAGGGCAAAGTGAAGATGTACACCTGCGGTCCCACTGTTTATGACTTCGCCCACATCGGGAATTTCAGGGCTTTCATCTTTGAAGACGTGCTACGCAGATGGCTCAAATACCGCGGTTTCAGAGTCACGCAAGTCATGAACCTGACGGATGTTGATGACAGAACGATCGCCGCCTCAAAAAAAGCGAACGTCCCCTTGAGCGAGCACACACGACAATATGTTGAAGCCTTTTTTGAAGACCTACAGACGCTGAACATCGAAAAAGCAGAACATTATCCTAGAGCCACGGAACACGTGCCAGAAATGGTTGCCTTGATCAAGAAACTAATGGAGAAAGGCTATGCCTACAAGGGCGAGGACGGCTCAATATACTACGATATTTCCAAGTTCAAAGACTACGGAAAGCTCTCCAAATTCAAAGTTGAGAAACTCAAAGCCGGAGCCAGAGTCAAAGTAGACGAGTACGAAAAAGCTGAAGCCAGAGACTTCGCCTTGTGGAAAGCTTGGACAGAGGAAGACGGTGACGTCTTCTGGGAAACAGACATAGGCAAAGGGAGACCAGGCTGGCACATCGAATGCTCTGCAATGTCAATGAAATACTTGGGTGAAACTCTGGACATCCACACAGGCGGAGTTGACAACATGTTCCCGCACCACGAAAACGAAATAGCACAGAGCGAAGCAGCAACAGGCAAGAAATTCGTGAACTACTGGCTACACAACGAGCACCTGCTCGTCGAAGGAAAACGCATGGGCAAACGCTTCGGAAACTACTACACCGTAAGAGACCTCGTCGGAAAACTGGGGCATAACCCGTTGGCAGTGCGTTATTTACTTATGTCAACTCACTACAGGCAACAGTTCAACTTCACATTCGACGGACTGGAAGCAGCCAAAAACGCCATTGACCGCTTGACGAATTTCATGTACAGACTCAAAGATGCAAATGGAAAAGGCTGCGAAAAAGAGATCAATCAATTGATAACACGCGGCCAAAAAGAATTCGGCTTTGCAATGGATGACGACTTGAACGTAGGTGTCGCCCTAGCCGCGTTGTTCGAGTTTGTCAGGGAAGTGAACAATCTTGTCGACGGAAACTTGCTAAGCAACGAAGAAGCGCAACAAGTGTACGAGTTGGTGTCCGAATTTGACACAGTTCTCGCCGTCCTCGGTGACCTAAACAAAGAAGAGAAGCTCCCAGAAGAAGCCAAAAAACTCATTCAAAGAAGAGAAGAAGCCAGAAAAGCTAGGGACTGGAAAACCGCTGATCAGCTCAGAATTCAACTCAAAGCAATAGGCGTAATTATAGAGGATACTCCTCAGGGTCTGAGATGGCGGATCCAGAAGCGTTAAGCTGAAGAATACGTGGCACGAAAATTCCATTTCTCAGAAGCGTACTTTTCCTTAGCCAATTTTCGAGCAATATCAAGCTCATAAACTGACAGACTATCCTCGACAAGCTCTATTCCCAAAGCATTCTGAAAACCTTCAACCAGTGCCTTGTTCACCTGTTCAATCGCAACGTCTTTGCCGAGTTCCGTTTTTATCGAGGTTATTCTCTGTTTGGCAACGCCTACGATCTCCATGCATGTCTTAGCCCACGGAACACGCAGAAAAGTGAACATCTTCTCAAGGTCTACATTGATAAGGAGTGTGCCATGCTGTAGAACCATGCCATGTTTGTGAGACTGGGAACTGCCAGAGATTTTCCTACCATTCACAGTCAAGTTCGGACAGACCTTCGCGTTACCCTCATTGAAATCCGCACGTATACCCAAGATACGCAAGGCTTCGGCTAGTCCCGAATATGTTTTTGCATAAACTTCAGTTATGTCAGAAGCCTCCAGATCTTCTTTGCTTGCGACCACACTGTAAGTGACTTCATCCCCAGCATCATGGTAGACTGCTCCTCCACCCGTTATGCGCCTCACGAAGCCTACGCCTTGTTTTCTGCAGTTTTCAAGCCATACTTCGTTTTCGAGTTTCTGGAATTTCCCGATCGAGACCGCGGAAGGGTTCCAGCGGTAGAATCTTATGGTGTTCTGCACTTGATTTGCTGTTTTAGCAGTCAGTATGGCTTCGTCAATCGCCATATTCATGTACGGATCATGCGCTTCAAGTTTCAACAATCGCCACTGGTTCATCGGATCAGACTTCCACGATTCCTTGTTGGAGGTTGATTATATCTTGTGTGCTAGCTGCTTGAACTGCTAAGGCTTATCACGCTCACGCTCTCTTAGAAATAGCATCAAGTAGTGATTACTGGGACGATTGGATTCATGCGTGCCAGAATAATAATGCTAGTGGACTTCGACTACTTCTTTGCGCAATGCGAAGAACTACGAAACCCCTCCCTGAGAGACAAACCCGTTGTCGTATGCGTTTACTCTGGGCGCAGTGAGGACAGTGGAGCAGTAAGCACCGCAAACTACGTGGCAAGAAAATACGGGGTAAAGTCAGGAATACCCATTGCCTTCGCAAAGAAGAAACTTGAGAACGTGGAGGCCGTGTTTCTGCCAGTTGATTATTCATTCTACGAAAAAATCTCGGACGAAATAATGAACATTCTCAGAGGCTATGCTGACCATTTCGAACAAGCTGGCGTAGACGAAGCCTTCCTCGATGTGAGCCAAAAGGTTAATGAAAGCTTTGACAAGGCAAAGACACTAGGCACTGAAATAAAAGAAGAAATTAAAGCCCAAAAGAAACTCACTTGCTCAATTGGCATAGGCCCAAACAAGCTCGTAGCCAAGATCGCTGCAGACTACCAAAAGCCAGACGGCCTAACAGTAATCGTGCCAGACGAAGTTAACAGTTTTCTATCTTCTTTGCCAATTGAGAAGCTAATAGGTGTAGGAGTCAAGACCAAAGAGAAGATGCAAGCGCTTGGAATCAACACTATTGGGGATTTGGCCAAACGAGATGTGCAGAAACTGATAGAAGTTTTCGGCAAAGGCCAAGGTACGTACTTCCACTACGCTTCCATGGGAATCGATAATGATCCTGTTCAAGAGAAGGGCGAAGCTGAATCCATAAGCAGAATCGCCACTCTGAAAGA
>CAZCRE010000103.1:0-4102 GCA_964501075.1 uncultured Candidatus Bathyarchaeia archaeon
TAGATTGCTATACACAACAAATGGAGGAAAGAAGAACTTGCCTAGAGTCGAATGCATCAAGTGTGGTAGAATAGGTAACTTGACAATCAAGAAAACGAAGAGTCATGGAACAACATATGAATACTATTATGTTCAGCACTACATGAAGGAAAGCGATAAAATAGAGTGGTGCTATTTGGGTTCTTACGAAGGGCTACCAAAGGAGTATGAAAGAATCCTACAGAAAGAAGAAACTGTACACAACGAAAAACAGCACTGTACACAAAATACCTTGAAACCAAATAACCTTAAATCAAGCCCCGTCAATCAAAATAGGAAAGAAAAGAGCAATGCCTCGATAGCTCAGTCGGTAGAGCAGCAGCCTTGTAAGCTGCAGGTCGCGGGTTCAATTCCCGCCCGAGGCTCCACACACATCCCACCGATTTGATTCTCTTTCAAGAACACTCTGTTGAAATGATGCTTGAGTCGTTGCAGCTTGAGCAGTCAACTGTCTATTGGTGGAATTTTCTGAAATTTAGTAATATTTAGATAAGTTTAAATATTCTGATTGCCATTTTGTTCAGAGATGAGGGCGTTGAAAGACATGGAAGATTGCAAGGTTGACGCTGTGGTTACGATGAATTCGAAGGGACAGATAGTGCTTCCAAAGGATGTGAGAGAAAGAGCGAAGGTAAGAAATGGTGACAAGCTGGCGTTGATAGGGTGCGAGCGAGACGGCGAGATATGTTGCATAATCATGGTTAAGGCAGACAAACTTGGAAGCACGGTGAAAGGGTTTCTCGGACCGATGCTCAAGGAAGCCCTCAAGTAACTGAGGTGTTGATGTGAAAGAAGACCACATAAGAAAGAGAGTCAGGGAAGGATATGCCAAGATAGCAGAAGGCAAGGATTGCTGTTGCGGTTCAGCGGCTTCAACATGCGAAGAGGACATTAGCAAGAACATTGGCTATAGCGAGGAGGAATTGGCGTCTGTTCCCGAAGGAGCCGATCTTGGCCTTGGATGCGGAAACCCTGTAGCGTTTGCTTCCTTGAAGGAAGGAGAAGCTGTTCTGGATCTTGGTTCGGGCGCTGGATTAGACTGTTTTCTTGCAGCAAGCAAGGTTGGACAAAAAGGACGAGTCATCGGCGTGGACATGACGCCTGAAATGATTGATAAAGCGAGACAGAATGCCAGAAAAAGCAAGCGCGAGAACGTGGAGTTTAGGCTTGGAGAGATCGAGAATCTCCCTGTGGCAGACAACGCCGTTGATGTGGTAATCTCAAATTGTGTGATCAACCTTTCAACTGACAAACAGCGGGTCTTCAAAGAAGCTTTCAGAGTGCTAAAGCCTGGCGGGAGGCTGATGGTTTCAGACATCGTGCTGTTGAAGGAGCTCCCAGAAGTCATTAAGAAAAGCGTGAGAGCTTACATTGGCTGCCTGTCTGGCGCAGTGATGGAAGACAAGTACGTTGGAATGATTAAGGCTGCAGGCTTCAATGACGTGAAGATAATCGAAAGAAAGTTTTTCCCTGTGGAATACATGGCTAACGATCCAACCGCAAAAGCCATAGTCAAAGATGGAAAGGTGCCGATGAAGAAAATAAGGGAAAGCGCAAAATCGGTTGCAAGCATCAGAGTTTATGGTTCGAAGAAGTAGAAATCTCGAACCGCCAAGCACGGTATCACTATTTCTTTCAGTGTAGAAAGGATAATCAAGCCGTTTTTGACATCGCAATATCGATTCGGAAGAATGAATTCCTTGCCAAAACTATTATCACAGTTCTACAAGTAGCAGCTATCTGTTGGAGGACGCGCTATGCCACGAGAGTTCATTCTCTTTTCCCGTTTGGGCCGAACAGACGCAAGATTCAGGAACCTGCATGATGCCGGTCGCCTAGACATAGTATACGAATGTATCGTTGCCAGCTTATTCCTCTCACATGGGATTCGAAAAGACGTCGCTTTCCATGCCATCTTGAATGGCCCGCCTAAACCGCCCATTCACGTGCAAATCAATGGCCAAACACTTCACGATGTCCGAACCGATCAACAGACCTGGGATCAAATCCTCAAAAACCTCCTATCGTCAAAGTCGCATCCAGGCATCGAGACCAGCAGAACAGGTTTTGAAACGTTACTGAAAACGAAGGCGCAGACAACTCCAATATATGTTCTCGAAGAAGGTGGAGTGGACATCGGCCGAACTTGCATTGACCCGAATCCAGTTTTCGTGTTAGGCGACCACATAGGTTTGCCTAGAACCGTTGAGAATTTTGCGTTGCGGTTTGGTCAGAAGATCAGTTTGGGAAGGCAGCCGTATTTGGCCGCTTCTTGCATAACCATCATAAACTACGTGCTGGATGCAAGCGAGTATACTCAAAGGAGTAAAGAGAGACAATGTTCGGCAGACAGATAGTTCTCGCCAAGAATTCAAAAATGAGAGACGAGATTAAGAGTGAAGCAAATTGCTCCTAATTTAGGTTTTCTGTCAAAAACCTTGAACGCTTTCATCCATCACAAGCCCTGCCACGTAAACACATACGATTAATTCTTAAACATCCCCACATCGATTGTCCTTCCTTCCACATGTGGCTGATTAGAGCGAGCGATCAGTTTTTTCCTTGCTTGAAATGCTCGTAGCCGCGCAGCTCAACAGCGTGCTCTTTGCCATTGGCCCGGAGGAGAATCTTTTCACCCGTGGTGACTTCGCCTATTGGAATGAGTTTGCCACCGACTTTTTCAACGGTTTCTTTCGCTTTTTCCAGAAGCTTTGGTTTTATTGTTAAGACAAGCTCGTACTCTTCTCCTCCGTGAAGCGCTAATTCAAATGGGTCCAGCTTGTTCACTTTGGCGAATTCTTCCACTTCTTTGGCTATTGGAACTCTCGTGATGAGAAAGCCTACGTTGCTTGCTCTTCCAATCTCGTAAAGGCTCCAAGACAAGCCATCACTTGAGTCAATCGATGCCGTGACAGCTCTGCTCTGGGCTAGAGCCAAGCCTTCATTTAGCCGCGCACTCGGAAGCAAAACTGATTCGATGAGAACTTTGCCGATCCTCTTCGGAACTTTGAGATCATTCAATAGAATCCGTAAGCCAGATGCGGTCTTCCCAAAAGAGCCAGTAACAGCCACTACATTTCCGGGTTTGGCTCCGTTTCTCAGCATAAGTTTGCCTTTTCTCGCGGTCCCGAACACTGAGATGCTTATGACTGTGTCCGAGGCTTCACCAGTGTCTCCACCAATTATGTAAGTGCCGTATTCTTGTGCTCCTGCGTTCAGTCCATCACCGATCTCTCCTATGTCTTTATCATTTAGGTTTTCAGGCAGTCCGAGGGAGACAAGTAATGCAAGTGGTTTGACACCTTTTGCCGCGAAGTCGCTGATGTTCATTATGACTGCTTTTCGCGCTGCTTGCCAAAGACTCATGCCTGGTGGAACGTCGGTTTTGTCGACTAGCATGTCAGTTTTCAGAATAGCCAGTCTGCCGTTTCCAAGATTGCAGGCAGAGACATCGTCGCCGAAAGGTACAGGCATTTTTGGCATCAGAGAGAGACGGCTTCTTATTATTTCGATTATTCTCCGTTCGCCCAAAGCTTCCAGGGATTTCATGCTATTCCTTTCTTGCCTTAATCTTTGATTAGATGATTTATTTGCTAAATACCTTCCTTAGTGGTTTGACTTTGGATTGATAATGCTTAAATTTTCACGGCTCATGTTGGTATGGAAGTTCTAGAGGTAAAAGCGTTGCTCAAAATAAGGTCTTTCGAAAAGGGATTCGATGAACAAGCCTACGTGAGGATCTATAATGCCGGTTTCAGGGATTATGATGACATTAGGAGCATGACGCTTGACGAATTGCGTGAGATGGAGGAGTTCATGAGCTTCAGCACTGACGGCGTGTTGATGGCTGAATGGAACGGCGAAATAGCTGGGATGGTAAACGCGTACGTGGATAAGCAAAGAGAAGAGCCAAAAGGGTTCATTCAATCGCTTGCAGTCTTGCCCGAGTTCAGAGGAAAAGGGATAGCGACTGGGCTTGTGGAGAAGGCAATTGAAAGTCTCAGGCAAAGAGGCATGAAGACGGCTGAGGCTTGGGCGCAAACAGACAGGAAAACGTGCATGC
>CAZCRE010000104.1:0-4095 GCA_964501075.1 uncultured Candidatus Bathyarchaeia archaeon
TATTATGCTTTCTATTCCGGTTCCCCAGCGGAATAGATCGGCGGCATAGGTTATTGGATTGAAGCTTGCTAGTCCTCCGTATACTGGGTTGGCTGCTTGCACTATTGCCAGGGGGTACATGGCGGTGCTCAGCCTGACGATTAGGGCGTCCAGTACTCCCATGAAGATGTCAAATCGGTCACTTGATTTTATCATCACTGCAAGTGTTATGCTCATTCCCGAGACGCCGAAAGAGAAAAGAAAGAGTGCGAAGAGAGAGACCAGAAAGCTGAGTGGGTTTATCGCGCCTATGACATACAATGATATGGCTATCAGAGGCCCGACGTAGATGAAGCTTCTGAGTCCTCCGCCGATTGATCTTCCCAGCACAAGTTGTCGCCTGGAGACGGGCAAACTGAGTAGGTATTCGAAAACCCCGTGTTCTGCTTCTTCGTAGATGTCGAAACCGATGAATATTGCTGCTGAGTAGAGCGTCATAACAGAAAGCCCGGACACGTAGTAGCGGAAATAGTCGGGAATCGCGATCATTCTTGATGCGATCAACCCAAAGAGAGCTATCTGAGAGACAAACCAGATGGCTCGCATGATGATTAGGAACTTGTACTGGAAGAAGAGGCGGATGTCTCTTTCAATGACTAGGAGAAGCTTGTTCGTTTATTGTTCAACTCCATTCTTCTGCGCTTCTTCAATAGTCAGACCGGTGTAGTGGACGAACACGTCATCTAGGCTGGGTTCGCTCATGCGTATCGAAGTTATAGGTATGTTCTTCTTGAGAAACAAGTTCATTATTTTCGGGATGACTTCCTCCACTTGATTCAAGTAGAGTCGCAAGCTAGTGGGTTTAAGCTGCGTGATCTCTACAACTTGCTTGAACCCTTTCAGTTCTTCAGCGATTCTTGGTGGAGCGTCTTTCTCAAGTTGCACGTCGATGATGTCGCCGCCCAGAATGCTGTCCTTCAGTTTTTTCGGTGTGTCGCAAACGAGCAGCTTTCCTTTGTGCATTATTGCGACACGGTCAGAAAGCTGATCAGCTTCATAAAGCTCATTTGTTGCGAGGATGATGGTACTGCCGCTGTCGCGTAGTTCCAGAAGCATGTTCCATACCTTGTGTTTGCCAACTATGTCTATTTGGGCTGTTGGCTCGTCAACAATGGCGATCTTGGGTCTCTGGACCAGGACTTTTGCCATTTCAACTCTTTTGCGCATTCCGCCTGAAAGTGCGTGGACGGTTTTGTGGCGAGCATCCCACATGTCCACTGATTCCAAGACTTCTTTGACTCGTTTTTTCCGTTCTTGAGTTGATAATCCGCAGACTTTGGCGTGCCAGTTCACAATATCCCATGGTGTGCTTACCCACAGCATTTTGGGTTCTTGAAAGGCTACGCCTATAAGGCCGCGCACTTTTTCAGGGTTCTTCCTTATGTCATAGCCGCCTACCACCGCGGTACCATCCGTGGGCTTGATGACGGTTGTAAGCATGAGAATGGCAGTCGTTTTGCCTGCACCGTTAGGTCCGAGAAGTCCCAGTATCTCTTTTTCTTGGATTTCAAGGTCCAGATGATCTACTGCCGCGACATTTCCGAATTTCTTTGTGAGATCCTTTATTTCTATTATTGGTGCCATCAGTCGCACCGTAACCAACGGAAGTAGATAGAGTCGATGTTCAGTTAGATAAGACTAACGGAGCCCATTGAAAAGCCAGCACCCTTCGAAGTGTTGACACGCGATCATTTTTTAAACAGTCAGAAACTAACATGATTCGGCGGTATTTGTGTCTAAGGCCCAGCATGGATTTGACATGGCGTTTTTGGAGTCCGAATTGAAGGGCAAGACTCTTCTCGTTTATTGGTATCTCATTCAGCAGCCTACTCACACGGTAGGCATACGCGAGGTTCAACGCGCTCTAGGCTTTTCAAGTCCCAGCATTGCAGTTCATCATCTTGAGAAGCTGCAGGATCTGGGCCTAGTAACGAAGAAAGGAACTGGTGAATACGTGCTTGAGGAAGAAGTCAAAATCGGGATTCTAAAGTTCTTCATGCGCATGGGTCGCTTTATCGTTCCACGATACCTTTTCTATTCTGTGCTTTTTTCAACAATGTTGATCGCTTATCTTGCCTTATGTTTTCTTGGTATGGTATTCCCCAGCTTCTACGCCATAATATTCGGCTTGTCTGCTTCGATCGTTTTTTGGTTCGAAACTGTCAGGTCGTGGAGGGCGAAGCCAATTTGAAGCGCCAACATCGTGTTCTAAAATGGCTCCTTCGAAGGCCTCCCTGTCGCCTGCTTAGATATCCCCCTTAAGAAAATCAAAGGCAACGAATACTTTGGAAAGATGGTGACAAGATATGATAAAACTTTTCCGGATCTTTTCAGGTGAGAAGAAGCGTTGTCTGCAAGCTGAAGAAAAAGAGAAGACAACGTGAAGCTTTCTCCAAGGAAACTGGCGGCAAGGTCCAAGTGTCCATTCCTGAAAAGAGACGAGAATGATCGTGCAGAGCAACGATTGAGGTGAACGGATCCTGATCTTGGCGGGTTCCTCCCTCTTCTTATCTGGGGTGATGACGTCGCTGAGTGTCAAGCTTGACAAACTGCCGAAGCTCAAAAATTCTCCTCCTAACTAGAACAATAAGCCCCTGATTACCCTTTATTGTTCCACCCCACCCACATTTTTCTAGGCCTCTGATGCGTGAGCTGCATGTTGAAAAAAAAGAATTCTTTTTTTATTCATTCAGCCTATGGAGAGACAAGTACTTTTGCACTGAAAAGCCTAGCCTAAACACTCAAGAAACCAGTCTCTCCGTTCATGGCCTTGGCCCATACGCGTTTGAAGAGGGGCAAGAGTCTCGTCTAGGGCCTTGAAGACTCGTCTTATTCGCGTAATTCTAGCCAAACGGACCCTACCCCTATCCCCCCACCCTTTTTCGAGGGGCTCAGCCTACCCTGGCAGCGCAAGAAACGCTGGGCATTCACCATAGGGCCATGAAAGAAAAAGGGGGGTTGCGGGAGACATCGCCCTTTCTTCTTCCTGAAAACCGTCATGTTTCAACCATAACGTAAGCATGGGTGTTAACTTTAACGCTGAACCCGTCACAGGAATCTTGTAATGAGGGAGAATGGTAGCCTCACTTACTAGGAGAAAGGAGAGAAGGGAAGAAAGAGAAACTACCATTTCCCTCATTCGCTTCCCGCAATGCATGCAGATGTTGCTTTTAAATTCTTCTCAGATTTCTGAATTGAATTCCATCCGAAAATAGGGTTACACTTTGTCAGGAACCGTAATAATACTTTAGCTTCACGACAAGAATCGAGTTAGGGTTTGTTGACTAGAAGACCCTACCTAAACCGTTCATGTTCAATTGAAAGGGGTTAAGTTCAGGAGAACATGATACGGAAGGACTTTACGCCGACCGAGATTGTAACAACCACAGCAAACATCATTGTCAGAGGATTTTGATGCTATTCTCGACAACTGACGTATGATAATCTTTAAAGATTTCAACCATGTTCTCACTACGCACTAGAAAAGCAAGGAAGTGGAAAAGAATGATAGATGAAGACGAAGATTCTGAAGATAAAGACGAAGAAGAAGACTTCGAGGAAGAAGACTGATGAGCATTCACATACAGTGGAACACTCTTGTGTTCTTTCTTTAACTAGAATAGTTAAAATGGGAAACGCAAGTCGGATGGATAGAAAATATGTGGGGCTACGGGACTTGCAACGTTCCAACATGGCGCCCAAGTTTACAGCGTAGCACGCGTGCGTATGTGTTGTGGTAGGTATAGGTATGGGCAGTGATTGGAGAAGTGATTTGGAGTTGTTGTTGGTTGGTTGGATAGGACTTTAACCCTTTGCAAGCACGGTCACGTAACCCAAAGGCTTTCCACACTTCTGACATCTTAATGGTCCAGTGTTGTTCATTCCCCATCAATAGATTACTTCTGTCTGTCCTTTTAAGCCAGTTTAACTCGTCTATTCTTAGAAGAAAACGGTCATGTGAAGACGGAGTTCGGGAGACGTCTCCATCATCAGCGTAATCATGACAACCTGATAAGGACCTGCAGGTTCCTGACGCAGACAGAAGCCTACCTTCTT
>CAZCRE010000105.1:0-3957 GCA_964501075.1 uncultured Candidatus Bathyarchaeia archaeon
CAAGTCTTGCTACTGCGTCTTGATCTCGTTTCAAAAGATCTTTTACGGATTCTGCCTTTGAAGGAATCTCAATTATCGGCATTTTCGAGATTTCTTTCGCAAGTTCTCGAAGCCTTGCCATTTCGTTTTCTGTTATGGCATACTTGTCAAGGTTGACTTTGGTACAGTAAGTGTTCCCATATGGAAAAGCGGTGACCTTGCATAGTGCTTTCACATAGTGTTCATAACTCGTGCTGACGATGAAGGCATCGGCTATGCTTTTTACGTGTTGCAGCATGTCTTTTGCGCCTGAAATTAGAACAAGGTTTCGAGACGAGAAATCGAGCATCTTTTGGTCGGTAACAGCGTATGCCTTGAGGAAAGGCAAGATGAGCTTTAGAGTGTCGCCGGCCTCGTATCCTGATCTCTTTACAACGTCTGCAAGAACATCGTCATATCTGCTCATGACTGTGAAGAGTCTATTCCCATTCGGAATGAAGTGCGATGCGAGTTCGTATGCATTGTCATTTTTTGAAATCGGTCCCTCGCAGTCGGAGACGAAGATTTTTCTCAAGGCTCGCTCCTCAAGGCTGCCATGTGCTTTTTGCTCATTACAACGTGTTCCTCAGAAGCAATGTCTGTTCTGTGCCAAAGCGCTCCGCCTTCAATGGCTTCCAGGCCTTCCAAAGACACGCTTCTGGCTGTTTCGATGTCTCCACCAACGCCCACAACACAAACGGTTCTGGACTTCAAGGCATAAGTCTCACGATCACGCATCTCCACTGAACCAGGGTAAACACGGATTTTGTCACCATGTTTCTTCGTCAGTTCGTTAGCTCTGGATAGATTAACAGGCTTATCAATCTCTTCTTGCACCACGAGGTCTGAAAAGGCATCTAGGTATCCACCATAGTTTGGCGGAACTTTGTATGTGACCACTGTTGCAGCTTTCTCCAATTCGACACGCAACAGGTTGCCTTCCAACATTTTATAGCAGACATCAATGAACTCGTCCTTCAAAATAGGCAGAATATTTATTATCTCTGGGTCACCTGGTCGGCTATTGTTTTCAAGGATCTTCAACCCTTTGCCAGTGTGCATAAACGCCACGTACAATGGCACACCACGCAAGCCACTGTCGTCTTTTTTTCTCCATCTCTCGAAGATGCTTGTTACGATTTCAAGCTCCCTAACTCTATCCTCTCTGGTTAGGAAAGGAAGCACATCTCCTGTGTTCTTGTAGGAACCCATGCCTCCCGTGTTCGGCCCCTTGTCACCATCAAAGGCTCGCTTGTAGTCCCTTGTATCAGGCAGAGGGACGAGGTGTTTCCCGTCGCAGAAAGCCTGAAAGCTTGATTCTTCGCCTTCAATCTTTTCTTCTATGATAACTGAACCGAACTGGTAGTTTGACATAAAATGGTCGAAGAGTTGCTCGCGGCTGTTGAAGTGATCACCCCAAACGCCCACGCCCTTTCCAGCTGCTGGCTTGTCTGGTTTCACAACTGCCCTATTTCCGAGTTCCTCAAGCCAACCATAAACGGCCTTCTTGACTAGGGCCACGCTCTTGTATTCTCTTGGGTTGAAGACCTTGAAGCGCGGGTTTACTTCTGGCGCTATTCTTTGGAAAAGCAGTCGCTGCTGGACTTTGCTCTCTTCGATCGCGTACTCCTTCGTCGGACATATCATTGGTATGCCTGTTCGCTTCTCCACAAGGTCACGGACGCCCTCGATTATAGGTTTCTCTGGACCTACTATACCAAAGTCAATTCTATCCTTGTTTGCTTCAGCAAATCGACAAATAGACTCTACGTTCAAATCCGGAATGACAACGTGTTTAGCAGCGATTTTCAAGTTGAAAGGGTTCCTCTGCTTATCTGCAACATAGATTTCCACGCGGTAACTTCCGCTTCTGACTAAAGCATCAACCATGGCCACTTCTCTTGAGCCATAGGAAACTACGAGAACCCCGATTCTCTCCATGGCCAACTCAACCTGACTGACTGATTAACCGAAAAGCCTAATTTAACTTGCCACTACACGTTTTGAATTGCTTCTTCTATCTCGTAGAGCCTTCCAGTCTCTTCATATCCTTCCAAGAACCTCTTCTTCGTCGCGTCAGCGATCTTCTGAGCCATCGGAGTCGGATACTGGCCTGTTACGCAAGCCATGCACAGCTCGTCCTTTTTGAAACCCGTTGCTCGCACCAAGCCTTCCATCGACTGATAGCACACGGCATCCGCGCCGATGATCTTCGCTATTTCCTCAGGATCATGCTTCGAACCTATGAGCTGACCATACGTTGCCATGTCTATCCCGTACAAGCAAGGGCCTATTATGCGTGGAAACGTAACGAACATGTAAACCTTCTTTGCGCCCATTCTCCGGAGCTTCTCAATTATGACTTTAGTAGTGTCACCTCTAACTATGCTATCTTCGGTCACTATAACGCGTTTCCCAATAATTTTCGACCCCAAAATGTTGATCTTCCTATCTATAGTCGACTGCCGCTCCCTAGCCAATAACAGAAATGCTCTTTCAGTGACGTATCGATGCCTACGTGAAGCTCTTTCCCACCTTAACCCCGAGCCCTCATGAACACCCATCGCTGGATCATCGCCAGTTTCAGGTATCGAAAGCACAATGTCGGCATTCTTGACGATTTCAGGATTTTCCCTGACAAGGTTTCTTCCGAACTCCTCTCTCATCTCATAAACGTACCTATCATCAAACCGCGAGTCAGGTCTGGCGAAATACGCGAATTCAAAAGCACAAAAGGCCTTCTTCTTGCCTTCCACAAGTTTCTGCCTTTCAAACCCGTTCTTTGAAACCCTGACAAGCTCGCCTGGGTCCAGTTCAAAATCCCTTTCAAAGCCATTTATGTCAAGGCCCACTGTTTCTGATGAAAAAGCGTACGTTTGGCCGTCTTCACTGTGACCAGCACACAATGGTCTTATTCCATGTGGATCCTTGAAGGCGAAGAACTCTCCATCCTGCGTCAACCCAGCCACGGAGAAAGCTCCATCCACTTCCAACATGCATTTCTCAACTGCTCTGGTCAAATCATTGCCACGCAAAAGCTCGATCATGAGTTTGTAGCAGATCAAATCCGCGTCGCATTCGTACGAGAAACGCGGAAACTCCGTGCCTATCTCTTTCTTAATCTGGAACGTGTTGACAACGTTCCCGTTAAAGGAAACGGCAAGCTTCAAACCCCGTTTTGAGGCTGTGACGGGCTGTGTGCCTTCGATCAGTGATTTCTCATCTGTTTTCCCAGATGTCGTATATCTGACGTTTCCAATGCCAACGTGTCCGGGTAGCCGCCCAAACCATTCTTGTATTGCGCTTGTTTTTATCTTTGGCACCAGATCAAGGCTTCTGTGAACATGAAATTCTCCATTATTGTAGGTTAGAAAACCGTGGGATTGGTGTCCGCGGTGGTTCTGTGCCCGTAGCCCCCAGTAGATACATGGAAATACTGGCTGGTTTTCATAGTTAATTGCGGCGAAGACTCCACAAGCGATCTTTAAATGGTCTTCCATGACTTGGCAGTGAGGATAGGTGTTTATCAGCTTTTGGCACATTTTTGAATAAAAACAATGTTGAAAATGTGGCTTTCAAAGATAGAAACAAAGAAGAGGTACTAGGAGATCAAACGTACTTCTGATCCTTGTAGCAATACCATTTTTGATATTGTTGAATGTAGGTAAGTGGGCCTCCGCATGTCGGACATACGGGGACACCTTGTTGCTGAGGTGCAACCGCTGTGGGTGTTGCAGCTTGCGGTTTCAACAGTACGAAATCGCCTGCCCCTTGAACCTCGCTCTCCCAAGAGACCTCTCTTGTCTCTCCATCTTTGTCTTCTATGATGAGAGAGGTTCCGGCTTTTCCGACTGTGAAGCCGATGTCTGTGACGGTTCCGACGATGGATCCTTTGCTATCGATGACTTTCATTCCAATGAGCTTGTCTTTGGTTATGCT
>CAZCRE010000106.1:0-3787 GCA_964501075.1 uncultured Candidatus Bathyarchaeia archaeon
CATCATCACTGTGACCGTTACATCGTACCATGGATAAAACATTTTCCACTATGAGGGGTCGTCCATAGCCAGTTTTCAACACTAATATTGCCTAATCTAGGCTTTTGGGTGGCATTGATTGTTGGCAAATAGATAGTTTATACAGTGGTTGCTTCTGCAGGCGTTTTTCACTGGAGCCATCCACAGTCCGAAACCTAGTGCAGTCTCAAGCTGGAGCCAGCACGTGTTCACACAATCTGACTAGGCGGAGCGCTTTCAAAGAAACATTAAAAGGAGGAAAGAATAAACTAGTCCTAGGTGCAGGTGAATGGTACACGCCGCTGTTTGTTTGGAGAAAGAGGTTCTCATAGAAGACGCGTCCGTTGATGAAGTAATCAGTTTCTGCAACGAAGCTCTGAAAGAGATGAAGCTAAGGATAAAGAAAGAAGAATCAGGCCACGACGGGAAGACAACAATTCTTGCGAGCGAAGGCGCGTTAGTGCCACTCGTGTTGAAAACGTTGCTGTTTCCTTTCAGTCTGGGCGAATATGTGAAAGCAGCTCAACGATCTGGAATGCACGTCGTTATCTCCCCAAGCAAAGATGGAATCCACCTGTATTCCTGCGGAATCGCGCTTGACGAGGTCACTGGGAAACTGGCCAAGTACACGAAGGACGAGGTTGTTGAGGAGGTCACAGACACCATGGAGGCCTTGGATTTCGAGAACAAATTCATCAAAAGAATTCTGGAGCACTTTCCTAAGTCAAAGCAAATAAAATAACGCGACTCTTAGCGCGCATGCTTGTTCCTAAATTCGTCTTTTTGGGTGAAGTAGGATTGAGTTGTGTGTCTGTCGCGCGCGCTCACCATCAAAGGCTTAAATTCAGTGAATGACCACTCAATTTGGGGGTGTATTCTGTTGCCTGAAGTACGCTCTAAACCAACTGAGTGGAAAAAGCGCATCGAGACTTTCATTAACAAAGAGATTTCAGAGGCATTCGCGTATTTTGAAACAATCAAGACTGTACCGAAGATTGATGAATTCAGAGACAAAGTGTTGTCCATCATAAAAAGAGATGAAGAACTTAGACATCTAGAGACCGAAGCAGCAGAAATCGAACGTAATGCCAAAGGCAAGGGAAAAGAATACCTCACATGGGCCAAAGCAGTCGTAAGCAGCTTGAAAGAGGACAAAGATTTTCTAAAGGAACTCAGAGAGTGGCGTGAAAAACTCATTAAGAAACTGAGAAAATAGCCGTGCTGTTGAGAAAAGGTTAGAATCACAGTCGTACAGCGCGTGCGGTTACTTTTGGAAGCGGGACTTATGCATAGCGCGCGCGAGGGTTCTAACGGGCGAAAGAACCGCACTTCCGCAGCCCATGAACACCAGCACAAACGTGCCAATTAGTTCTGCAACATACTTCTTTACGGCGACTGCCTCACTCATACTAAGGACCTACACGCTCATGTCCAATCGAGTATGGTTCATCATATATTTCGCTGACGATTTAAATGAATTCCGATAAGCACGCGCTAGAAGAGCCTGATATTGCTGTCACGCTGTCAGACTGCTTATTGGGTGCAATCTGTCTTAGCTTCCTCCGATTTCATCACCGACTGCTTTTTCCAACCGTCCGAACGAAAGAGCTTTCTGGTTTCTGTTGGCTGCCAGGTAGCCTTTGGCTAGGTCTTCAACCGTTGACTCCAAGAGCATCATGAACTGTGTGCTGGCAAACTCCTTCTTCGGATCCTTCTCTTTTTCTCCGTAGACAATGGACAAGAGGTTCTCGATCATCTGATCCATTCCGTAGAGTTTCAGATGCAATAACTCGTGAACGACTAATTCCTCCAGATTCTCGCATTTTGAGACTTGATTTATCAGAAGGATCGCTTTCTTATCCTCTAGGTCAATCTTTATGTCTCCAGATTTTCTCCACTTGGTCTTCACTATTTTGATCTGTATGTCCCAGTCTCGTAGTCTCAGAAGGTCTTGCCACTTCTTACGGTGTGCTTCTATTTCCTTTTCATCAACCATTATCATACTGACCAGAATTCTCCTCAACACTTCTTCTCATAATGCTCTCTTAGGTTCTTATGACTTACTCGGTTTTTGGCAAGTCTTAATAGCAAATAACAAACAAAACAGTTGTCATGCTGGGTGAACTCGTTCAAGAACAGACGCAACAGAGTTATCTCATGATTTCTCTGCCTGCGGTGATAGTTGTTCTGCTTGTTTTTGGCTTCGTGTCCTTGGCTTACTTGTGGAGGAAAGGAAAATCAACTGAAGCTCTATCACTCTTGAACACAGTCCTCTTGGCAATAATCATTCTGTTGCTGATATTTCCGCCTCACGGCTGACCATGCATTCATTGATCCATGGTTTCAAGACAATTCTATTCGTGGATTATTGCGTTTCTAGATAGCTAGACCAAATGCTCCACTAGTATTTTTATTCCAATTCCGACTAAGATGAGACCGCCGGCGATCTCGATCTTGTTTTCGAAAAAACGTCCCAATTTGCTGCCGAATGATGCTCCAAGAAATGATAGAATGAACGTCACCGTTCCGATTATGATTATCGGAACTGCAATTGACGTCTGCAGGAACGCGAAGCTCAAACCGACGGCCAAAGCGTCGATGCTGGTGGCAACCGACAACACTAGAAGAACGCGTGCATTCAAGGGTTTCGCCTCTTTTTCGCTTACCCCCAACCTGACCGACTCATGGATCATCTTGCAACCGATGAACCCCAGAAGCGCAAAAGCCACCCAATGGTCAACGCCCGAAATCACGTTTCTGAGGCCAAGTCCGCCCATCCATCCCAACAAGGGCATAAAAGCTTGAAAAGACCCAAAAGACACAGCCATCTTCAAGGCATTGCCTGTTCTAAAGCGTCCCGCTGAGAGTCCACGTGCGACGGACACTGCAAAGGCATCCATCGCCAACCCGACTGCTATGAACAGAACCGTGGCAAAGTCCATTGGGCTGTCACTTTTCCCGACTAACGACCAAGCACATAGATATAAAAGCTATCCTCAATGCTGGGTTATTCCTTCAACCATGCTAACGCTGCCAAAGCAAGGAATGGCATGGGAACTATAGATACGAGGAAGGCGTAGACTGGTGATTGAGCATAGAGGTAGCCTCCCAGATAGGGTGCTGCGAAGGCAGCAGTTAGGCTTAGCATTTGTGGGATGGAAACCCACAGTCCCCGTTTGTTTTCAGGTGCTATCGTGCCAACGTAGGAGCTGACGATGGATCCTGTCACTATTGCACCGCCGTAGAGGAAGGCGCTTGCCATTAGTAGGGTTGGTTCTTTGATGAAAAGCAGCGGTATCATCGAAACGAAGTATAGTAGCAAGCATGTGCTTATGGCTCTTGGTTTTCGCCACTTATCACCCATTCTGCCCACAGCGATACCTATGAAGGTCGTGCCGGCGAAGTTGATTGAACCGAACAGTCCCACGTAAAACTCGCTGAGTTTGACTTGTTCTGCGAGGAAAGTGGGCACGAAAGTTCTCCCCACGATCATGAAGAATGTTATAGCGGTGTAGAAGCCAGCCCAAACCAGCATGAGACGCCAAAGCCGTCTTTCATCAGGACTACGCACATCCTTCTTTCGGATTTCCGTCTCTTTCTTTCGTGGATGTTGACTATGTAAGAACAGGAATATGCCAGTTGCCACTGCACAAAGCAAGCCAGACAGCCGGAGCAGCCACTGCATGCCTATGATGGTGGCTATGAAAGCGCCCGCTGTGGGTGCGAAAATGTAGCTGAATGAGTAGCTGGACCAAACGAAAGACAAGAC
>CAZCRE010000107.1:0-3776 GCA_964501075.1 uncultured Candidatus Bathyarchaeia archaeon
TTTCAAGTGAGGGTTCGTCTGTGCCGCATTTTATTCCGATTGCCATCACTCCACCGGCCAGAGCTCCGCAGACAGAGCCACATCGTCCTATTCCTCCGCCGAAGCCTGTTGCAATTCTCGGAATTAGCTTGTTTTTGCCGTTCCAATGCTTGAAAATCGTTAGCAAGACGCTTTGAGCACAGTTGTAACCTTGACGAAAAGTCTCCACCGCTTTTTCGCATAGTATTTCCTTCTGGCTCATACCCTGAAGCCCCGTGGAAAGAAAAAGGATGTTTAGAACTGTTTCGGGATTTTCTGAATGATGGCGACCAACAGTTTCACGGCGTTCTCTACATCTTCGAGGTTGAGCAGTGAAGTGGGGCTGTGAATATAGCGTGTTGGAATGGAGATGACCCCGCTTGGTATTCCATCTCTCGTCAGCAGTATGCGTGCTGCATCTGTTGAGCCTGGGAGACCAGTTTCAAGTTGGTAAGGAATCTTGTTTTCCTCAGCCGCGTCGATCATCAGTCGGAGAACCTTTGGCGGAACAATCATTCCACCGTCTGCGACTGTTATGGATGGGCCTTTCCGCATTTTTATGGGGGCGTCAGTTTCTTTCACTTCAGGCGTGTCCCCAGATATCGTGACGTCGAGTGCGATGCCGAAGTCTGGGTATATGCCGAAGGCTGACGTGGCTGCTCCTCGCAAGCCAACTTCCTCCTGCACTGTGCCTACTGCGTATATTGTGCATTCTGTTTTTTTCAGGCGTTTTAGGGCTTCAATCATTATTACGCAGCCTATTCTATCGTCGAAGGCCTTGCCGATTACAATGTTCTCTTTGATTTTCGCGAACTTCACGTCAAAGCAGATGGCGTCTCCGACTTTTACGCCCATTTTCTTGGCTTCTTCTTGGCTGGTTGCTCCGATGTCTATGAATAGTTCGTCATACGGGATGACTCTTTTTCGTTCTTCTTCTTTCTGGATGTGCGGTGGCTTTGATCCTATTATTCCGTGTAAGGGCCCTTTTTCTGTGAAGACTAGGATTTTTTGGGCTAGGAGTATGCGGTCGTCTATGCCGCCGATTTTCGCGAAGTGCAGGAAGCCTTCTTTGGTGATCGTTTTCACGAGTAAACCGATCTCGTCCATGTGAGCGGCGAGCATCACTTTAGGCGCGTTCTTCTCTCCCTTTTTTGTCCCGATGACGTTTCCAAGTTTGTCTTCTTTGACTTCGTCAACGTATGGTTTGAGAAGTTTCTTCATCAGGCTTGCGACTTCGTCTTCTCTTCCCGTCACGCCGTAAACGTTTGAAAGTTTCTCTAGGGTTTCGGTGATTGTCATGTCAAGTTCCTCTCAAAGACTATTTGGAATCATTGGATTCTGTATTAAACGATTTTGGTTTCAAATAGGGCTTAGGCGCATGCTCTGGAAAGTAAAGCTGGGCTTGCTGAAGTTTTTTATCAAGCTTGCTGTATTGATGATTGTGGTTCGATGCGGAGAAGTCTTCAACTGAGTTTAGCCGCTGTTTTTGCGGCGTTGCATGCTACGCTGTACCTTGTCTCTTTCGGATTATGGAGGAACTGGGGAATCTATCTGGAGGCTCTGGAGGGAATTATTTTGGGTCCAAAGATCGGTTTTCTGGCAGCGCTTTTGGGCGGCTCCATAGCTAGAGCGATTAAGCCGGATCCTCTCTTTTGGATGTTCGGGATAGTAGCTGAGCCCGTCAGTGTTCTAGTAGCAGGACTGTTATCCAAAGCCAAATGGAAGCCAGCGCTGTTGGTGTATGCTGCAATGCTACTGGCTTACTTTGCCCACCCATATGGAAGAGCCCTTCCATTCTGGACAATAATGGATGTTCTGTTTGCTCTGGCAGTCATCTACCCTGCCGCGAGACTGAGCAAATACCTGTTCAAGACTGAAGCAAAACGCCTACTACCGATTGCATTGGCATTGGTTTCATTCGTTTGCATAGCCACGGACTCGCTGGTGAGAGTTTTCCTCTTAATCCCATGCGGCTTGTATACCACTTTCTTCAGCAGTTTTGAGGCTCTCTCTGCAATGTTTGTTGGGGCAGCTTTCGACTCTTATATCGAAGACGTCATCGTCGTGGTCGTATCATTAGTTGTTGGTGTACCTTTGCTCATCGGTATACTGAAACTGAAGGTTCTCAACAAGTAATAAGGCAAGAGCGCTCTTTTGTGCATATGTTCTTTGGAATCTGAGTGTTATGAGAGTTATGACAATTCTTAAACGTTCTTAAGCCCTAGTACTTGAAGAGGAGCAGCTTTGCCAAAAAACCAGTTTGAGAAAGTCTTCATTTTCTTGGACACTGACAAGCATGCGAGTGCCTTCGACATACTCACAACCATAGACCTTCTTCCAAAGATCTCGGTCCTGAAGTACGAAAACGTCACCGCGGAAGATGCTGAGAAGATCGTCCGCGACGCCATGTTCCCAAGAGGGCCTGAAGGGGCTAAACACACGAAGATATTCATCAACGGACAAGACTTTGAGCAGGCCAAGAAAATCTTGGCCAGAGTGCAGAAATCGATGTTTCCGCCCTTTGAGCTCGCCGTGATAATCGATCCTAGAGGAGCATATACGACGGCTTCGGCTGCTGTGGCGAAAACCCTGGGGCTTCTGTCAAGGAGAAACTTGGGAAGCCTCGACGGTAAAACAGTCAGCGTTTTGGCTGGAACTGGACCAGTTGGGCAAACTGCTGCGTTACTCTATGCGTCCGAGAAAGCTAATGTGACCGTTACGTCTCGTTCGTTCCAAAAGGTCTCTGTACTAGCTGCAATGGTGAATGAAGAGGTGAAAGCAAACAGGGTGAAGGGTGTTGAGGCCAAGACGCCTGAGGAAGTTGGCAAGGCCATAGAAGGGTCAGAGGTCATTCTTTCCGCCGGGGCAGCAGGCACGCAGTTGCTTCCTTTAACCGTGCTGAAAGAATTTGGGAGGAAATGCAGAGTAGTGGTTGACATCAACGCTATTCCACCCTTGGGCGTCGAAGGGTTAGGCGCAGATGCAGACGGGGAACAGATCGCTTCCAGCATTTTTGGTGTGGGTGCGTTGGTCGTGGGGAAGCTAAAGAATAAAGTCGAAGCTGAATTAATACTCAGGGCCGCTGAGGAATCGAAAGGAATATTCGATTACAGAGTGGCTTACGGAATCGCAAAGAAGCTTGTGCTTGAGAAGGGCAAAGAGAAAGAGCTTGGCAAGACTGAAAGCCCAAAACACTGGCTACCTTGACTAACCTTCCACTCTGCCTCTTTCAATTCCCTCTTAAGGGATTGTTAGCTTGAATCCTTCCAGCAACACCCATCTTAACAACCTTACGGACAAGTTCGAGTATTTTTGATGTGCCCACCGCAAGTTCCTTATTTTGGAAAACCAAAATATGTTTTGGAAAACCGAAAATATGGCGATAGCTATGTACTTGGATAAGATTAGAACCGCTTAACTATCGACATTGCCACAGATTCGCTTGAGAAATACCCGTAACAGATTCTCTTCTTTTGGTCTACACTTTATTTGACTAACCTCCACTATTCTGGAGGTCTAGAACTAATTCCAGAATGTAAACCACCTCTCTGTCGCATCCGATCTATGCCAAACAATCAGGTTCGTCGAGTTGTTCTTTGGCATAGGTCCTGCGCGCGCTTCCTGTTTCTTTGAGCAGCAGAAAGAATGTTGAGGGTTTGGGTGTGGTGCCCGCTAGTCCTTTACGACTAGAACATTGCAGTGGGCGTTGGCAACAATTTGTTTTGAAACGCTTCCCAATAGCATTGACAGTGTGTTTC
>CAZCRE010000108.1:0-3729 GCA_964501075.1 uncultured Candidatus Bathyarchaeia archaeon
CGAATGCAATAGCGATGACTATTATTATGCCTGCTTGGAACATCGATCGCAAAGTCGCAGAAAGGACTTTGGAGAATATTATCACCGCTCTGGATACAGGCGTGCTGAGAGCCTTGTTTAGGAAGCCTAAGCGTCTGTCCCAAACCACTGACATGCCGCTGAACGCCGTAGTAAAGAGGGCTGTGAAGGCGATCATGCCGACAGCCATAAAGGAAAAGTAGTCAGTCGTCTTGAACGTATTTTGCATGATGCTTGATTGCAGATTTTGAAAGAATCCACCTAGCTGCAGAGACTGCGTGGTGGTTAGCGGTGGGGTCAAAACTAGGTTGTTCATTAATTGCTCGAATGAGCCGCTTGAGAAAATAGCGCCGATGTTCATAGCTTTCCCGAGTAGACCCATCCAGATAATTGGCTGAATTATGGAAAGGATGAATATTACAGGAGCTTTGTACCATTTCTTGAGTTCTCTGTTCGTCAAGGCCCAGAGGCCGTGCAGTTTGTTTCTTGAATGGTCGTTGGTTTCGCTCATTGCCGAGCCCTCCTCATCGTCATTCTTTGCGCAGCAAAAGCTTCCCTAGATTCTTCTGCATCGCGCAGCGATTTCCCTGTGAACTCTAGGTAGACCTCGTTCAATGTCGGCTCTGTAAGCGAGAGTTTCGTCACATTATACCCTTTCTTCCGCAGAGCTTCAATAATCAAGGGGGCCGTTACTTCCCCATACTCGGCTTTGATCCGATATGAACCATTTTCCTTCTTGACTTCTTTCACGTGCTCAACTTTGGCGATAAGGTCAGCCACGTCGTCGTTCTCCTTAATGCCTATGGTTATGATGTCGCCGCCTAAGCCGTGCTTCAGCTCTTCAGGCGTGCCGACCACGACTATTTTTCCATGATCAATTATCGCAACACGGTCGCAAAGTGAATCAGCTTCTTCAAGATAATGCGTAGTCATAAAAAGCGTCATGCCATACTCTTTCTTCAGCTTTCTAATGTAGCTCCAAGTTGCAGTCCTCGTTTGAACATCTAAGCCCAGAGTAGGCTCATCCAAGAAAAGTATTTTCGGCCTATTGATTAGCCCACATGCAAGTTCAAGTCTGCGGCGCATTCCACCAGAGAAGGTCTGAACCCTTTTGTCCTTGAAATCGGTTAACTCAACAAGTTTTAGCAGATCCAACGCACGCTCTTTTGCAACACGACGCGGAATCCCGTACAGATCAGCGCACAAGAAAATGTTTTCTAAACCAGTCAGATCTTCATCAGCAGTGTATTCCTGCGGTACAACACCAATAACGTTTCTCACGTCGTTATCCTGCTTTGCAATATCGAAACCCAAGACAGAGGCTTTGCCCTCAGTAGGCTTCAGAATAGTTATCAGCATGTTGATTGTTGTGGTTTTTCCGGCTCCATTCGGTCCTAGGAACCCGAATATTTCCCCTCTCTTGACGTCGAAGTTCACGTGATCTACTGCGACTAAATGACTGTTAAAGATTTTTGTTAGACTCTCAGTCCTAATGACCTCTTCACTCGTCTCGCTTCCATAAAAGCGCGTTTCTTCACTCATCTTTTTCACCCTTGAGCTTCTGGTTTATCTCCTCAAGCTTTTCAGCTGTGCTATTTAAGAGTTTCAGCGCTTCGTCGAAAGCTTCATTTGACGCATGCTCCTCAATGCTGCGCCCCAGCTCCAAGAAGGCAACTGCGAGTTTCCGCATTGTCTTTCTTGCCTCAACTAATTTTTCTTCTGGCAAACCAGCCAACAACGCACCTATAAAAGGTGGGCCGAAGAACCTTTCTTTTCTGAATTTGAAATGGTTCTTGACGTTCTCCTCCATCTTTTTCCTCTGTTCGGTGATTATCTTCTTTTGCTCCTCAAGCAGCGCTTTGCCGCTTTCAGTTAGTTCATACCGTTTCATTCCGCCTTGTTCAGCAAGCAACTCCTTGACGTGACCACTATCCTGCAGCCAAGCCAAGAGTGGGTAAATTGAGCCTGGGCTCGGCTTCCATCGGCCGTTTGTTCTGCTTTCTATCTGACTTATTATTTCGGAACCTGACATGGGCTTTTCACCAAGAGACTCAAGAACCTGATAACGTATGAAGCCCTTTGGAACCATGGCCGTGTGTCTCATCCAATGTTTGCGGGATTGCATGAATATCACCATTGATGTCAACTGTGATATCACCTGTGATATTTAAGGATATCGTCAAAATCGAGGAAGGAATTGGGTTTGTCTCGACACTTTTTTCTTGCTCGTTGCTAAACCTTTTTATAAGGGACTGGCTCTAGGAGAGTCCGTCACATTAATTCATGTAATAGAAGAAGCTTCTGAAAGCTTTCGGTAAATGCATGCAAGATTTTTGTGGCAGGAGAAATGAATAATATGCAAGTGCAATACTTTAAGGACTTGCCCTTAAGCACAGAGGTTATGAAAGGCATTGAAGAGCTAGGATTCAGTAATCTTTTTCCAATTCAGGCTCAAGCCATAGTTCCATTGCTTGAAGGCAAGGATGTTATCGGACAGGCGCAAACCGGAACGGGCAAGACTGCGGCTTTCGGAATCCCGATGGTTGAACGAATAGATCCGTGGAGTAGGAACGTTCAAGGTCTAGTTTTGGAGCCAACTCGCGAGCTTGCTGTGCAAGTTGCTGAACACATTGGCCGACTTGGGAAGCACGCAAGGCTGAGAATCTTGCCAATCTATGGTGGAGAACCTGTCGAAAAACAAGCCCGTGCGCTAGAAGGCGGCGCCCAGATTATCGTGGGCACACCAGGTCGCATAATCGACCTGCTTGAGAGAGGGATCCTAAATCTGCGTTCGGTAAAGGTTGTTGTCTTAGACGAGGCTGATAGAATGTTAGACATGGGCTTCATAGAAGACATTGAATACATACTTTCAAGAGTACCGACAAACAGGCAGACAAGTCTATTCTCAGCGACAATAGACCTATCAGTAATGAGCGTGTGCAACAGATACATGAAGAATCCAGAAAAGATACTCGTAAGTAAAGATGAAATAGCCCTCACACAGATGAACCAATACTACATGATTGTGAACCCCCACAACAAATTCGAAAATCTATGCAACATTCTAAACGAGAATCACATAAGCCGAGCCATAATCTTTTGCAAAACACGTACCGACACAAGCACAGTAGCAGACAGGTTGAGGGACAGAGGATACGATGCAAAGCCGTTGCACGCTGGCTTGACTCAACCACAAAGGAATTTCGTCATCAACTCTTTCAAACAGGGAAAACTGAAACTTCTCGTCGCAACAGATGTTGCTGCAAGAGGTTTGGATATTCAAGGAATAACTCACATAATAAACTATGACGTTCCATTGGACGCGCTGGTCTATTTCCACAGAATCGGACGAACTGCCAGAATGGGGGGCGAAGGGACGGCCATAACCTTGGTGGGCTATGGGGAACTGACGGACTTCAACAACATAAAAGCTTTGACCAAGACCACGATTGAAGAAATAGGGTAACTCGTCAGGCGCTTCTAAACACAGCCCTCAAGAAGCAACGCCTCACATCGTCGCCCAAAGAAACCACGAAACTTCGGTTTGCAAGTGAATAGGTTTAAATCGGCGTTACTAGTAAGACAAAGCGTGCAAAGAGACGCAATTACTTGCACTCAACAGCAAAGGAGTTGAAGTAGTAAATGTATGAAAAGAAAGAAATGCATAAGGCAGTATGTGCTGACTGCGGAAAGGAATGTGAAGTTCCCTTC
>CAZCRE010000109.1:0-3422 GCA_964501075.1 uncultured Candidatus Bathyarchaeia archaeon
TCGCCGGGATTTGAACCCGGGATCACAAGCTTGGAGGGCTTGTGTCCTAAACCAGACTAGACGACGACCGCTCAGACTTTGGGAACTACATTACTAGTGTCAGCTAGATAAAATTTCTTTTCGGTGCGCTGGTATTCACTGTGGCTTCTCATTAGGTTTGAACAGTTTCTTCTCGTATTTTGTTTTGGGCCTGAAGCTGCCATGGTACGTGGGCATTGACGTTCTCTGCCGTTCCAGGTTCTTGATTCGCGCATAAAGCTTTGATACTTTGGTCTTAGACGGAATCTTGGGCTTCAGCGGCCGAACACGGACGGGTGTAAACGCTTTGTCAAGTTGAGTAACTCTCGCCTTTCTGCCTGTGCTTGCTGTTTTGACGTCTCTGACTTTCTTGAAGACTACGTAGCCTTCTTTCAAATGCATTTCCTGGACTTCCCAGCCTGCTTCCAACCAGGCTTTGGCATGCAACCGCGTAGGCGCGTTATCCCACCATTTCTCGCTCTTGTATGCTTCTATAGGCAGGTTGTCTCCAATGATCCCGTCGATCCTGGCGAAACCGAGCTTGACCGTGTCAGTGAAGCTTCCTCTGAACTTCAGGTAACGTGTTAGTCCATCATACTTAGAAACGCTTCTAGGTGAAACTGTCCTTCTGGCACAGTTGAGACACAGCATTCTGGTCGGATCACCTGTCGCCACGTCCGCTACCATGCAGTCTCTGCAATAGAGCTTGCCGCAGCGTTGGCACTTTCTGAGATAACTATACCGTAGGACTCTGTTGCAGATGCCGCACTTGTCTTTCAAGTGTTCAAACCACTAAGTCAGGTGCCGTGTCTGTCCTTATTATGTTTGCGAAGCATCCCTCTAACGGGCTGAGACTGATTTGTGATAATCCGTCATCTCATCGTCGGGGCTTAATCAACCCTTAACCACGGCCAACGGAACAAACCTAGCAACCTTAGTGGCAATGCCAATCCTGTCACTCACTTCAGCCACCACGTCCACGTTCTTGTAAGCTGGATCAGCTTCCTCAGCCAAAACCACCGAACTCGCAGCTCTAACATAGATACCACGCTGCTCCAAGGCTCTCTTGATGTCTGCGCCCCGATAGTTACGTTTAGCAGCAGTCCTGCTCATCATCCTGCCTGCGCCGTGAGCTGTTGACCCAAAACTGATTTGCATGGCTTTCTCGGTGCCCACCAGAAGCCATGAACTCGTTCCCATGCTTCCAGGAATAAGTACCGGCTGCCCCGCAGAACTGTAATCGCGTGGAATCTCAGGGTTTCCAGGCGGAAATGCTCTAGTTGCTCCCTTTCTGTGGACCCAAACCTTCTTCTGTTGACCGTCGATTTCATGAGTCTCTATCTTGGCAATATTATGAGCCACATCGTAAACCAGCTTAAGCCCGAACCGTTCAGGATCTTCCTTGAAAACCTGCTTGAAACTCTGTCTTACCCAGTGCGTTATGGCTTGGCGGTTCGCGAAAGCATAGTTGACCGCGCACGCCATTGCCTGATAATAGTCTTCGGCTTCCTTGCTCTTTCCCGGTGCGCACGCAAGCTCGCGGTCTGGTAGGTCTATTTCGTATTTTCCGACAGCTCTTTCCATGACCCGCAAGTAGTCGGAGCAGATTTGGTGGCCGAAGCCTCGGGAGCCGCAGTGAATCATTGCGGTGACTTGCCCCTCGTGGTCAATCCCAAAGGTTTTGGCGGTTTTAGTGTCGAGGATTTTGTCTACTTTTTGGATTTCCAAGAAATGGTTGCCTGAACCCAACGTGCCAACCTGCTGCAAACCCCTACTTTTCGCCGTTGCTGAAACCTTGTTTGGGTTCGCGTTCTTCATGCAGCCGAGTTCCTCACAATGCTCTGCGTCATCGCGCCACCCGAGTCCCTGATCGATCACCCAACTGACTCCTTCCGTAGCTATTCTTTCCAAGTCTCCAAGCGTGACTTTGAGGTCATTTCTACGGCTTCCTAACCCGCATGGAACATTCTCGAAAATGGTGTTTGCCAACTGAACAAGCTTCGGTCTAACGTCCTGTTCTGAGAAGTTAGTCGTGAGCAAGCGGACACCGCAGTTTATGTCATAACCAACCCCGCCTGGGCTGATCACACCTTCATCATAGTCAGTTGCGGCTACGCCTCCGATTGGAAAACCGTAGCCTTCGTGGCCATCAGGCAAAGTTATCGCGTACTTGTAGATGCCTGGCAAATGAGTGACGTTGGAACATTGTTCAAGAGTTCTGTCTGTCCGCATCTTACTCAGCAGGTTCTTGTCCGCAAGAACCAAACCGGTAACGCGCATACCCGACCTGTACTTCGGAATACGCCAAGAATAGTCGTCCAGTTTCTCAAGTGGAACTCTTTCGGTCGGGGTACGATCTTCATCTTCACCCATCTGGTTCACCTACAGACAAGATGCATGACAAAAATATAAACGATTTTGGCGTCCGCACCAAGACTCAAAAGTTACGGAACAACGCCGAACTTCTCGACAAAGTCAACAATGCCATGTACGCTGTTGCCCAGCACAGTCTCGCCCAAAACAGGATGAGCCTTAACGTAGTCCAAGGCACGCTGAAGAGCGATATCACTTTCGACTATTCGCTTGCTTATTGTTTCCAGATCTTCTTTGTTGTCTATTCCCTTTTTCGCAATCGTTGCCCACAGCCTAAGTTGCCGCATGTAAACCTGCAGTTTTTCCGTTGCGCCAGACGCCTTTCCAAAATGGCTGTAGAGCAAGCCCGCAGCCTTCAAGTCGACAAGCTTGCTTATGGATTCAAGGACAAGATCCAGCCGAAGTGGCGGCGGCGTAGTTGGAACGATCACGCCGATCTCGTTCAGGTAGATGCCTGCAGCGTCACCTGGAAAGACGCTTCTGCTGAATGCTTCATAGTAGCTTTGGTGGTGTGAAGAATGCCCAAGAGTCTCTACGACTCTTAATCTTATGTCATTTCCAAGGTCAAGGGTCATTCCGTCATTTGCTGCTATGATTCTGTCCTCGGGCACAGGTTCAGGCTCACCATAGAGTTCAGTTATCTTTCCGAGAACAAGCTTCGACTGGTCCCACAGTTTTTCGGGATGAGCCAGATGAGGCGCGCCCCGTGGATGGACTACAACTTTCGCGTTCGGCAAATACTTGAGCAATGTCCCAACGCCTCCCGCATGGTCCAAATGTATGTGTGAAACAGCAACGTAGGCCACATCGTCTGGCTTGATCTTCAGTTGTCTTAAACCAGACAGCAGGTTTGGCACCGAGGAAGCTGGGCCAGTCTCGACCATTGCTACGCGCTCGCCCTTCAAAACGTAGCTGGCGATAAAGTTCTTCATTCCTGCGGTTTCAGCATCAATCAAGTAGATGTTGTCTTCGACCTTTGTCACACTCATCGGCGCGTCACATCAGAGTCTTCAAGCCAATGCTAGAATCGC
>CAZCRE010000110.1:0-3372 GCA_964501075.1 uncultured Candidatus Bathyarchaeia archaeon
TCTTTTCTGTTTTAGGCACCAGACTATGGTTCTATCTTTCACTGTAGTTTCTCCACGTCGAGTTTACGAAGGGGCTGGGATCTTGAAGTATTATGTGGTTTTTGACTATTTCTTTTATTAGAGTGTCGCCTGTTCTCAGGCCTTTATGGAAGTTCTCGAGGCTCGAAGTCTTGATGTTGATTTCTTTGCCGTAGGTTGTTCCGAATTTCTTGATTTGTGATTGTTGGTTTTGTTCGAGTCTGCCGAGGTGGAACATGTCTATGTCGCTTGCTTCTGTAGAGTAGTTTTTTGTGTAGCTGCCGAAAAGCAGTAGGGATCCTAATAGGTTCAAGGTTGACAGCTGGTCGGAGATTCTCTTTATCAGGAAGTTCTTGTTCAGGTAGTCGATTGTGGCAAGTTCTTCTGTTATCTCAAGGTAGTGTTTGGTTGGACTGTTGCCTGGGTTGAGGAGGTATTCTTTGTTCTTTCCGACTTTTCTAGAGAGGAGTATTTTGGTCTTTTCAAGTCTTCTTAGGTGAGGGAGGAGGGTCACGTGACTGACGCTTAGCTTCTTGGCCATGGCTCTTGCGTGTAGAGTCGTTGTGTAATCGGTTCTGTAGAGGCCTAGTATGGTAAAGGAATAATTGGTAATTTTTTCTTCCATATGGTAGATAATGCTGCCATTACCACTTAAGCATTTCCCACATTCTACAACAGGGCATTGAGCCAACAAGAAATACAAGGAGACATGATTCCAGAGTTTCCGACACCGCTCATTCTGCTACTGCCCATGATCGTAATACCCTTAATCGTCCTAGTCTACAAGAAAAGAAGGGGAAACCCGCACCTCACTTCCGCTTTCTGAATGGTGTCACCCGTCAACGTCAGAAGCTCCCCCGCATAGGCTGTTTCAGTGGTGCGCGGTACAGATAATAAGCACGTCGACCACAAACTCGATTGCGTCGTGAGGGACCCAAATGGAAAGAATCGTATCGTGCTGTGGAATAACGTGTTCTGATTGCCCAGCTTTCAACGCGACTAAAAAAGATGACAATGCTGAAAGAGAGAAGGTGGCGGAACTGTGGACAAAAGCGTATGGCCACCCGTTCAAAGCCGAAGACATCAACTGTGACGGCTGCATATCCAGAGGACCACGCGTCTTCAACTACTGCAACATCTGCGAGATAAGGAAATGTGGGCGAGAGAGAAACGTGAGCAACTGTGCCTACTGTGACGACTACAAATGTGAGAAGCTTGCCAAGCTCCATGAGCAGGCGCCCAAGGCTAAAGAGACCCTTGACAAGATACGAATAAGTGTAAGGAAGAACACGAAGCATTAACTAGCGCGTACATGGGTCAGAGGGCGGGCACGTCCTGTGCATTTTGGGCACGCGGTAGCCGAAGAAACTAGGCTTTCTCGTTCTCGCGGTAGTGCAGCCAGCGCGCGCGCTCAAACTCCACAACTGCAACCCTCGTGGTCACAATTATCCCTCCATAGAAGGACTCAGAACCGTCAGCTTCTGATTGATAAATCCTGCTGTCAGAAATTCATCGGTGGAAGCAACTCTTTGGGTAGTCAGGATTGTTTCCTCATTCTCGATACGACTGTCATTACTGCTAAGGCTGCCAAGATTGCTATGCTGCTCAAGCCTGTCGCCCAGAACATTGTCTGGTTACTGGATTGTTTGGACATGATGCCGAATAGAGCCCATACTATGACTAGGCTATAAGCAACATCTTTCCGAGTTGCGATAGCTGTTAAGGTAATGAGCGAGGCCACAGCGATGACAAGCACGGCCCAGATCGCCGGGTCAATTCCACCGCCATCCCAACCGACAAACGTCAACGCAACCGACACGTTAGCTATGGAGGCTACGGTAATCCATCCCATGTAGACGCTGAAAGGCAGATGCACACAGATTCTTTCCCTGAACGGTGCTTTTGCCTTGCCGATGTTAAGGCGCACGTAAATCGCGATCAAAGACGCCAGTAGCCCGGACATCAAGATCACGCTGTAGGTGATGAACCCGTAATGCCAGAGAAACAACCAAGACATGTTCAGAAGACCGCTCAAGATGAACAGGAAGCTGATTTTGCCGTTGAAGGGTTTGTCTCTGTTACGGCGCAGAGCCTGGTAGACGACGAAGACTCCGAGAAGAATGTATATTATGCTCCATATTGAGAAGGTAAAGCCTGCTGGTGTGATCAGCGTGGGGTAAGCGTCTGAGATCTGCCCGCTGGTTCGACCGTTGAGCAAAGTCGTGGCACCCGCCAACGAATTGACCGCGACAGTCACCACGAAAACAACGATGTTCAAAACCGTCAGCAACAACTGATTCTTGGATGGCATGCTCTTCAGTATTTGCGAGCCGGATACTTAAGAATTCGCATATAACACAAGAACATGTGAAACACTAGGTTGGCGATTATGTCGATGACGTTGCAATAGTAGCGAAGAGAATCCAGGAGTTGCCCCTATCAACAGGACTAGGTTTCGAACATCAACAGGAGGATACGATGATGGTGGAAGCTGCTCGCGAAGCAGCAGTTGTCATGCTTTGGTTTTCAAGCTGAAAGATCTAGTCTAATTCTGAGGGTTCGCAGTCTAGGTCACATTGACCTCCAAATGGTTAATTCTCCCGCAAACCCCTTTTTTCCGGTTAGCATGGCATGTGTTCTCGTTTGTAGTGCCGCCGAGCTTTGGTTCGGTTACCGCAGTCTTTCATATCACACCATTTACGACTGCGATTTCGACTCATGTCCAGAAACAGCCAGCCACATTTTTCTTCCGAGCATCTGCGGATTCTATCTAGCTTGTCAGATGTCAGTAAGTCTGCTGCGGAACGTACTGCTGACCAGAGCATCCGGTCAAGTGTGTTGTCTTTGAAGGCGTAGCTCCATTTGTGACTGTCCGCCGTCTGCTGAAGTCGCGTCTGGGTCACTGCGTTGGCAAGTTCCGCGTTAAGGGTGGTTATGTCTGATGGATTTGATAGTTGATGATTGACGATAGCAGTGAAGATGCGGTAAAGCGCTTCTCGTAGGATGATGGCTCGTTCGAGAACTGTTTTTGCGTCACTGGGGTGTAGTTCTGCTCTTCGAAGAAGATTTAGGGCTTCGTTTTCAGTCAGGATGCCTGCGTTTCGGCTCCATGAAACAAGGTCAGAGTATTTGGTCAGCCATTCATGCGGATGCTCGCTATTGTGCCAGTCTACCGTGTTGACAAAGTCTAGGCATAACCAGCCGCCTACCCGTTTTAAGTTATATGCATGGGTTGTTGTGTCAATCATGCTTTCTCTAACTACCTAGATACGTTGTTGATGGTTATAAGTTTATATCTAACCTCCGTAAATTGTATAAGGTGGTTATGAGCATGCCGGCGAAAACAAGCAAAAC
>CAZCRE010000111.1:0-3002 GCA_964501075.1 uncultured Candidatus Bathyarchaeia archaeon
AGAAAAAGGAACTGACAAATCGAGGTAACGTTAGAAGGCCTCCGATTCAAGCTGGCTGACTCAAAATCCACAATGGCAGGCTTATCCTCCTTACTGACTATCACATGCTTTGGTGCATGACTCAGCTCACCATGATCCAAGCCAATCCTGTCCAAACTCCAACACTGCTCTAGAATCTCCCGCAAGACCTTTCTGATTAGTATCCTACTTCTCTTGGTCTCGAGCCAATCAATAAGCAAAACACCTTCAATAAACTCCATCAAAAGAAAGTTTCTACTAAACCGTAGAAGCTTCGGTCCTACGCCTACCGAATTGGCCCTCTGAAGCAGCTTAGCCTCCTGTTGCATCCTAGAGCGGTCTGCGTCCACTCTCCGAATCTTGAGAGCCGCTCGTCCACAATGCCCATAGGTCAATACGACTATGCCGACGCAACCTTTTCCCAAGACAGGAACGTTGAGTATTCGCTTTTCTCCCACAAAATCTAAACCCTCAACTCCAAGTTTTCTCAATTCGCCTATTCTTTTCCTAAGCTCCATCTTTCTGGCTCTTGGGTAACAGACTATGGAAGCATATGGTTCTGCAAACAGGTTTTCTAGGGTCAACATTACTTTGGTTCCATACCCGAGAATTCAAGCGAGCGCCATTTAAGTATTTTCAACACACTACAAGCACACAGTAACTCATGCCGTAATAAAAAGGCAAATGTCCCAGAACTGATTAAGCATCGTATTGTAACAAAAAGCAAGGAGATAAATGAATAGTGCCAAGGTTCCGACAAGCCGCAGAAATACTCAGACTCATGAACAGAAAAGAGTGCATCCGCAACATAGGCGTAGTAGCCCATATCGACCATGGAAAGACTACTATGACGGATTCTCTACTGGCTGAAGCAGGGCTTCTGTCACCGCAAGTAGCAGGTCTAGCCAGAGCACTTGACTATCTAGAAGAGGAACAAAAACGCGGAATCACCATAAAGACTGCAAACGTGTCTTTACTGCACGAAACCGAAGGCCAGCCATACATCATAAACTTGGTCGACACCCCAGGACATGTGGATTTCACGGGCAAGGTTACAAGAGCTCTGCGCACAATCGACGGGGTCATAGTTGTCGTCGACGCCGTGGAAGAAATTATGGCTCAGACTGAAACTGTCACAAGCCAAGCCCTAAGAGAAAGAGTCAAGCCGTTACTTTTCATTAATAAGGTTGACCGTTTAATCAAAGAATTGAAGCTTAATGAAAGCGCAATCCAAAGCAAGTTCACACACATCATAAATGACTTCAACAATCTGATCGACACTTACGCTGAATCAGAGTTCAGGAAAAAATGGAAAATCGATGCTTTGAAAGAAACGGTGGTTTTCGGCTCAGCACTGCATAAATGGGGTTTTACGCTGAGTACAGTGAAGCAAAAGGGAATCAAATTCGCAAACATCGTCGATGCATATGCGAAAAACAAACATGAAACGCTTTCTCAAACGCTTCCACTTCACGACGCAATACTAGACATGGCAACCAAGAACAGCCCCAGTCCAGTCACAGCCCAGAAATATCGAGTGCCTAAGATCTGGAGGGGCAGGTTGGACTCAGAAGTAGGTCAGGCAATGCTGAACTGCGATGAAAATGGACCAACAGTGATGTGCATAACCAACACGCAAATAGATCCAAAAGCGGGACTAATCGCCACTGGCCGGCTGTTCTCTGGATCAGTCCAAGAAGAAAAACAGGTTTATCTTGTCGGAACAGGCAAAAAGCACTCTGTAAAGCATGTTTCAATTTGCATGAGTGCTTACAGAGAACGCGTTAACCGAATCACAGCAGGCAACATAGCAGCCTTGGAAGGCCTAGACGATGCAAGAGGGGGCGAAACACTCGTTGACTTTGAACACAAGGACGCAGCGATGCCGTTCGAGCAGATGAGATACGTTTCAGAGCCTGTGGCAACAATATCGATTGAGCCAAGAAATCCTGAGAAGCTGACATGCTTGGTCGAAGCCATGAATAGACTTTCAATAGAGGACCAGAACCTCACGGTCACCATCGATGAAAGAACAGGAGAATACCTCCTGAGCGGAATGGGGGAGCTTCACTTGGAAACTGCGCTGGCATTTCTGAGGAACTACAGCGACAACACTGATATTGTTACATCCAATCCTACAGCAGATTACCAAGAGGCGATAATGGGAAACGGTCTGACAGTCATGGCAATTAGTCCCAACAAGCAGAATAGTCTGCGCCTGCAAGTGGAACCAGCAAGGAAGAAAATCACACGATCCGCTTTGCATGACATGGCGGGAAACGTCTGGGCAACTGATGAAAGAGGAAATGCACTCATAAGTTACGTGCAAGAAGGGGAACGCATCAGCAAAGTGAAGGACGCAATCATTCAAGGTTTCCTCTGGGCATGCAAAACAGGACCGCTATGTGAACAGCCTTTGAGGGACTTAAAAGTCAAAATTGTGGACGCTCAGATTCACGAAGATCCTGCCAAGCGTGAACCAATACAAATCATGCGTGCCACAAGTCGAGCCATATTCGGTTCCATCCTAACAGCCAAGCCAACCCTTCTTGAGCCGATCTACAGAATCGAAATATCCACTCCGACCCAATGGTTTGGCACTTGCACACGTATAATAGCCTCTAGGCGCGGGAAGATCCAAGCCACTAGAAACAAGGGGATGCTCACGATAATCACAGGTTACATTCCAGTCGCAGAAACTTTCGGCTTGACGTCTGAAATGCGGTCAGCCACTTCTGGGCACGCTTTCTGGCAAAGCACCTTCGCTCAATGGAGAAAAGCATCAGGACACGTCGCAGTAGAAATTGTGAAACAGATCCGTACACGGAAAGGATTGTCACCCGAGGTACCGAAACCAGACCTGTTCATAGACAAAACCTATTCAGCCAGCGCAAACGAAGACGATACGTGAGACTAATGAGTATTCAACTTAACAAATCAGAACCATTCGATCTGGATGCCACACTTTGTTGCGGACAAACCTT
>CAZCRE010000112.1:0-2904 GCA_964501075.1 uncultured Candidatus Bathyarchaeia archaeon
GGCGATCTTCCCTAACTGATCTACGTCAAGTCTGTATGCTTCTTTCTCCTTTCTTTCCAGTCGTTTCAGACGCGGAAAGTTTTCTTGTGCCTGTCGCAGTAGCGGTTCATAAGTAGGATACTCGACTATTGCCTCGGTTTTGTCTCTGTTTCTTTCGGCGAGATAACGAATTATGCGCGCGTTTTGGCCGGATGCGCCTTCGCTTGAGATGAAGACGTTTTCAGACTGCACATTGTACCTGTGCGCGAGCAGCTTTGCTGTCTCTGGGTTTCCATGAGCATAGTTGGCGCTCAAGTCAACTTCGCCGAGGTCCAAATCAAACTCGAAATAGGCTAGACCGCTTGATCTGAAATCATATTTCACTTTTGGAACGTGGATGTACCAGTCGAGGTATGATGACGGATGCTTCACTTTGCAACGCCTTATCGAGTTTAGAACGTGCTTGACCCTTATCTTTTTCCGTCCGATGCTTACGCTTTTAAAGTCGTGAGGACTGCAGTCCTTTGGAGAGAGTCATGAAGACTACCCAAACAGAAGAAGGCGTGATCGTGGAGGTCTTTGTGAGGCCGAAGGCTAGGAGTTTCATGATTGTTGTTGAGGGCGACGAAGTCGTGGTCTTCTGTGAAGAAGAACCAGTCAAAGGCAGGGTTAACAGGGAAATAGTCAAAGAATTCTCCAAGCTTTTGCGTCGGAAGGTTGAGCTTCTATCTGGTTTTACTTCTAAGCGAAAGAGGTTGTTGATCAGAGATGCTGAGAAAAGTGAGGTTGAACGTGTTTTGCTGGGGCAAACCGGTTAATGTTGGCCTTTGAAGCGCAATATGGCAACTATGCCGCCAAAAGAGTTCTTCAGCATTTGCCCTTCTTCTGTCTCGCTCGATATGATTTCAACTTCGGCGTTCGTGTATTCGGCCAACTGTGCAAAGTTGTCAACCAAATCTTGGTTTTCCGATATTCCCAACGCTGGCGCCCTGCATTTCGGGCATGGTTTACCAGAAAGTTCCTGTTCGAAGCTCATTAGATTCTGGTTTTTCACCGTTTGTTGTTCCTGATACCCGCATGCGCTGCATTTGAGCGTAACTCTTGAAACCTCTAACCCGTCTGAAAGCAATAGTATTCTTACGGCTCCAGAGTCTAAGGATCTGCGAACGTCCTCTTCGCCGTAAGTCACCATTCCAGTATCATGTCCAATCTCATAGAGAAACTGCTGCATCAGCTTCTTCTCTTCAATGTAACGCACTTTTCGCATTATCTCCGGAGCCCTGTCCACAACTTCCTTCACGCCTTGCTCTTCCACGTACGACGTGTCGACCACGCCTATGATCTTGTCCTTAAGCATGTAATTCAGGAACTCGCCCTTTTCAAAGTCCAACTTGGTGGGACCTGGGCCAGCCAGTATCAAGCCTTTGAAATTCTCGATCGGGAGAAAAGTCTCGTTGGTATGCTTTCCTACTCTGGTGAAGAACTCTTGAATCCTCATGTCCCTGAGTCTTTCGTATCGTCTGGCTGATTGTCCTCCGGCGCGGGTCTTTCCCGGTACCCCCGATGTCAATTTCAGGACTATGTCGAGTCTTCTGCCCTGAAGAGTGGCGAGTGTGGCTTCTGAGGTATCTATGAGGAGTATTCCGTAGGTCTCCTTTTCTCTTAGCATTTCCTGCAAGTACTCGGTGTGGAATCTTGCGTCGCATCTGTAAAGATAAATGTGTATCGGTTCGGGTGGGGATACGACGTAGGTTTCGATTCTTTCGCTTCCCGGACCGTTCTGAGGGATGGCGCCGCAGAATATCACAAGTCCATTCTCTGGTGGCTCCTTGAACAGTTTGAGCCGTTGCTGAACCTTAACGATGGCGTCCATGACGTTTTTGCGGGTGGTCGTGGATTTTATGTTCGATGCAGTGCCGTACTCGTCTCTCAGCGTGTTCAGTACATCGCTGATTTGCTTTCCAGGCGGAACATATACTGAGACAAGTTCCGTTCCACGGCCTTCTTTAGTCGCCAGCGTGTTCAGTGTCTTTTTGAGTCTGAATAGTTCGAGCGAGGTTTTTTTGGAAGTGCTCAACTGCTTTCTCACGGGGATTTTACTGATTGTAAGCTTACTTTACAGGGAATAAGATAAATGATTTGGGATATGCCCTAAGCTAGTCCCAGAACTTCCTTCAAACTGGCTTTGTATGGGCCTAGTCTTCCGCCATAGTTGCCCGCAGAAATCTTCACGACACCACCCACGCTTGCGGCAGCTTTGATGCCCTCTCCCATGGCTTTCTTGACCGCTTCAACGCTTAAGCCATCGATAACGATCTCGTAGACGCAGTTCACGTTCTCGGGCACCTGCGTGTCCGGAACTAGCGCTTTCAGCTTGGGGCAGAAGGGATGATTAGTGGAAGCTGGGAGCTTGTACTTCATTGAGCCAGCTTTTGAGCCTGATCGGCAGACTCCGCCGGGAAAGGGCAGGATCACTTCGTTTGCTTTGGTTTTGATGGCTTTCGCCGCTGCTTCTGCGGCCTTGAGTCCGGAAGGCTTGTCTTTGGCCAGGATGAGTAGGTTTCCGCCTGCAACTGCCTCGGCTGTGCCAAAAGCGTCTTCTACGATGAAGTCTCCTTCCATGACTGGGATTTTCCAGACTTTTCTGTTTCCGACCAGAGCTTTTTTCTGGAAGCCGTCTCCGAATAGGCGTAGGCTTCTGCCCACTTTCAGTTTTCTTTTGGCGTTTGGCATGGCGTCGAAGGCTGAGGTTGTTGGGCAAGTCATTATGCATTGTCCTATGCGGAGTATCATTTGCGACTTGAGTTCGAACCTGTTGCGGTTGTAGATCTGGATTAGGACGCCTGCGCGGTTGTCCGGGGTTTTATCTGATGGTTCGGTTTTTTCTATGCCGGCTTCAGCGGGCGACATGATGACGCTGGTTGC
>CAZCRE010000113.1:0-2903 GCA_964501075.1 uncultured Candidatus Bathyarchaeia archaeon
TAAGAAAACTTCAACTCCTCATATTGATTTTGGCATGGTTTTCCATACAGAACTTTGACAGTTTTTCTGCTGGTATAGAAAACGACTGAGCGTAACGTGCTGACGGCGTCGGCATGGCGACATAGGGTCAACATTGAGGGTTTATTGTCTTGGCCGTGGTCTCGAAGAATCAAGGTTATCTTGCTCTCGTCCACTTTCTCTTTGCCTTTCAGCAGTTCTTGCGCCCGCTTCAATCTCTGCTCACTGGACTCATGAACTCGGACACCAAGAGATTCTTTCGGTGTGCCCCTGCCAAAACAGACAGCATTGCGTGGTATCTCATACCTCTGCATCTCATCTGATTTGTAGTGATTTGTATTAATCTCTTGACCTTCCGCCGCATTGCTCGTTGCGAAATGGTTGGAAGTGATTTCAACGGTTCTTATGTTGCCTTCAGCGTCAGCAAGTGTCAAAACGGCGTCATGCCCGCCACGTTTTGCCTGTGTTATGAATCGCGCTGCCGCATCAGCAGTCTTGCACGTTTCCAGCATCTCTTGCAGTGCCAGCGATAGAGGCACGTAGCACTCTGGCTCATCGAGGGTGTGTGCAAGGTTATACGTTACCGTCAAACCATGCTCGTTCATGCCATCCAGCATTCCAGCCAACGGCGCCATCTTGCATCCGAGAGTTGAGTAGCCTTCTTTCGGCTTGGTCTGGCATGTCAGTTGGTATGGTTCCAAGATGCTCAGGTAGTCGAAGTTCTTGCCAACTATCGTTTCCCCTGTCACCGTGCGGCTGGGACCGAACGCCAGTGTGGTGCACGCTTCAATTCGGTAGCTTGGTTTGCTTATCAATAACTCCATTGCTTGCATGAACAGGATGTGGGGCATGTCTGTCTCTGCCCCCTCTGCTATGCCGCTCATCCGCTGTGCTTGTCTGGGGTAATACTTGAAAATGTCGTTCGTGAGCAGTTTTCCAGCTCGGCGCTTTGCCATCATTACGAAAAGTGAAGCAGGCAACAAGCGGGGCTTCATGAGTTTCACAAAATCGAAATTCGGGATTTTCTCAAGGAGTTCGTGTATTTGCTCACGACTAGCCTTCCCCTGTTGAACGCCTATCTCATGATGAGTGCCTGAGAAAACATGCAATCTCACGTTTGTCAAAACGGTCACCCCATTTTTGCATTTGGGAGAACTTGCTTATAACACGTTCAGAATTGCGTCATTTGGGCAAGTCTACCCAACGCGATTTCTTCTCAGTTCCAAATGGAGAGTCCGGCGCGATTCCTTTTTTCTCTCTCCGAGTTTTGAGGGACAAAGTCTTATCTAACCAACCGACATGCGGTTTTGCGGAAAAGTTATAGCTAAACTAGGAGAACAGCATTGGCTAGGGTGTCATTAATGGTTGACGTGAAAGAGCTGCTGAAATACAACGAGATTGTTAGGCACAGGTATTTTGAAAGCTGTGTCAAACTGTCTTGGGATGAGTTCACTAAGAATAGGGAAGCGAGCTTCAACTCGATTAGGAACATACTTGTCCATACTCTAAGCGCGGTAGATTACTGGTTGGATTTCCTGCAGAAAGAAAACCTTCATTCCAAGAGGAAGTTCGATGAATACAGGACCTTTGACGAAGTCAGAGCTTACATGGAACATGTTGAGAAAAGGACGCATGACTATCTTGACCCATTGTCAAAGAAAGAACTGCAAAAAACGTACACTGTCACGGGCGAAGATCACGAGACCACCAAGATCACGGCTGAAGACGTCCTGATCCATGTATTCGAGGAAGAAGTCCATCACAGAGGCGAACTGATAGCACTCTTTTGGCAAATGGGCGTCGACCCGCCATCGATGGGATGGAAAGGGCTCTGACAGAAGACCACACGAGACATTGCGTGCACTGGTAGGATCGCATATTTGATTCCGATAGCCCTCCCCCTCTGCTGCTCTTGCCTATCGAGTAGTGGCTTGAATTGCCTGAAGGAGATAGTGTGGATTTGAGGAATAGAAAAGGAAAAAAGCTAACGCGGTACGGGTGGCGTCTCCTTGGACTTGGTGAAAACAGTTCCGTCGTCTGCAACCAGAGTGATCTCGTAAGTGTATGTTGTTCCTGGAGGATCTGACCATTTCCAATCAAACTCCTGTATTAGTAGTACAATCCGACTGCGCGGCGCAATGGTCATTGGAAGTCTGGGGTAGAGATTCGGAAATACCAATGGTTCGTTACCTATTTCGGTTCCATTTACAAACACCGCAACTAGCGTCAGGCTTGTACTCTTATTGTTTTCCACTACCACCCATATCATTGAATCGTGCAATCGTGTAGCCCCGAACTGAATCTTCGTTATCCCGTAGCCAATTGGCCTACTCATATACAGATAGACCGCAACAACAAGGAGTACAGCCACCATAACCGCCAGAATGAAAACCGCAACCTTATGTATTACCCTCATACTGCTTCTCCCATCAATTTTCTCTTTCACACTTTCTGAGCGAAAGGCTGAGTCTTACTCCAAATCCGAACGTACGCCTTAGAAAGATAGGACTTTCTGGCTTTCTTCTATCCACTTCGAAAGCCCTGTTATCGTACCCATTTTTATCCCTACGACTAGGTCCAGCTCTGTCAATCCTCTTAGATTCATGCTGGTGTGGCAAACATCGATGTTTGCGCCTACCTTGACAAGGTCTGCAAGCATTTTTCCTATGTTGTAGAAGCCTTTAGCAGGTTTCTGCCCCTTCTTGGCTGCATTCACGGCATCTCCAATCAGGAATATATTGATTTTCATCTTCGCGCTGGAACAAGATAGTGCTTCTGCTAATCTCAAAGCGTTCCAGATTCTCTCGTCTCCGTACGGGGAACTGCTGACAATCATCGTTATGGTTTCCATGCACTCAGCTTCCTATTCTCCCATGAATTTTCTG
>CAZCRE010000114.1:0-1331 GCA_964501075.1 uncultured Candidatus Bathyarchaeia archaeon
GATCTCCATTTTTCAAATTCCTCTGGGGTCTCAGGGTAGCTCTTGTAGTGGGTTCCGACCTGTTTCATCATGTTGAGTGTTAGCCGAAGCTTGTTCAGGAAACGCATGTTCTTCAGTCCGCGGAACACGCGCTGGGCAGTCTCGGTGATGTTCAAGTGGAACTCGTCACCCAAGCCTGCCTTGAGCACGTCTTCCTCGGTCAGCAGCTTGTAGTTCATGCCGTAGTTCAAATCCTCGTCTTTGCTGCCGATGAGTAGCAGGCGGAAAATGTCCAGTCTCGCTTGTTTAGAGCCGTATCGTTCCATGTACTTGCCGTTGTATGGCCACAAAGATGCCGTACTGACGTCGCCGCGGTTTAGGGCTTCAACGATGGTTTCGCCAGCCAAGAATCCGCTGAGCATTGATGGTCCTATTCCGCCGCCGTGAATGGGATTCACCAAGCACGCTGCGTCACCGACTAGCATGACGCCGTTTCCAACCATGTTATCCCAAGGCCTGCGAGTCGGGTCATACCAGGAACCGCCTGTCAGGAGCAGGGAGCCTTCAAAAATGGGTTTGGCCAAAACGTGCTTGTAGAACTGGCTTTTGGGCTTTGGGAAGTTTCCGCGCATGCAAACCCCTAGTCCAGCGTTGACTCTTGCGCCGCCCTTCGGGAAGATCCAAGTGTAGCCGCCCGGCGTTGCTTTCTGGTTCAGGTAGATCTCGCAGTATTTCGAGTCCTCAGTCTCCTGTCTAAGCTGGCGGATCTCGCGGTAGCAGGCTTCAACGTCCTCGTTCGCGACTTCTGTCTCAAGTCCAATTTTCGAGGGAAGACCACGTCTGACGGCAGCCATGAAGCCGCTGGCGTCCACGACTACCCTGCCTTCTAAACTGACGTTTTTCCCAGTTCTCAAATTCCTCGCGGAAATGCCTGTTACGAAGCTTTTCTCAACTGTCGGCTTCAAGCACTGGGTCAGATCAAGAAGAGTTGCTCCTTCATCGAGGGCTTTCTTGAGCAGCCATTGCCCGAAAAGCCGTCTGTTCAGCATATGGCCGACGAAGTCTTCGTGCTTAATCGTGAAAACGGTTTTCATGTCTGGAGAATAGATCCTTATTCCCTCAATTTTCTTCTCAAGCTCTCCGCCTTTTGGTTTTTCCAGACCTAGCTCCTTCAGGTGGTGCTCGCCAAGGGCGTCTCCGCAGACCTTTTCGCCGATGCCTCCTCTTTCTTTGTTTTCAACTATGCAGACTTTCAGGCCTGCCTCAGCCGTTGTTTTTGCGGCCAGACATCCAGCAGTGCCTGCTCCGACTATGATCACGTCGAATTTGGTCAAGCTTTCACGACCAGATTG
>CAZCRE010000114.1:1431-2835 GCA_964501075.1 uncultured Candidatus Bathyarchaeia archaeon
TGCCTGCTCCGACTATGATCACGTCGAATTTGGTCAAGCTTTCACGACCAGATTGTAAGATGTATTTTCCTTGCTTTGTTGTGTAAGTGAAC
This sequence comes from uncultured Candidatus Bathyarchaeia archaeon, assembly GCA_964501075.1. Classification (GTDB taxonomy): domain Archaea; phylum Thermoproteota; class Bathyarchaeia; order Bathyarchaeales; family Bathycorpusculaceae; genus CAZCRE01. Next base: position 1,524 of record CAZCRE010000114.1, read on the forward strand.
CTTTATAAAATGTGAAGTATGCCCATGCGCACTAGGTGTGCACGAACGAACTCGGGGTTTGCGCTGGGCAACGAGGTTCGTAGGCTCGTTGAATCACGGATAGATCGCACGTTGAAAGGCGTCGAGGAAACACTGCAGTGTTTGTTGGAGAAGCGGGAAATCAGCTTGGAGGAGAGCTTTGGCATGCTTTCGCAGAAATGGAATCTTGAAATACTCTACACGCTTTTCCTGAAGAGCACCATCAGCTTTAGCCAGATGAAGAAGACGCTGGGTGTCAACTCGCGGACTCTGTCGGACAAGCTGAAGACCCTGAAGCAGCATGGCTACATCGAGAGAACCGTCAAAACGGAGCCGCCTTTGAGAGTGGAGTATAAGCTCACTGCGAGGGGAAGAAACACGGTGCTGCTGGCCTTGCCTCTGCTTTACCATTCGGGTAGTGCAGCTTTGCCCCGGTCAGAGTAGAACTCGATAGCGGATAAGACGGTTTTTCCCGCTGAACATGAATTCAGAATTCATAATCGTTTAATATATTCATGCCCAAACCATGGAGAACAATAAGCAAAACAAAAGAAAGGTGTTGAATGAAGAATGATGAAAAAAGCCACGCTTAGAAAAGCGGTTAGGTACACGGTTGATTTGACAAAGATAGATGGAGACGGGACTTTCCAGTGTCCAAAATGCGGCATCGTGATATCTCCGGACGATGAGTCAGAAGATACCTATCAGATAGTTAACACGAGAGTCAAAGGCGACGAGCTGGCAGAACTCGTGCTAACGTGCAAAAAGTGTGGAGCCAATATCAAGCTCACGGGTTTCCTCTCTCCGCCTGAAGCTTAGGTTCCGAAGGATTTCCCCGCTTCTTAGGGTCAACCCTGTTTGAAGTTGCCAGTTCATGCGAAAGCAGGTGCTAGCCGAAAACTTGCAGAGTTGGAAAGATACACATCACGAAGATCGCGATGAGGCCAATGGCAATGAGCTTTCTGCCTTTGGACAGGCTGGAAACGTCGTCCAAGGGTCCAGGGTGCTTGTACCTTGACATGAGGAGCACGAGGAAAGCCATTGGATAGAAACCTTCGATGAACAGGAAGATTACTGACAGGGCAGATAGGACAAGTCTCGGTTTTTCGCCCAGTATCGATCGTGCGACGTGGCCGCCGTCAAGCATGGCGGCTGGCAACAGGTTAAGCATTGTGACGACTATGCCAACCCATCCTGCAAAGGCAAACGGCTGCACAAGAAGCACGCCGCCGGCAGGAGTTTGAGGAAGCAGGTTCAAGCCCTCCAATGCTCGTCCAATTAGGATCCAGAGTAT
>CAZCRE010000115.1:0-2695 GCA_964501075.1 uncultured Candidatus Bathyarchaeia archaeon
AAGTAAGGGGGGTCCAAGTATGAGAGAATAGTACGTGAATCCGAGGTTCTAGCAGGGGAGATATCGCACATACATAAGGAGCCGTGCTTCGCGGTCATTGCCTCAGAGCGATACGCGCTTGCGAACAAAATCTCGGCGGATGCCCAAAAGCAGGGCACGGTTAAGATAACGCTTTCAGAGAAACTGGACTGGGTTTCCACGCATAAAGTGTTTGGCTATGTAACGTCTACGGGAGTAATAGCAGGATTGCTTCTCTGGACTTTCACTGTTGGAGGGTTTTTCTCCAGTTTGCTCTCAAACGCACTTAGTCTTCTTCAGCCTGTCAATCCGACGTTTAACGGCTCACTCGTGGGCATTCTTTGGAACGGCGTTTTCGGCGGTCTAGTCGCAGGCATCACGTTAGTAGTGCCCTATGTAATACCGTTCTATGCCATGCTGGCAATGATCGAAGATTCAGGGATTCTCACAAGAGTCGCGTTCATGATGGACACCGCAATGCACAAGATAGGACTGCATGGGAAGGCTTTGATCCCGTTGATCTTGGGTTACGGATGTAACGTTCCCGCCATTCGCGCGTGCAGAATCATGGAGACAAAGCGTGAACGATTACTGGCAGCCTTCGCCATCACTTTTGCTCCATGCGCAGCCAGAACAATCCTGATTCTTGGCCTAGTAGCGGCGTTCGTAGGTTCTGCATGGGCGCTTGCCCTTTACGCAATAGACATTGCGATCATCTTTGTATTGGGCAGAATAGCTTTGAAGGTTGTTCCGGGGCAGTCAACGGGTCTCATCATGGAAATGCACTCGCTTAAGATCCCGTCTTTGTCTGTTGTAGAGAAACAAACGTGGGTACGCACGAAGTCGCTGATCTACATTGTTTTTCCGACTTACATTGCTGGAAGCGCGCTTGTCCAGATCTTGTACGCGGTCGGTGTTCTCAGGCCCCTGAGCGACGCTTTGTCTCCGCTTACGGTTGCATGGCTTGGACTTCCCGCAATCGCAGGGATACTTCTGATCCTCGGAGTCGTGAGAAAGGAGTTCATACTACTGGCGTCAGTCGCTGTCTTTGGCTCAACAAACCTTGCTCTGTTTCTGACACCAGTTCAGCTGATAACCCTCGCTCTGATCGGCATGCTGTACCTTCCTTGCCTATCAACGATTGCTGTGCTGGCCAAGGAATTCGGATGGAAAACCGCGGCTACAATATCAATAGCTAATTTTGCCACGGCCATGATTGCAGGGGGAGTAGTTTCCAGATTACTTTCGTTCGTGCTGTAATTCAAGCATGTTTTTGCAGACTGCTCATAGTACGCTCTCCTCAGAATAGAGAAAGAGGCAGACGTGATCAACAACGTCAGGAGGGCTAATGGACAGATAGTTAAAGACCCCACGTTCTCAAAGAAAAAAGAAGAGAATACTGCACAGAGCGAGCAGTCATACACGCATGCTGACGGGTCTCTCCACTGAAATGTGCTGCACACTGTGAAATTCTAATATGGGGATGTACTGTCAAATGTGACGGGAGTCGAAGACAATATGGTGACACTCATCGAGTGGACTGCTGTTCTTTCCGCGGTGGCGGGCATTTCGGCAACGTTGTTTGTCCTTCTTCAGCTTAGACACATGGACCAGCATAGGGACCTTGAGATTTCTTTGAAGCTGTTTGATTGGGCGGAGACTGATAGGCTCCGTAAGGCTTTCAGATGGGTTGAGCAGGAGTTTCAGTTTGAAAACTACGAGGAATACAAGGCTGGAGTTGAAGAGAATTCAGAAATCAACGATTATCCTTACCAAGTCGAAGCCTTCTTTGAGGAAGTGGGGTTTCTGGTCAACAAAAAGTTTGTAGATATTGACGTAATTGTTGATCGTCTGGGCTCGTACATAGTCTCAAATTGGAAAAAGCTGGGGCCATGGATACTTGTGATGAGGAAGGAAAGAGGGGATAGAACATTTGGCGAGCATTTCCAGAAGCTGTATGAGAAAACCGTTGCCTACATGAAAGGAGGCTAGGAGGCATGAGCCCTGTCAGCATGGTTTTTTCAGTCTCACGCGCATACTCAAATTGCCTAGCGGGCGCGGCGAGGCGACATCTCTGGTCGGCAGAATAGAGTTAAAGTGAAATCGAGATTTAGAAAAAATGCGCTGTGATTGGCGCGCTCTAGAGTTTCAGGCCTTTTGCAACTCGCTTGCCTAGCTCAGAATCAGCTTTGGCTAGGTTTTCGACCATGCGTTGCTGTATCGACTTGCCCGCCTTTCGCAGCGAATCAACGATGTTGTCAACCAGATGGTCCTGCTCCACTTTGCTGAGTGAACGATAGCGTTCGCCTGCTTGCTTGAAGTCATTGGTCAAACCTATTTTCTGGCGCCCAATGTTGCCTTTGAGACTTTCGTGAGTCGTGGCAGTTATTGGTGCTTCATTTGGCATCCCGCCCGCCAAGGTGTTGGGCTCGTAGTTGACTGTTCCTCCACCGTACGGCGCGTACTGCATGGCTCCGTCGCGCCGGTTGTTGTTAACCGGTACCTGAGGTCTATTGACTGGGAGTTGCAGATAATTGGCGCCTAGCCGATGTCGCTGCGTGTCCGCATATGAAAAGATCCTGCCTTGCAAGAGCTTGTCAGCGGAAAAATCGATTCCTGGAACAATAGAGGCCGGGCAGAAAGCAGCCTGCTCCGTTTCGGCAAAGAAGTTTTCGGG
>CAZCRE010000116.1:0-2674 GCA_964501075.1 uncultured Candidatus Bathyarchaeia archaeon
GCAGAATCCGTAAAAGATCTTTTGAAACGAGATCAAGACGCAGTAGCAAGACTTGACACGCTTTTCTGGGACGAAATTGCAGGCATGGGCATTGGAAGGCTCTACCTTGAGGTCAATCCTGTGGGTGGGAGTGAAAAGGCAAGGGCGATTCGTGATGTGGTTCGCCGCGTACGCTCAGCGTTGGCGGATGTCATGTATGTTGGGGATAGTATAACTGATGAAGAAGCCTTGAGGTTAGTCAAAGAAAACGGCGGGCTAGCTGTGTCCTTTAATGGGAACAGATATGCGGTGGAGAACTCTGAAGTGGCCATTATGTCTCCTAACAGCCTATTGACCGCGGTGATTGCTGAAGTTTTCTGTAGGTTTGGAAAGCAACAAGCGCTGGAACTGGTCGAAAACTGGAGCCCTAAGGCGCTGACGGAGAGTGGGATAAATAAAGCATTGCTGGGTAATGCCCTGAAAATCTTTCCACGACGTTTGCCCAAAGTTAAAATAGTGACAAGCGAGAATATGCAGACTCTAGTCAAAGCTAGTAGCGGTTTCAGAAAGAAGGTCAGAGGCGAGGCCATCGGTGGGTTGGGCTAGATGGTGAGGAAGGTTGAAATCGAAGACACTTATGCAGAAGCCTTTGACGGACTATATTGCAGACTAATCGTCACCGCTGATGACCAGGAGACTCTGCAGAGAGCGGCTGAAGATGCCACTGCAACCCCATCAGGAGTCATTGGAAGACTTGAGAATGGAACAGAAAAATGGCTTCTTGAGAAGGAAACACCTGACCAGCGGAAAGGGGTCATTCTCCAATTCTGGAAAGGCTTCGAAAAAGGAAAGCCTGTAGAAGATGTCGTTAAACGCTTCGAGAAGGAGCTTTCCTACAGAATCCGCCAGGATATTCTCGTTAAGCCTTTCACTGCGGTCTTTGACGCTTTGACAGTTAAGCCTGAAGGAAAAATAGACATGATGGAACGAGTTGGGCACTGTGGCGACGGATTCGAATGGGAAGAAAGACGTTACGGCCGCAGCATGATTGTTGTTCCGATTATGGTTCCTGATTTTCTCATCGAGCGATTTGTCGGGTACGCACGTGGAATATCAGGCGGCAACTTCTGGATAATGTGCGAAAGTAAAAAAGCCGTCAAAGAAGCTGGAGAAAAAGCCTTAGAGGCAGTACATAAGGTTGAAGGCGTGATCACGCCGTTTGACGTTTGCTCAGCAGGTTCGAAGACTGAGACGCGTTTTCCTCTAATTGGTCCAACAACGAACCATCCTTATTGTCCATCGCTCAAGGAAAGACTCGGCAAAGATTCAAAAGTGCCGAAGCAGGTCGGCTACATTCCAGAAATAGTCATCAGCGGTGTCTCGATACAGGCAGTGAAAGAAGCGATGAAGGCTGGCATCAGAGCAGTGCAGAGCGTCGACGGTGTGGTTGGCGTCTCGGCAGGCAACTATGGCGGAAAACTGGGCGATTACAAGATATACCTGCGCGAGTTGTTCCCATGACAGTTTTCGATGCTATTGGCTTCGGAGCTTTGAACGTTGACAGACTATTCAGAGTGAACAGCATTGCCTCCGCTGAAGAAGAAAGCTACGTTACCGACTGTGCAGAGGCTTGCGGCGGGTCAGCGGCAAACACGATAGTGGGGTTGGCTAGACTTGGCTGTAAATGTGGTTTCATCGGAAAGGTCGCAGATGACCGAGAAGGAAAGATGCTGATTCAGGATTTTCATCAAAACGGTGTTGACACAGAAGGCGTGATCCATGCTGGAACTGGACGAAGCGGGATTGTCATGGGCTTTGTTGATGCGAAAGGACAGCGCGCATTGTACATTGACTCGGGCGTGAACGACACAATCCACTTTGAAGAAGTGAACACAAAATACGCGTCCAACACAGGTTTTCTTCATCTTACCTCATTCGTAGGACAAAAATCCTTCAGAACTCAAACAAGGTTGTTGACAAAGCTTCCGGAACAGGTTAGGGTAAGTTTTGATCCGGGCGCGCTTTATGCTAGGCTGGGTTTCGCAAGACTTGAACCACTTGTTAGAAGGGTTTTTGTGATTATGCCGAATTCTGGGGAGCTTAAGTTTTTGACTGGCAAGACTGATTATCGTGTGGGAGCCGAGTTTCTGCTTGAGAAAGGCGTCAAGATCGTGGCTGTTAAACTTGGCAGTAAAGGTTGCTATGTGACTGATGGTAAGGAAAGCCATCTAATAGAGTCCTTCAAGGTCAAGGTTGTGGACACCACTGGGGCAGGCGACGCCTTTTGCGCTGGCTTTCTCTATGGGTTGACAAATGATAGAAGCCTCGATGATTGCGGGCGGATTGGCAATTTTGTGGCGTCAAGATGCATAATGGAAATGGGGGCTAGGGCAGGGCTTCCACGTTCCAGAGACCTAAAGTTTCTTGGATAGGTATTCAGCTAGGCTTTCGAAAACTAGTTTTCCATCGCCATATTCTGTTGTCTGCGCTTGCGTGGTCCAGTCGGGTTGTTGCCACCAGTACACGGCTCTCTCAGGATGAGGCATTAGCCCAAGTATTGTTCCTTCTGAGTTACATATTCCTGCTATGTCGTGGAATGAGCCATTTGGGTTCGTTGGAAATACGCCTTCAGCGTAATCGCCTTTCTTGTTGCAGTATCTGAAAACAAGCTGATCATTGTCGCAAAGCTCTCGTA
>CAZCRE010000117.1:0-2484 GCA_964501075.1 uncultured Candidatus Bathyarchaeia archaeon
GCAGTGCCCTACAGGGAAATAAGGCAGATGATACATGACGGCTTCTACCGGTTTGTCCGTAGACCAAGCTTCATATCAAAGCAAATGGCGAGGCTAGTTAAGAGTTCTTACCGCGTGAGAATTGTGGTAAACAACCTTGGACGTGTGGGCGGTGTCATAGAAGGGATTCGAAGTGTTGCTTGACATTCTGGGTCTGCTGAGATCATACACTTGACAGACGAACGTGAGCGTAATTGGAAAGAGACGAGATAAGGCTTCACTATTCTGGCTTCATAATGATTCAATCATATGGAATAGTTTTCGTAGACACCGGTGTCTTCAATTTAGTTGTTTTGAATGAACAAAACTCTCATTAAGAGAGGGGGTTGCAGATCCTCTATTTTAGCGTTTCCGCGTACCTTGAAATCACCTGAATAGTCCACATATTGGCTGGGCACGCCAACTGTAGCATCAACACAAGTGGAAGATGTCTCGCGGGAATGCAACGTATAACGCAATCTGGACTGTGTGCGCTGCGATGCGCTAGCGTACGGTTCTGCAGCAGGTGGGGTTGTCGAAATAGTTTCTGCTGACGCGAATTAGGTTCTGGTCTTGTGTCAGAATGGCGGTTTCGTCTGCCCAGTTTGCTACGGTTAGAAGGGTCTTCACATCGGTGATGAGCATTCCAAGAGAATCAATCGAGGCAAGGTCTGGCGAACAACATAGTAGGTGAATCTGGCCGAGGTCTGAAAAGTCTTCTTTTTCGAAAACTTCCTGCGTTACGGCAATGTTCAAATTGACCATGCGCTCTTCTTTTGCTCTTATCAGAGTATCTTTGAGTTCTCCGAGAACTCCCACATATGAGGTGAAAATGGTGACTTCCTTCCTGGCCGTTTCGATTAGGGCCTTCATTCGGTTTATGATGTTCTTTTGCCCGCGGATGATGTAGGCTATTTCAAGCTCCTCTGGCTTTTCAGAGCTCTCGTAGATTGGCGTCAGCAGGTCGGCGAGAACGTCTGCCTCTTTGGTTTTCTCGTTGAATTTTTCGGTTAGTTGCTGTTTCAGGTTGGCGATGGCTTCTCTTGGCGGCGTGGGTAGGTAGACGTTTGGATTGCCCTTCTGAACTGTGAGCATGCCTTTTCTGGAGAGTCCATCCAGAGCGTAGTAGATTTTTGAGTCGGGGATGCCCGTTTCCTTGCACAGTGTGCTTGCAGTTATGTTGGGATGCGTTAGAAGCGTAACGTAGGTCAGTGCCTCATGTGTCTGCAATTCCAGTTCTTTGAGCCTTGAGACTATTCGATCTCGGGCGACTGTTTCCTTGATGTTTAAAATTGCTTCCTCCTTCTTCTAGTAAGTAGTTGTCAGAGAAGACTTAAGTAGTTTTCTACTACCATTTCATAGTAGAGAACAGTCAATAAGGAGGTTTGGTATGGAAACAGGAGAAAACCAGCATGATACACAACTTGAGAACGAGCACCCAAGCAAACTGAGAAGACGCGCTATTGATCAGCTGGCTATTGGGTCTATAATCCTTTCGTGGGGTAGTCTGCTGGCACTGAAGCAAGTGGGAATAATAGAGAAGAGCGTGAGCACGTGGCCTTTTCCTCTAACAGCCTTCGGCGTACTGCTCGTCGCTGGAGGCATCTACAGGTTGAGCAGATCGCGGCGCCTGTAGGAAACGAGTTCGTCCAAAACAGCAGGTGACAAAGCTTGACAAGAATAGAAAGCAGGGAAAAGATCTGGAGAAGCGCGAGTTAAGAAACAACAAAGAGGTGATCTGTTATGGAAGATAAAATTAAATTGCTGATAGCAGTCGGGGCTTCTGTTACGGCTAATTGTCAGCCTTGCCTTAAAACCGCCGTCACTCAGGCTCAGCTGGCAGGAGTGGATAAGAAGGAAATTCTTGAGGCAATCGCGATTGGGCGAGTTGTTAGAAGGGGCGCTTTTGGCAAGATGGACAAATTCGCCTCAACCCTAACTGGAAAGGATGTGGGCAGCTCAGGCGAATGTCCGTTTGGCTCGACAGAAGAAGAAGTCAAGGAATGGGTAGAGCATGACGATCAATGCGGTTGCAGTTGATGAAGCGCGAGGTAAGGCCAAGAAGGGCGAGAGAATAAAGAAAATCGTACGGGAAGACTACGCAAAAGTCGCCAAGAAGGAACAACTCTGTATCAAGCATCAGAGTCTGCGGAATCGGACCTGCATAATCTCAGCGCGCTTCTTCTAGACTAGGCTACAGACCTTTCTGCAGGCAGGTGTAGGCTGGATTGGTTTCTAAGTGGCGAAATCTTCCCCGCGGCTCCCCCTTTTCTTTTTTGGGACAAGCGCACCATGGGCATAAAGGTGCGCGCGAGTCTTTCTACGCTAAGTTCAATAGCGGAGTAATTGTGAGCAGCACAGGAACGATTAGTAGCGCTGTCATGTTCGTCAGTTTCATATAGATATTAAGCGAGGGGCCAGCTACATCTTTCAACGGGTCACCTACAGTGTCGCCAACAACTGCTG
>CAZCRE010000118.1:0-2362 GCA_964501075.1 uncultured Candidatus Bathyarchaeia archaeon
TTCTGGGTCAATGTCCTCTATTGCAAGTTGCCGCTAAGCTTACCGTCATTGGCTCATGAGAATGGCTTCCCGAAGATTATGGCAGTCGGTGTATACAGCAGATGCAGAAACCCGAGCGCGTGCTACTCGGCAAACTGATCGCAGATACTTTCAAGGGAGGCAGATCTGGTGGAGGCGGTGCCAGGCTGACCCTCACAGGCAAAGAACTATTGACTGAATACAGGCGAATCGAAGAAGTCTTGAACAAGACCCTTGCAGAGCTAGAGCATAGAGGCTCTTTAGGTAGCAACCAACTCCAGAAACCGCCTAGCTGGAAAGACCACAATCGTAGATGAGATCAACTATGAAAAATCAGAATTGAAATAACCAAGCAACCGATTCAGCGATCCTGATTTCACAAAAACATTGCCCAAACGAAATTCAGAGACTAGATCATAGCCGCCATAAAATCATCGATTACGATAGCAGGGTGAACTATTCAACGACGTACCTGTAGGCAATGTGCTCGCCTGCTGTGGGACTCTTGCGGATTACGCGAAGCAAATCACCTGGCTTTGCGCCTATGGCTTTCACTGCTGGATCCAAAGAGCTGATCTGTGGTAGCTGGTAAGGGTGGACTCTGAGTTGTGTCAGTAACTGCTCTTTTTCCTTTTCTTCCAGAATTTCATGTCTGGGAACGAGCACGTGCTTGAAAAGGTCAAAGGCGGGAAAAGTCCTTGGCAATAGTTCAATCTTCCTCTTTATGGCGCTTTGCTTGACGGCGTGCGTGTACCTACCGTCTGTCACCATTATCCCACTTTCTATTTCAGCGTCTTTCAAGACTTTCTGTAGCCGATTTATTGACGCTATACCCACAGTGCTTTCGCCTGGAACACACCACACAAGCGTGTTCTGTTTCTCTTTCGGTACTTCAACAACGTAGCCTACGGCATCATCGTGTTTCTGTTTCTTGATAAGCTTGTATCCTCTAAGTTTAATTAAGACCTCGGCCTTACGTTCTTCCAGACTAATGGTTTTCTTACTCAAACTGTAAACCTCAATCTAAGAACATTCGAAACCTAAACAAGGCATTAACCCTTTAAACTTTGCGCTCTCCAAGTTTGTTGCGATGCTTCATCGTGAATCGCACAGTCACATACGGAGTACGATGTTGCCCGCATACTGGCTCATTTCTTCTGCATATTTGCGGATGGTCTCTGGCGAGTAGGGTTTGAGTGTTGCCAAGGATTTGTCCAGCGTGTCCTCTGGAATGAATTGCTGGAATGCAAAGGTTCTGGCCCCCTTGACAAGTTCCCCTATTCTGATTATGTCTTCGGCGTCCACGAAGCCTGGAACAGCTGTTGTTCTGAACTCGTATTCAACTTCTCCAGTTTTCAGCATTTCAATCGTACGCAGAAGCTCAGTTGTACCCACTGCCCCTAGACGCGGATATTTCTCTGGAGCGGTTTTCACGTCCAATGCAACATAGTCTACGTAGGGCAAGCACTCCTCTAATGCTTTCGAATCAAACCCATTGGTGTCCAGCTTCACTGCGAAGCCCCTTTCCTTGAGTTTCTTCAAAAACCTTGGTAGTTCATTATGAATGGTCGGTTCACCCCCAGTCACGACAACTGCATCCACGTATTTCTTTCGGCTTTCAAGAATCTTCAACGCTGATTCTTCATTCAGAAATGGGGGTTTGGGGTCTACGACGATCCGCCAGTTGTGGCAGAATGGACAGCGCAGGTTACAGCCTGGTGTAAAAAGCACTGATGCCACTCTATTCGGAAAGTCGACGAGGCTTGTTTTCTGCAGTCCGCTGAATTTCATTGGTTTGATCACTCAAGCGGGGATAGGGATGGCAGGCGTGATTGTTGATTTTTCAAAAGTGTGGCGTATAGCGAATTCGGCTTGTTTGCCATCGTTCCACTGGTCTACTGGTCTCAGGTACCCCACGACTCTTGAGTAGACCTCGCATTTGTCTCCACACGTCGGGCATTGCTTGTGTTCGCCAACCATGTAGCCGTGAGTTGGGCATATGCTGAAGGTGGGCGTCAACGTGAAGTAGGGCAGACGTGAGCCCCACGACACTTTGCGTATGAGCTCGGCTGCAGCCTTCCACGAATGGAGTCTTTCCCCGAGGAAAATGTGGAAAACTGTTCCTCCCGTATAAAGGGTCTGAAGCTTATCTTGATGCTCCAGAGCCTCAAACAGGTCGACCTCGTAATCCACGGGCAACTGTGAACTGTTTGTGTAGAATGGTGCTGCGCCTGCTGCCACGTTTTTCTCGTTGGCCACGATGATGTCTGGATGCTTCTTCTTGTCTATTCGAGCAAGTCTGTAGCTTGTGCCTTCGGCAGGTGTTGCTTCAAGGTTGAACATG
>CAZCRE010000119.1:0-2238 GCA_964501075.1 uncultured Candidatus Bathyarchaeia archaeon
ACTTTTTCAACGTCGAACGGTTTCATTATGTAAGCATCTGCTCTTCTGTTTACAGCGTCGATGGCGTTTTGAAGTGTCGGAAATCCTGTGATGATTATTTTTCTCATCCTTGGTATCGTGTCCTTTATTCGTGAAAGAAGTTCAGTGCCATCCATGTCAGGGAGTCTAATGTCCAGCAAGGCCACGTTATACAATTTCTTCTTTGCCATTTCTATGGCCTTTTTGGCGGTTCCCACCGATTCAACGGCGTAACCTTTCTCTTCAAGTATGGCCTGCAGGACTTTTCTTATGCTCTCGTCATCGTCAACTATAAGGATTTTAGCAATTCCAGTCATGAACTCTCACCTGATTAGTACACAAGAACTAGACCTAGTTGTGCAACAATAAAATCTTTATGAACTTCTAATCTGAATTATCTCCGTCAGTCTACACTGCTATTGCCCGAGAAACCTTGCTTAGCAGCTGAAACGTACTCGACGAACGCAAACTTTTCGTTCTCATTCCATTTCAGTGGTTGCCCGATTTTCTCGTGCAATTTCCGCATGATCAGAATCTCTAGAAAGTTCGCTCCTGGACCAAAAATCTTTTGTAATCCATCCTCGAAGGTCTCAAGATTATAAGGAATATCGTTTCTGGCTATGCCAAATTTGATCTCCAGGTGATAGAAGATTGCTTTTTTCGCAGACTCCCCGAGAGTGCAGAAGGCGTCGTCCAATGCTTCAAGCAGAAGTTTATCAAAGTTTTTCTTTGCCAGCTTGCCAACACTCCCTATTAAGGGTATCTAGCCTAAGAGTTACGTTAGTGCTCTTATAAATAACTTATTGATTAGCAGCCATCGTTTCTTTGCCTGTAAAATGCCATATCTGCGCGCTGAAACTGTTTAGGGTCAACCGGTTGAAACCTCGGTAAAACCTTAAGTAGCGTCACAGTTCAATTGATCATACTGGTTTCTAGGTTGAAGCTGAAAGTTCACGTTCATAGTCTTGAGCTTCCTACGACTGGTTTTGTCGACATGGAAGGAGCAAGGCATGCTTGTGCGCAAGCTCAAAAAACCGCTTTCACAGGGTTGGAGCATTTCTCAAGCCTATTGGAAGCCGTTACCTCTCTGACGAGGAGCGGGAATTTCTGTTGCGGACAGACGATTTCTGCAAGGAGCACGGATTGAACCTAGAAATCATTGATCTGGGAACCGTTGATTTTCTTGAGAAGCTCAAACTGAAAATCAAAGGTGTTACAACTCCTGCGATATGCTGTGGGAAAAGAATAATCCATCGCCTCCCGAGCGAAGAAGACGTAAAGGGCATTACAGCGTAAGTCCAGCTACTGTGTGCGTGCGCGCTTTGTAAAGTACTCTTTCATGGGTTTCCAGTAGAACTCGTTCCATCCTTCTGCAAGATCGTCAGCCTGCTCGGCAGGCACATTTGAGTGGATCATTGATATTTCGGTGCCGCCTTTTGCTTCTTTGAACGTCAATTCTAGCCTTGAAGGGGGAAACTTGTCTGGCCAGTCTGTGGTTGACCATTCCTGCACAATTTTCTTTCCTTTCACCAGTTCGAGGTTTCTGCCTGAGATGTATCCATCCCAAGCTGTGAACTCGCCTCCGACCTTTGGATCACTTGTCGCCTTGCTGCCGGTGAAAGCAGAGTGCTTCTTCGCCTCCATAAATGCGTCATAAACCTCATCGGGAGTGGCTGGAATCAAGGTTTTCTGTTTTATCGTAGTGGCTTTCATGCTCATATTGATGCATCCTCAGTGTTTTGGATTAGAGAAGGGTCCTGTTAGAGGATAAGGTGGTCTTGGGCTGATAAATCTTCGCAGTCTTCCAGGGGCTAGCACAGTCTGTGTTGGTGCCGCAAGGTAAATGAAGCAGTTCCATTCTCAGCATAAAGCCAGTCAAACTTTCCACGATCTGAAAGCATGAAGACCTGCTTAAAAATCTCTATGAATCAAGAGCTACTCCAGACAATTCTTGAAGGCGCAAGAAGGCTGTACCCGAGAGAAGTGATCTTGCTTCTGAGAGGAAAAAGACGAAAAGACGTAATCGAAATCACCGAACTCCTCGTGCCCCCACTTGCCCGTTACGGTCGAGGCTTCGCTGAAATCAGGCTTCACATGATGCCGACTGATTTCTCCATCGTGGGAACAGTGCATTCCCACGCTTCTGGAAACATGACGCCTTCAAACACGGATCTGAATCATCTCTTTGGAGCAATACTCATGATCGCGGCCTTTCCTTTT
>CAZCRE010000120.1:0-2146 GCA_964501075.1 uncultured Candidatus Bathyarchaeia archaeon
AGGTGTTCGTAGAGGGTAGGTTCGCCCGTGAGGCTTATGGCTGCCTGTCTGGGGTCATGGCTTCTTCGAGTTTTCTCATGTCTGTTTTGGGGTTGGCCTTGTATCCTGTTAGGATTTGGCGTTGCGCTCTGATGCTGCTGTTAACGATTTCTTCTGGTGAATCCCATTCTGGAAGTTTCATCTCATCCCATTTCAGGTCGAGGTCGCCGCTTTGTGCTCTCCAGCAGAAAAGGCAGCGCTGTGTGCAGTTGAACAGGTTAGGTGTCATTTGTATGCATTGGTGTGTTTTGATTCCGTAGAATCTCTGTTTGTAACAGGGTCTGCCGTGAACTAGGGTTTCGTGTAGCCACCTGCATTTTTTGATGGCTGAATGGTTGCCGACGAGGTGGTATTTTTGTCTCTTCAGTGTTTGGATTAGAGAAGTTGGCACGGTTTCCAAGATTTGCCAGTCTCTCAGTCTGCGTGTTCTGTCCATAAAGGAAGGTTATGAAGGGCGTGGAGAAGGTTAGTTTTTGAAGCAGTACTCGATGTTTTGGAATTCTCTGCTTAGCTTTGCAACGTCTTTTTTGACGTCATCTGTTTTTTCTTCATGACTGGTTGCTCTCTTGATCAATTCGGCTATTCGGAGCATTTCGTTTTCTTTCATTCCTCTTCTTGTGACTTCACATGTGCCTATTCTTATCACGCTGTCGACGATTACGTTTGCTCGCTGAAGCCTCAACGCTATGGTTCTGGCTTTCTCGTTGTCGCCGTAGTCCAAGATGACCTGATGGGATCGTGTGAACCCCAAGTGCTTGCAGATTACTGGGAAGCCATAGTCGTTCAGAGTTTTAGCTAGGGTTTGCGAGTTTCGCACGATTTGTTTCGCGTAGGCTTTCCCAAACTCCTTCATTTCTTCCAGTGCTACAGCTAATGCTGCGATGCGGTTCCAGTGGGCGTTGTCGACGAAGGCAGGATAGATCTTTTCTTTCAATAGTTCGCCGTGTTCCTTGTCGGCTAGGATGATTCCTCCTTGTGGGCCGAAGAAGGACTTGTGGGTGGAGCCAAACAGGGCGTATGCGCCTTCTCTTAGGGGATCTTGGAACTGTTGGCCCGCGATGAGTCCCATAACGTGTGAGCCGTCGAACCCTACGAAGGCGCCGTTTTCTTTGGCGATTTTCGCGATTTCTTTGACTGGGTGTGGGAACGTGATGAGGCTTCCTCCGAAAATCACTGCCTTTGGCTTAGTCTTGAGTATGACTTCTTTTGCTTGCCCGATCCTTATGTTCCAGTCACGTTCTGAAAATGGGAAGGACTTCGTTTTGAGTTTTAGTAGGCCGGCTAGACCCTCTTGCCACATGCCTGGGTATCCGCCATTCTGCGGCGAAATGCACATGAGTGTGTCGTCTGGTTTGGTGAAGTTTGCGAGTATGATCAAGTCGGCGATGTGCCCAGACAGAGGCCGCAGATCAGCGGTTTCGGCTTTGAATACTTGTTTGGCGGTTTTTTCGCCTTGTTGTTCGATTTCATCTGTGAATCGGGTTCCCATGTAGAACCTGTCTCTGGCAGTGTAGCGGTGAACAAGCTCTGATGATAGGAGCTTTCGGGCAGTTGGGCTCATAACGTTCTCAGACGGAATAAGGTTCAGACACTCTTGACCACGCCAATCTTCGTGTTTCTGAACTAACTCTAGGATTTCATTGATCATGTGATCATCTCTTTATTCGATACTACCTTCTTTGTCTTGTTTCTATTTCTCCATTTCTGTTGTTCTCCTGCCAGCTCTTCAATCAATTTTCGTTCGAATCGTACGTGCATCAATAGCTGGATCAGTTCAAGTGGGCTTCCCTGACATTGGAAGAGACTACTCTGTTAATTCTCATGGTGAAACCATCCCTCAACGGTGGGAATTTCTTTCCGGAGATAGCTTGGTATGGGCTCTGTTAGAAGTCAAGAAACGCCCAGAATGGCCTCACAAATCGCGTTCGAAATCAATGTTTACCCGCGAAGGTTCGCCATTCTTCCGGCGAAGAAGAAAGACTCGTCGATTTCAAATAGCGAGCATGCTTGATCCTAAATTTGGTCAAAAATGGTTTTCCGCTGCAAATATTCGTGAATAGGTGAATCGTATTTTAACCATTTCGGACAAAAATTAAGCAAGTCATTA
>CAZCRE010000121.1:0-2093 GCA_964501075.1 uncultured Candidatus Bathyarchaeia archaeon
TCCCTATACAAGATCGAGACCTCAGCCTCAGGAAACAGCTCTTTTATCTGGAGAGCATTCTTGACGGCGACGGCGCAGCATATTCTGGAGCAGTAGTTTCTTCCGCCTTCTTTCTCTTCCCTTGCTCCAACGCACTGAATCATTACGACGTTCTTGGGTTTCCCAAGCTTGTTTTCCTTCATGAGGCTTTCAAGTTCAAGCTGGGTGATGACGTTCTTGTTCTCACCATAACAGTACATGCCACGTGGCTTGAAAACGTCTGCTCCTGTGGCGACGATTATGGTGCCAGCGTTGAGTTTCTGTTCCTTGCCTTCATGGTTGATCGACGCTTCAAAGTTTCCTATGAAGCCTTCAATATGCTTCACGGTTGATGAAGTGTAGACTTTGATGTTTGGGTTTGAGCGCACGGATTGGACATACTCGTCCAGAATCTCTGAGCTGGGCTTGTCGTTTGGGTGAAGCTTGTATAGCTCTTTGAGTTTTCCGCCAAGCTCCTTTTCTTTCTCTATCAGGTAAACCTTGAATTGCTGGTTTGCGAGGCTGATGGCCGCGGTCATGCCAGATATTCCACCACCAATCACGACCGCTGAGCCTTGAACATCAATCTCAGGCTCTGCTTGCGGTTCGAGTAGGGCTGCCTTGGCCACAGCCATTCTGACTGTTTCTTTGGCTTTCTCTGTGGCCTTCCTGGGTTCTTTGGCGTGGACCCAACTGCATTGTTCGCGGATGTTAGCCATGTGAAACAAGTACTTGTTCAGACCTGCTTCTTCGCACGCGCTTCTGAATAGAGGTTCATGTGTTCTTGGCGTGCATGATGCGACGACGATTCTGTTGAGCTGGTGTTTCTTGATGGCTTCTTTTATCTTGCTCAGTCCTTCAGATGAACAGGTGTAGAGGTTTTCTTCTGCATACGATACGTTGGGGAGAGTCTTAGCGCATTCCACGACTTCGGGAACGTTGACTACGCTGCCTATGTTGACTCCGCAGTGGCAGACGAAGACGCCGATGCGTGGTTTGTCTTTCTCGTTCATCGTTTGGCCTCCTTTGTTGCGCAGGCTATTGTTTCTGCTGCTCGGGCTGCTGCGCCGCTGGCTTGTGCTACGCTTTCAGGTATGTCTTTTGGGCATTGGCAGTAGCCGCAGATGTATATTCCCGGGACATTCGTGTCCATGGGGGCAGTGAGCAGGTTCTTGGATTTGAAGAAGCCGAACTCGTCAATCTCTATGCCCATTGTTTGTGCAAGCTTCTTGTTGTCAGCTTTCGGAATCAGCGCGGGACATAGCACGACCATGTCGGCATCAAGAGTTTTCATTTCGCCAGTCTTCATGTCCTCGTAGTGGACTTGCAGGTTTTTCGTGGTTGGGTCTTCGGTAATTCCGCCAGGATGTGCCTTGACGTATTTCACGCCGTATTCTTTCTTGGCTCTGTCGACAAATTCTTGAAAGCCTTTTCCAACCGCTCTCATGTCAATGTACATAATATAGACTTGGGTTTCTGGAGCGTGTTCTCTTATGAGGATTGATTCTTTTGTGGCGTAGACACAGCAGACGCTTGAGCAAAATGGAAAGCCACCGTGCTGGCTTCTTGAACCTACACACTGGACGAAAACCACGCTTTTCGGTTCTTTCCCATCTGAAGGTCGGACTAGGTGTCCATCGGTCGGGCCAGATGCGCATATTATTCTTTCAAATTCCATGGAGTGAACTACGTTCTTGAATCTTCCGTAGCCGTATTCACTCATGTTTGAGGGGTCGAACACGTCGAAGCCCGTGGCCAGGATTATTGAAGAAACGTTCAACTCGGTTTCTTCTGGCTTCTGTTCATAGTTGATTGCGTTTGACGGGCAGACTTTCTGGCAAATCTTGCAGACACCTTTTGTGAAGTACAGGCAGTTATCTGGATCGATGGTTGCAACCAACGGGACTGCCTGTTTGAATGGCATGTAAACGGCCTTTCTGTTTCCCAATTCCATCTCAAACTCGCTTGGAACTTTGACTGGACATTTCTCGATGCATGTGCCGCAACCGGTACACTTTGCAGCGTCTACGTAGCGGGGTTTCTGCAGGATTTTCACGGTGAAGTTACCCGCTTGG
>CAZCRE010000122.1:0-1978 GCA_964501075.1 uncultured Candidatus Bathyarchaeia archaeon
ACGTTCACCGACAGTCCTAGAAGGCTTCGTTTTGCGAAGATACATTGTTGGTTCGCTTTTCGCTCTGATATGCGTCTTCGGAATAGTGGCTGCTATCATGCCCAGACGATGCTTGACCTCACCCCATTTTGAGGGAAGAACCAAAACGCCGGCCATCCAGAGTGGAAACGGTCAGAAACAAACTGAAACAAAAGGTCATCACCCCGACTGTGAAGCATTTGCAGCTCACGTCATAAGCCTGAATACGCATGTCTTATGCGCTGCTTGTTCAGGCTTGTTTCTAGGTGCAGTCCTCGCTCTATTTGGAACAGTTCTATATTTCTTTGTAGGCTTAGGAACTGGTCTAGTGGGCTTCTGTTTTGTTTTGATCGGAGCCACAAGCCTGGTTCTGGGATTTTTCGAGTTGAAATTCAAAGGTGCCGCTCGCCTGTTCTTGAATACGCTGTTTGTTCTCGGGGCTTTTTCGATTCTTGCAGGAATTGACCATCTGGAGAGTTTCTCTATCGACCTGTTCGTTCTCACGCTGATTTTTTTCTGGCTCTTAACTAGGGTGTTGCTTTCTCAATGGGATCACAGTAGAATCTGCCGTGAATGCAGGTTCAGTTGCTCAAAGAAAGAGGGCTAGGGCACTGTCAATATCTACGGCGTAATCCGTAGAGAGCCCCGACGATCATCAACGCGCCAAAGATTATGACAGCGAAGGGCCATACCTCGAAGTCAGGAGGGAGGATATCCTGTTGCTGCAGGAACCATATGGCTCCCCACAGCATTATGATCACGCCAATGGCCAAACCCACGAATGTTCCGCCTCTTGGAATTCCGAAACACTCGCCTTCCACTCGCCTGTAGTGCCTGTTCTCACCTGTGACGTTCAACTGTGCACCGCATTTGACGCATGCTTCAGCATCGTCGGCATTCCGGGTTCCACACTTGACGCAGTACACCATGGTATTCACTCTTTCACCCATTAATCGAGGAGTCGTTTTAAGTCTTTTGGTTACATCAATGCTGCATCGACTCAGCTTGAGAAATAAGCGTATCCACTTGTCGCCTGCTCAGCTCCAAACCGTGGCAGTATCTTCCTCTATACTTCGGATCTCCAAGGAACGTTTCTCTAACTGGCAAGGGCCTGCTGAATCGAACAACGTATTTGAAGGTTATAGCCTTCTTCCAATCGTGCTCTAGGTGTTTGCCTTTTTCTTCTTCCGGAAGTCTTTCCCTTTCACCTGCACTTTCTACTATGCCATAGCCTATTATGGCGTCACCGTGCTCCACTTTATGCACGAATATTGCAGCTTGTCCGGCTTCCCATTTTCTGCAAAGATTGGTGTAGTAGATTGCCATGTCGAAAACGTGATCAACCCAAGTCTTGCTTGCGATTCTTAAAACGTAACCTTCGGCACGCACTATTGGATACCCCAATTCTTGGTTATGGATCTATGGCTAATAAGAACGTAGGTAACGATTCCCTCGCACAATCAACGCGTCTTTTCGTATGAACAAGGGACTCTGTTAATGCGAGGGAAAGTGAAATTGTCATGGGACAATCGCGATTTTAATCTCGTTTTTGGATGTCGAAAGAATTTCAAAAGCTTGCTTGATGTCTTCAAGCCTCATTCTCTTTGTAACGAGTGGTCTCACATCGACCGTTCTGGACGATATGAGGTTCAACGCTTTTCTGAAATGCAGGGGAGTCGTGTGAAACGCTCCCAGAACAGTCAACTCACCGTAATGAAGCATCTCCGTGTTGAGCTTGATCTCTGTTCCTGGCGGACACCCGCCAAACTCCAATATGGTGCCACCTTTTCTGGCAAGCCTCAAAGCTTGCTCCCACGTAGCAGGTGATCCTATTGCCTCAATCACGATGTCAGCGCCATACCCACCTGTTAGTTGTCGCACTTTCTCAACTGAATTCTCCTTTCCTGCATTGATTGTTTCATCTGCACCAAGCTCTTTTGCCACGTTCAATCTTTCGTCA
>CAZCRE010000123.1:0-1939 GCA_964501075.1 uncultured Candidatus Bathyarchaeia archaeon
ACAGCGTAGATTCACTCGCCCGGGTCGTATTAGAGAAAATTAGAGAGATAGAAGGAGTCTCCGCAACTACTACAATTGTGGTTCTTGGCACACAGTTGGAGACTACATCAATTGATATATAGGAAAACGAGATCCCTATAGACAACCCTTCAGGTCCGTTTTGGCGCACACGAATTTAGAGTCTAACGTGCGGAAAAATCATCCCTTTTTATTTGGACTACTTGCCCTTGAACAGCGGTTTTCTCTTTTCCGTAAAGGCTTTGACGCCTTCCTGCAGATCCTCGGTTGAAGCAACGACGCCGAAGCCCTCTCGCTCCAAGGCCAACGCAGAATCCAAGCCGATCTCTGCACCCTTATCGATCAAAGCTTTGGCCACTTTAAGCGCCACTGGAGCCTTCGCCGCCAAATCCAAAGCAAACTGCCTCACTGTTTCCCTGAACTTGTCCGCTGGAACTACCATGTTCACTATGCCCAGCTGCTCAGCTGTCTTTGCATCAATCATTCTCCCGGTAAAAACAAGCTCCTTTGCCTTCGTTCTTCCAACTAGCCTTGTAAGCCTTTGAGTTCCACCCCATCCTGGAATTAAGCCAATGTTGATTTCAGTCTGCCCCATTCGAGCGTTTTCAGACGCGATGCGGAGATCACACGCCATGGCAACTTCCAAACCTCCGCCTAGGGCATAGCCATTCAAAGCTGCGATAACAGGTTTTTCCAAGCTTTCAAGTGCACGGCATAGTCCTTCACCCATTAAAGAGAGGTCTCTGGCTTTCAACGCGTTCATTCCAATCATGGTTTTGATGTCAGCACCCGCAGAGAACGCCTTTTCTCCGGCGCCAGTCAACACCACAACGCGTACATTCTCGTCTTTTCCTGCATCCTCTAGAGCCTCAAGAACTTCTGAAACAACCTCCCTGCTGAAGGCGTTCAACGCTTCAGGCCGGTTCAATGTGAGAGTGGCTATTCCATCGCCTTTCTCGTAGATTACGAGTTTAAAATCCATTTTATCCTGCGCCTCCTACTTCTGCGTCCAGTCATAGTAGCCTTTGCCGGTTTTTCTTCCCAGAAGCTGAGCCTTGACCATCTGTTTCAATCCCGTGCTGGGGTGAAACTTCGGGTCCAGCTCCTTCGTCAAGACATCGGCAATCGCCAGTATCGTGTCTGACCCAATGTAGTCAAGCAACATCAGTGGACCCATGGGCCAGTTCAGTCCCAGCTTTATGGCCTTGTCAATGTCATCCCTTTCAGCTATGCCTTCCCAATACAGTTCAGCCGCCTCGTTCAAAGCGGGTATGAGTATGCGGTTGACGATGAAGCCTGGGCAATCCTTTTTGACGAGAACCGTTTCTTTTTCCATCTTGTGGGCTACATTCAAGACTGTCTGTATGGTTTCATCGGAAGTCTTTGCTCCTCGTATGACTTCTATGAGCTTCATCAGCTGCGGAGGATTGAAAAAATGCATTCCACAGACTCTTTCGGAGCGTTTTGTGGCTGAAGCAATCTCTGTTATGCTAACTGAGGACGTGTTTGACGCTATTACAGCGTTTGCTGGCGCGTAGGTGTCTACTTCTCGGAACATGGCCTTCTTCAATTCAACGTTTTCAGGCACCGCTTCAATTATCAGATCAGCGTCTGAGACGGCTCCTTTAAGGTCCAGAGTGGAATGGATTCTGCTCAATATCTCATTCATTTGAGTTTCATTCATTTGGCCCTTCTTGACGAATCTCTGCAGGCTTTCCCGTATCATGGTCATGCCACTGTCAATAAATCTCTGTTCGATATCGCGCATGCAGACTTCGTATTTGCCCACTTGCGCTGCCACTTGGGCTATCCCATGACCCATTAGACCTGCTCCCAAAACAGCGATTTTCTTGACTTCCATTGTTCTCACCATCTTTGAATGAGAACCTATTAGCTTGGTGCCATGTTAAAAAATCTTTGC